>JAQXWS010000038.1 GCA_029225565.1 Eubacteriales bacterium
AGCGGCTTAGACATCTAATGATGAATCTAAGCCGCTTTTGGCGTTTTTCGTTTTTTGCTCAGTCGAGGTACCATCGTACATCTTCCTTCGCAAGAAAACGAAATTCAATCCCATTTCTCGAAGTCTGTCAGCGTGTAGAAAAAGTGGGTTGAACCATCTGCTTTTGCAGATGGCTTTTTAATTTTTTGTAAACGCATTGTAAATCTTTGTCCGTTCTGTTGTATCCCCGTGTTGGGTATGATATATTCCTGTTGGAGGGATAGATATGACCGGAACAAAATCTGTTATTATTCGCGTAATTATTCTGTTATTGGCAATACTTTTACTATTGGCATACATAGGCCCTTTGATTACAGTGGGAGAACTGAATTTGGGCAATATTTTCGGCTACTGTGTTGCAGGCTTGGTGGCTGTGTATTCAGCCTTTATGAATAAGATTAACACAAAAATTGTGCAGCTTTGGAGCCAAAAAAGGGGAAGAGTCGGTGTGAGCATAGTGTGCGCCCTTTTGATGCTGGGACTGGTGTATTTTGGAACTCTATTTGGTATGATTGCAAATTACAGCAAAACAGATAGTGCCCGCAGTCAGGTGGTTGTTGTTCTGGGTTGTAAGGTGGTTGGCGAGAAACCCGGGGTATTCCTTAGGCAAAGAATCAATACGGCATACAATTACCTACAGGACAATCCCGATGCTGTTGCAGTCCTTTGCGGCGGACAGGGCAGCGACGAAAATATCAGCGAGGGTCAATGTATGTACAACGCTTTGGTTGATATGGGCGTATCACCACAGCGATTGTATGTTGAGAATCAATCCACATCAACGCAGGAAAACTTTATGTTTGCCCGACAATTGCTTGATAAGCAGGGGATTACTGCAAAGGAAATTACCGTGGTTACTCATGATTTTCACCAATTCAGGGCCTCTCTGTACGCAAAGAAATATGGGTTTGTTACTCACAGTATGCCCGCCAAAACACCATGGTCGGGGTACATTACCTTTGTTACCAGAGAGATATTTGCAGTAACAGCGATGATATTAAAATAAGGAACGGTGCTCCGTTCCTTATTTCAGACTGTCGATAAAGTGGGTTGAACCACGCCAAATAATATAATGTTTAACCGATTTCTGCCTCTCTTGAGTAAAGAAAGGTGGGTGCGATTATCGCACTTGGAAAGATTGTAAAAGCGGCTTAGGCATCTAATGATGAATCTAAGCCGCTTTGGCGTTTTTCGTTTTTTGCTCAGTCGAGGTACCATCGTACATCTTCCTTCGCAAGAAAACGAAATTCAATCCCAATTCTCGAAGTCTGTCAGCGTGTAGAAATTTATAATTTGACTTATTCTACACGCTGAAGGAAAGGTGCTCCGATCCTTATTTTTTGCTATTTTGTTGGGAATTGAGAATTGTACAGAGTATAGTAGAATCCTTTTTTCTTCAGCAGTTCCTTATGAGTGCCCTGCTCCACAATGTTGCCGTCATTCATTACCAATATGATGTCGGCTTCCTTGATGGTAGCCAGTCTGTGAGCCACAATGAATGTTGTTCTGCCCTCCATCAAAGTGGCAAACGCCTTTTGAATTTTTATTTCTGTGCGGGTATCAATTGATGATGTCGCCTCGTCCAGTATAAGCATTGGGGGTTTGCACAGCATCAATCGTGTGATACACAGCAGCTGCTTTTGTCCGGCTGACAGACTGCCTCCGTCCTCGCCTATTATGGTGTCATATCCCTGTGGCAAACGCTTTATAAATGAGTGTGAGTGTGCCTTTTTTGCCGCTTGGATTACTTCCCGGTCCGTGGCGTCCGGGGCTCCAATCTTGATATTATCGCGTATTGTGCCGGATTTTAGCCATGTTTCCTGCAGCACCATACCGTAACTGAATCTTAGGGACTTCATAGTAATGTCGTTGTAGTCCCTGCCGTCCAGCAGTATATGTCCGCTGTCAGGGTCGTAAAATCGCATCAGCAGATTGATAAGTGTGGTTTTGCCGCAGCCTGTGGGTCCCACAATAGCCACTCTTTGTCCTGCTTTAACGGATAGATTAAAGCTTTCAATCAGCTTCTTGCTCTTTGTGTAGGAAAAGCTGACGTTCCTTATTTCAAGATTACCGTCAACATTGGTGATTTCCACAGCGCTCTCTTTATCGGGCGCTACGCTTTCTTCTTCCAGAAGCTGCAGCAGTCTTGCAGCGCAGGCTATGGCGTTTTGCAATTCGGTTACTACGCCGCTGATTTCGTTAAAGGGCTTTGTATATTGGTTTGCGTATGCCAAAAAGCAGGTCAGCACTCCTACGGTGATGGCGCTCTGGTTCGTCTTTACCGCCAGCAATGCGCCGCATAGGGCAACAGCTGCATATACTATTGCGTTTACAAATCTTGTTGCCGGGTTTGTAATGGACGAAAAGAATGTTGCCTTTAGCGAATATCCACGCAATCTCTCGTTGATTTCGTCAAACTTGGCTATATTTTCGTCATCGTGACAGTAGGCATATACTACCTTTTGGTTGCCTATCATCTCGTCAATAAAGGATGTTTGCTCGCCTCTGGTTTCGCTCTGGAGCTTGAACATTGTATATGTTTTTTTTGCCACAAAGCCGGCGATAAAAAATGACAACGGAGTAATTATAACCACTACCAGCGTAATCCAGATGTTGATACTCAGCATAAAGCAGAGAGTACCGACGATGGTGACAACACCGGTAAAAAATTGGGAGAATCCCATCAGCAGTCCGTCGGCAAATTGGTCCACATCGGCAATTACCCGCGACACAATCTCGCCGGCAGGGTGGGAGTCGATGTAACTGATAGGCAGGGACTCTATTTTTGTAAATGCTCTTTGGCGCATATCCCTTACTACATTAAAGGTGATTTTGTTATTGAGCACATTCATTATCCATTGGCACAGAGCTACTGCCGCTATGATGGCACAAATTTCAACAAGAATCTTAACAATCTCTTTCAGCTCAACAATTCCCGTGCCGATTATTCTGTCTATGGCATTGCCTACCAGCACCGGTACGTACAATGTGCCGGCAACGCTGACCAGCGCCATCAGCATGGATAACACCAGGTGGATTTTGTATCTGCCGATATATGACAGCACCTTTTTGATAACAACCTTGTTACCCATTTGCCGTCACCTCCTCCTGGGAGAATTGCGAGTCGTATATTTCTTTATATACCTCACAGCTTGTCAGTAATTCCTCGTTGGTGCCCATACCTACGCACTGGCCGTCATCCAGCACTATGATTTTGTCGGCAGTCAGCATTGACGAGCATCTTTGGGATACAATAAACAGGGTGGGCTTGTAATCCAGATTTAGTATTGCCTCACGCAACGCCTTTTCTGTAGCAAAGTCCAGGGCAGATGAGCTGTCGTCCAGTATCAGTATTTCCGGCTTGCCTACCAGCGCTCTGGCAATGGTCATTCTTTGCCTTTGACCACCGGACAAATTTGAGCCGTACTGCTCAATCTGTGTATTCAGTCCGCCTTTTTCGTATATAGTATCATACACTTGGGCCGTCTTTAACGCCCGGTCAATTTCCTCATCCGTGGCGTTGGCATTGCCCCATTTGATATTTTCCCTCACAGTTCCCTTAAACAGTACAGCCTTTTGCATAACAAAGCCAATGTGCCTACTGATTTCTTCCTTGGTGTAGCTGCGTACATCACGACCCAGCACAGTAACCTTGCCCTGCGTGCAATCGTAGTAGTGAGGTATCAGATTAACCAGCGATGACTTGCCGCTTCCGGTTGAGCCGATAACACCTATTACCTCACCTCTGTCTGCAGAGAATGTGATATTGCTAAGGCTTTCGTCACCGGCATTTTTGTAGGTCAGCGATACATTATCAAAGGATACGGCATGGCTGTCCACAACAGCGGTATCGTTGCTTGCTTGCAGGGTATTGTCCATATCCAGAACGGCGGCGATTCTGTCGCCGGATGCAAAGCCCTTTGTGATGGTAACAATCAGGTTGGCAAATTTGATTAGCTCAACAAGGATTTGGCTCATATAGTTGTATAGCGCTACCACGCTGCCCTGGGAGAGTGAGCCTCCGTTTACTCTCAGCGCGCCGTAGTGAATCAGCCATACTATACCCAGATTGATTACAATATACGTCACAGGATTCATCAGTGCAGATATTCTGCCGACCTGCCTTTGAAAATGCGCCAGCAAATCGTTTTTTGCCTTGAATCTTGAAAGCTCTTGTTCTTCTTCTGTAAAGGCTCGTATTACCTTAGCGCCGTTTAGGTTTTCTCTGGTGGCGAGGGTTACATCGTCCAGAGTGTTTTGCACCCTTTTGTACATGGGTACGGTCAGCTTCATTATGGTTGCTACTATTACTGATAGTGATGCAATGACAATCAGGAATATCAGCCCTGCCTTTATATCTATCATCAGCGCCATAAACAGCGCGCCGCCTACAATGAACGGGGAGCGCAGGAACAGGCGCAGCGTCATATTTACACAGCTTTGTGCCTGATTGACATCGGTTGTCAGTCGGGTGATTAATGTGGATGTGCCTATTCCGTCTATTTCGTTAAAGGAAAAACCCTGGATTTTTTTGAACAGAGATTGCCTTAATTCGGCAGAAAAGCCTGTAGCAGCCTTTGCGGCAAAGTATTGTGCAGTAATGGCGGCAATCATACCTACAATGGCCAATGCAACCAGAATTGCAGAGTTTTTTAGTACAGTTGCTGTACTGCCTGCTCTGATGCCGTCATCGATAATTGCAGCTACCACAAGGGGTACAATTAACTCAAATATTGCCTCCAGCATCTTGAACAGGGGAGCCATTACAGATTCTTTTTTGTAGTTTTTTAGGAATACTAACAATTTTTTCATACAATTTACCTCATTAGGATATTATACAGAAAAATATAAATTAGTCAAATTTGTATTGCAATTGATGTTGGTTATGGTATAATCACCTTGATAATTAGAGAGGTGATTTTATGGAGCAAAAACCTGTTACTGCTATTATTGTCGGCGCCGGACACAGAGCCTTTGTTTACAGCGAATTGGCTGTTACCAATCCCGATATGCTCAGGATTGTCGGCGTTGCAGACCCTAATCCCGTCAGACGCCAAAAGGCAATGGAGCACTTTGGATTCGGAGAGGATATGTGCTTTGAGAGCGCAGACGAACTTGCCAAGAGAGGCAGAATTGCCGACACCGTCATCAACGGCACTATGGACGAGCAGCATTTGGAGACTGCTTTGCCACTGCTGAATTTGGGCTATGATATGCTGTTAGAAAAGCCCTTTGCAGTCAACGAGAGCGAAATGAGACAGCTTGTGGATTGCGCAAAAAAGAATAATTCCAAGGTTATGATATGTCATGTTCTGCGATATACACCTTTCTATTACGGTATAAAAGAAATTGTTAACCGCGGAGAGATTGGCGATATTATCAATATTCAGACCACCGAGCATGTTAGCTATCATCATTTGTCAACCTCCTATGTGCGCGGCAAGTGGGCAAACAGCGATAAGTGCCACACCACAATGCTGCTGGCAAAGTGCTGCCACGACCTGGATATTATGATGTGGATGATGAGTGAGACCCAACCTCGCAAAATTTCTTCCTTTGGCGGCAAGTATCAGTTCAAGCCCGAGAACGCCCCAAAGGGCGCAGGCACAATTTGTATGAAGGATTGTCCGCTGGTTGATACCTGCGTATATAGTACCAAAAGACTGTATATTGACCATCCGGACAGATGGTCATTTTATGTGTGGGATGCGCTGGAGGGCATTGATAATCCTACTATTCAGGACAAGATTGCATTGATGAAATCCGATAATCCTTATGCTCGTTGTATCTACAAGTGCGACAACAATGTTGTGGACCACCAGTCCGTTATGGTGGAGTTTGAGTCAGGCGCAACCGGTACCCACAATATGGTTGGAGGCTCTGCCGAGCCACGCAGAAATATACATATCATCGGTACAAAAGGCGAGATATTCGGCAATTTTGAGGAGAGCAAGTTCACTGTACTGAAGATTAATCCGTCACCCGATGCACACAACGAGGAGTGCGATGTCGAGGTCCACGACCTCAAGGTATCCGGAGATATGGTGGGTGCTTACGGCGGACACGGTGGAGGCGACCAGCGACTTGCAGCCGATTTTGTAAAGTTTATTCGCGGCGAGGAGCCGTCATTGGCTTGCACCTCTATATTTGATAGTGTAGCGGGTCATCTCAGCGTTTACCTTGCCGATGACTCCCGTGAGAACGGCGGCACACCGCAGAATGTAAACATATAGGAGATTATATCTATACCGTTTAAAATAAAGGCTTTGGTGATTATAGAGTAATTGACAAGGTAAAAATAGGTGATTGATATGGATAAAACTATCAGAAATAGTCTTGAAAACAGTCTGAGAAAAGTATTTGATGATGACGAATTTGTTATGTGTGTTATATCACATTTGACAACGGATGAACAACGCAAGGCTTTTATTGGCCATATTAAAAACAATCCCAAAATTACATCTGAGGAAATAACTCTAATGTCAATATCTACTTATAGAAATGAATTTAGCACTTTGCAATAGCAAGGTGCTATTTTTATGCATAAATTTAATAGTTGATTAGGCACTTTGCTGTATGCAGGGTGTTTTTTTCATATTCTCGGCAGAGATATAAAATGCCATCATGAGGGTTCAAGTCCGATTATATTAAATAAAGCAGTCACTCAAAAGAGTAACTGCTTTCAGACTGTCGATAAAGTGGGTTGAACCACGCAAAATAATACAGTATTTAACCGATTTCTGCCTCTCTTGAGTAAAGAAAGGTGGGTGCGTTTTATCGTACTCGTAGATATTGTAAAAGTTGCTTAGACATCTAATGATTAATCTAAGCCACTTTTTTGCGTTTTTCGTTTTTTGCTCAGTCGAGGTACCATCGTACATCTTCCTTCGCAAGAAAACGAAATTCAATCCCATTTCTCGCAGTCTGCCAGCGTGTAGAAATTTATAATTTGACTTTTTCTACACGCTGAAAAAGCAGTCACTCAAAAGAGTAACTGCTTTATTTGGTGCGGAAGAAGGGACTTTCGTCGTAACAAACTCCGTGATTGGAGCCAAAAGCAAGCTTTTGCTAATAATCACTTCATTTGTTACTCCTCTCAAAAACTGCCGTACAGTAGTGCGTCAGTTTTTGTGTTTTTTATTGTGAGGGTTCAAGTCCGATTATATTAAATAAAGCAGTCACTCAAAAGAGTAACTGCTTTATTTGGTGCGGAAGAAGGGACTTGAACCCTCATGAACTTGCATTCACTAGAACCTGAATCTAGCGCGTCTGCCATTCCGCCACTTCCGCAAGTGCTCATATATATTATCACATCCTTTTTGATTTGTCAAAGGGTTTTTAATCATTTGTAAAAAAAATCATATTGAGGCGAGTAATGTATTGCCCAATTAGTAAAAATTCAACTTGTATTTGCTAATTATGTTTGCTATAATATTGTCGCAAATTTATAGGAGAGGAATAGCAGATAATTTCTGTTTAGGTTTAATTATGGGCGGATTTTTTGGCGTAGCATCCAAAGAGGATTGCGTTTTTGACCTGTTTTTCGGTGTGGATTACCATTCTCATTTGGGTACCCGCAGAGCAGGTCTTGCGGTTTACAGCAAAGAGAATGGTTTTGACAAGGCGATACACAATATCGAGAATGCCCCTTTCAGAACAAAGTTTACAAAAGAGTCCAACTCCATGCACGGCGAGCTGGGTATCGGCTGTATAAGCGATTTTGAGGCTCAACCCATCTTGGTTAGGTCACATCACGGTACATTTGCTATCGCAACCGTGGGCAAGATAAACAATAGCGACGAAATTGTAGAAGAAATCATAAAGGGCAACACCCATTTTTTTGAGATGCAAGGCGGCGATATTAACCAGACCGAGCTTGTTGCGTCGATTATTAACCAAAAAGATAATTTTATCGACGGAATTCGTTATGCACAAGATATTATCGACGGCTCAATCAGTATGCTGATTCTCACACCTATGGGCATATATGCTGCCAGGGACAAGCTGGGCAGAACTCCGATTTCTATCGGCAAAAAAGAGGACGGCTACTGTGCGGCGTTTGAGAGCTTTTCTTATTCCAATTTAGGATATGATTCACATAAGGAATTAGGACCCGGCGAGGTGGTTGTTATGACTGCCGACAGCGTAAAAACGCTGATTCAACCCGGCGATAAAATGCGTATATGCACATTCCTTTGGGTATATTACGGTTACCCCTCTGCCAGCTATGAGGGTATCAGCGTAGAACAAATGAGATATAACTGCGGTCGGGCTTTGGCAAGACGCGACAATGCTAAGCCGGATGTTGTTGCCGGTGTTCCCGATAGCGGTATCGCTCACGCAATAGGGTATTCAAATGAGGCGCATATTCCATACTCCCGTCCGTTCGTAAAGTACACTCCTACTTGGCCCCGTTCATTTATGCCTACTAATCAGTCAAAGCGCAATTTGATTGCAAAGATGAAGTTGATTCCTATTCAGGATTTGATAGAGGACAAAAGTCTGCTGCTTATCGACGACTCCATTGTTCGCGGTACTCAACTGAGGGAAACCACAGAGTATCTGTTTTCCAGCGGAGCAAAGGAGGTTCACATAAGAACGGCTTGCCCGCCGTTGTTTTACGGCTGCAAGTACCTTAATTTCTCCCGTTCCACCTCCGAGATGGAGCTGATAACCAGGCGGGTAATTAAAGAACTTGAGGGTCGCGACCCCGATGACGCTGTTATTCAGGAGTACATTGACCCCGACAGCGAAAAGTATCAGCGTATGGTGGAGGAGATAGGCAAACAGCTTCACTTTACATCCTTGCGTTATCACAGACTTGACGATATGATAGACTCGGTGGGCATCGACGCCGACAAGCTTTGCACCTATTGTTGGGACGGAAGAGAATAATTGTTGCTGACAGGTGGTGAAAACCGCCTGTTTTTGCTACATATTGCACAATAATATTTGTTATATACTACTTATTGTGCTTTAATATGTAGAATATAACTAAAAAATATTGATTTTCTCTTAGCAATGGATTATCATTATCCCATAATGTGGAAGGCCCACAATATGAAGAAAGGATAATTAATTATGGCTACAAAAAAGACAGATGCTGCAAAGAAGGCAGTAAAGGACGAGGTTAAAAAGACAACTAAGGCTGTTAAAGAGACTGCCGCTAAAACCGAAAAGGCAGTAAAGGAAGAAGCAAAGAGCACAGCCAAAGCTGTTAAGGAAACTGCTGCAAAGGCTGAGAAAACTGTAAAGGAAGCAGCAAAGAAGACAGAAAAGAAAGTGGAAAAGAAAGTAGAAAAGGCTGTAGAAAAGGCAGAAAAGAAGACCGAGAAAAAGGCTGCCGCACCAAAGAAGTCAGCCAAGAAGTCTGCACCCCAGGTTTACTTTGAATTTGCCGGCAAGCAGATTGACCCTGCAAAGGTTGTAGAGGATGTAAAGGCTGCCTATGTTGCAGGCGGCAACAAGGAATCTGCTATCAGCTCCGTAAAGGTATATGTTAAGGCAGAGGACAGCGCGGCTTACTTTGTTATCAACGACAAGGATACAGGCAAGATTGTACTTTAATGTAAATTATCTGTGACGGATAGCATTTGCTGTCCGTCTCAGCGTGTAGAAAAAGTCAAATTATAAATTTCTACACGCTGACAGACTTCGAGAAATGGGATTGAATTTTGTTTTCTTGCGAGGGAAGATGTACGATGGTACCTCGACTGAGCAAAAAACGAAAAACGCCAAAAGCGGCTTAGATTCATCATTAGATGTCTAAGCCGCTTTTACAATCTCTACAAGTGCGATAAATCGCACCCACCTTTCTTTAATCAAGAGAGGCAGAAATCGGTTACATATTTTACATTATTTGGGGCGTGGTTCAACCCACTTTATCGACAGTCTGTGACGGATAGCATTTGCTGTCCGTCTTTTTGTTTACAACCAAAGCTTTTTGTGCTACAATCTGGATATAAATGATTTGAGGTGTAGTATGAAAAAGATAGTTTCATTGTTTATGAGCGTTGCGCTGCTTCTGTCCCTGCTTGCCGGATGCTCCAAAACAGAGCAATATACCGTAGAGCTTGATGTAAAGGCCGGAGATATTTCTGTTGTGTCCTACAATGTTGCCGCCCCTTGGGGGAATCTGAAGCAGGGTACAAGCGCTCAGCGTGTAAAACGATTTGCCGCTTATATGAATGCAGTCAGTCCTGACACAATCGGTACCCAGGAGATGAATCAATACTGGATGGATAAGCTGGAAGAACTTATGCCTGCCTACGATTCCTACGGTATTCCCCGCGGTGGCGACGAGAACGAAAAAAAGAGCGAGATGAACTCCATCTTTTGGCGCAAGGATAAGTTCAGGTGTGTGGATTGCGGTACCTTTTGGCTTTCGGAAACAATTTATGACGAAAGCAAATATGAGGGCGCCGGATGTAACAGGATTTGTTCGTATGTTGTATTGGAAGATAAGAATACAAAAAAGCAGTTTATTCACCTTAACACACATCTTGACAACGCAAGCGAAGATGCCAGGGAGTTCGGTGCGCAAACAATTATGGACACCATTGAGCTGATTACAGACCGCCATCCCCAGGCAAAGATTGTACTGACCGGTGATTTCAATGATGTTGAGGGCTCTAAGCCATACAATATTGTATCAGCTCAGTTCAAGGATTGCGCCAAGTCAAATGAGGCTAACGCTGGTCCCACATACACCGACTGGGGCAATAAAGAGTCAATTATCGACTTTGTGTTTACTGACGCCGAGCCCGTTGATTATTTAGTCCTCGATATGAATAAGGATGGCTTTGTGTCAGACCATAACGGCGTTTTTGCTATGATTAATTTGTAAAAATTTTTGTTTTGCCACGGGTTTTACCGTGGCATCAGACTGTCGATAAAGTGGGTTGAACCACGCCAAATAATATAATATGTAACCGATTTCTGCCTCTCTTGAGTAAAGGTGCGGGTCTCCGGTGGAGACCTCTGCACGAATGTGCAGAAGCACCGACCGAACCGGCAGGCGAGACGGTGGGGGCGATTTATCGCAGTTGTAGAGATTGTAAAAGCGGCTTAGACATCTAATGATGAATCTAAGCCGCTTTTGGCGTTTTTCGTTTTTTGCTCAGTCGAGGTACCATCGTACATCTTCCCTCGCAAAAAACGAAATTCAATCCCATTTCTCGCAGTCTGTCAGCGTGTAGAAATTTATAATTTGACTTTTTCTATACGCTGACAGACTTCGAGAAATGGGATTGAATTTCGTTTTCTTGCGAGGGAAGATGTACGATGGTACCTCGACTGAGCAAAAAACGAAAAACGCCAAAAGCGGCTTAGATTCATCATTGGATGTCTAAGCCGCTTTTACAATCTCTCTGAGTGCTATAAATCGCACACACCATTCTTTACACAAGTGAGGCAGAAATCAGTTACATATTATATTATTTGGCGTGTTCAACCCACTTTATCGACAGTCTGAAAGCCGGTCATATAGACCGGCTTTATTCTTGCATAAAACAAAGCCCTGAAATGAATCAGGGCTAATATATTTGGTATTAGTTTTTGTCAGTTGTGAACTCAAGAAGCTCATCATTATGGAATGTCAACGGTGCGTACTCTCCGTTCTTCTCGATATATACGGCGGACAAATTGCTTGCAACAGCATACTTTTTGCCACCTGCAGAGAACATATAACACTCAGAGTTATTAACATTACCCTTGCCGGTGTTGTTGATGGAACCGGATGATGGGTCGCTCTTGTATCCGATTGTGTACCAGTTGTCGTGGAGTACCTGCTTAAGCAATTCTTTAGCTTCGGCTACGCTGTATGTAGGTGTTGTGGTAATCTCATGCTGATTTTCGTATCTGTCATATACGGCAGCAGCAGATGGGCCCTCCTCCTCAGGCGGAGCAACAGCCGGTGCAACATAATTGAACCACATAATAAGGAAGTAGATAAGATACGCAATCAACAGAAGAAGAATTACCATCTTAACTATCTGCTTTGCCTTATTATCTGTGTTTGCTGCAAAAGCCTCTTCCTGGGTAGGAATCTCAATCGGTACAAATGGCTTGCCCTTCTTTGCGGCCTTTTTTTCTGCCTTTGCGTTCTTTTTATTAATGTTCTTAACAAGCTTTTCGTACTGTTTTGCTTGCTGCTTTTCTAACTTAGCCGCTTTTTTTGCAGCCTTCATTTCTTTTTTTGCAAGTTTGGATTCTTTACTCAAAGCAGTCCCCTCCTTATAAGTACACAGAAATTATACCATTAAAGAAATCAAAACGCAACAACAATTTTTAATTTATTGCCTGTATTTTGTTAACAAAGTGTAAACATTTACAGTTATGTTACTATTTATATTAAGAATTGTAAAAAAATGTGGTATAAATAATATAGTGAGGTGATAATGTGAAAGAATACATAAACATAATTCAATTATTCTTTAGCGAGTACGAAAAATTTATATCTCTTGGCATAAGCATTGCGCTTTTTGTAGTATTAGCTCTGTTCAGAAACAAAATTGCAAAGTCAATTTTATCAGTTATTGCTAAGATATTTTTAAGGAATAAAGAAAGCTATAAAAAGCCGCTAAAGGAATCGTTACAAAAGCCCCTAGCTCTTTTCTTCTTACTGCTTGGTATATTTCTGCTGTTTTATATAAACTTTGCAATCCCTATTTTGCTAAAAGCCTTTAAAATAGCAACCATATTGATTATCTGCTGGGCGTTTGTAAATTATTTGTCAAACAATCTGTTCCTGCTGTTTCACTTTGGCGAGGATGCCGATAGCAAGATTAACACCACAGCAATTAAATTCGTATCCAATATACTGAAAATAATTGTTATTGCTTTTGCTGTTGTTATGGTAATCAGCGAGCTTGGTTACAATGTTAACGGTTTATTGACCGGTATTGGCGTTGGCGGTCTTGCTATATCTCTGGCAGCACAGGAGGCCGTAGCCGACTTAATTGGCGGATTTGTTATAGTATTCGACAAGCCGTTCATTGTTGGGGACCTGATACAAACCCCCGATTTAATGGGCGTTGTCCAAGATGTTACTATGCGATCAACAAAGATTAGAACCATCGAGGACAGTATAGTAACCGTACCCAATTCCAAATTGGCTGACAGCGCAATAGTCAATCTCAGCAAGATGGAAAAGAGGCTTATTTCTCTGGAATTCGGTCTGGAATATTCCACCCCAAATGAACTTATAGAGAATTGTCAGACAGAAATCAAACAAAGCCTTATTGACGACCCGAATGTATTGCCGGAGCCTGTTAGGGTGAATGTATCAAAGCTTGATGACTCATCGGTTAATCTGGCTATCACCTGCTATTCTAATACAGGAGATATTAACGAACATTTGGCTATAGTCAATAATGTGAATTTGAGTATAAAAAGGATTATCGAGGACAACGGCGTTTCCTTTGCTTTTCCGTCAACAAGCGTATATATGCACAAATAAAATAAATTTAGCACCAATCACACGATTGGTGCTAAATTTATTTTTTACTGCTTCCGATTTTGTTTTCGGTATGATTTATAAGTCTCTTTATATTCTCTCTGTGTGCAACTATTACAATAACAGAAAAAACTAAAGAAATGATGGTTATTACCGCACTTCTATGAAATACATACATAAATACCGGATAAAATACAGCCATAATAATTGAACCAAGGCTCACATACTTTGTGATTATTACAGTCACAGCAAACATGGCAAGAAGAATCAAGGCTATCCGCCAATCTATAATAAAACACATACCGCCGCAGGTTGCCACACCCTTGCCGCCCTTAAAATTAAAAAAGCAAGGAAAAATGTGGCCCATTACACAAAAGATACCGGAATACGATTTTATGATTGTGTCGCTGTTGCTCCCAAATACAGAATGTATCGAGTCACTCTGATTTGTTAATTTAACAATCAGATACGCAATGGCGATAGCTACTCCCACCTTTGCCATATCTCCAATGATGGTGAGTATTCCCCATGTTTTGCCGTAATTACGCATCATATTTGTTGTGCCGGCGTTACCGCTGCCGTGGGAGCGCACATCATCATTCTGAATAATTTTGGAAATTATTATTCCAAAATTGAGACTGCCCAGGAGATAGGATATGGCTGCTATTACAACGCATATAAGAATCATTTTCATTTTTTGCCTTCTCCCCTCTCTCTGACGATAAAGCGTACCGGTGTACCGTCAAGGCCGAATACCTCTCTTATTTGGTTTTCCAAATATCTTTGGTATGAAAAATGAAAAAGCTCTGCATTATTTACAAAGAATACGAATGTGGGCGGTCTGGTGGAAGCCTGAGTCATATAATAAATCTTTAGCCTCTTTCCCTTGTCGGTAGGCGGCTGAACTCGTGCGGTAGCCATGCCCAAAATTTCGTTAAGCTTGCCTGTAGAAATACGCATGGAATTTTGGGAATGGACAAAGGTAATCATCTCGTACAGCTTGTCTATACGCTGTCCTGTTTGGGCAGATATAAACATTATGGGAGCGTAACTCATAAACGAAAAATCAATCGCCAGCTTGTCCCTATACTCTTTCATAGTATTGCCATCCTTTTCGATGGCATCCCATTTGTTTACTGCGATGATACAAGCTTTGCCCTGCTCGATGGCTATGCCTGCAACCTTGGAATCTTGCTCGGTGAATCCCTCGGTAGCATCAATCATAATAACACAAACATTTGCTCGTTCAACAGCCATTCTGGCACGGATTATGCTATACTTTTCTATCTCGTCATTGACCCTGCTTTTTCGCCTCAGACCGGCAGTATCAATAAAGTTGAACTTACCGTATGCATTTTCTATATATGTGTCGGTTGTGTCCCTTGTGGTACCGGCAATGTCGGATACAATGGCTCTGTTCGTTCCGCTGATTCTGTTGACTAATGATGATTTGCCGACATTTGGCTTGCCGATGATAGCAACATTAATTATATCGTCATCCACATCGTCATCTTCTGCATTTTCCGGGAAGTAACTGACAACCTCGTCCAACAAATCTCCCGTACCCAGTCCATGAATGGAGGACACACCAAAGGGCTCACCAAGACCGAGATTGTAAAATTCATAGAATTCCGGGTCGGGTGAACCGATTTTGTCACATTTGTTAACACATAGAACAATTGGCTTGCCACTCTTCTGCAGCATATTGGCAACATCCTGGTCAGATGCCACAACACCGCAGCGAATATCTGTAACCAAAATAATAACATCGGCGGTCTCAATAGCAATTTGTGCTTGGGAGCGCATCTGGGATAAAATCACATCATTGCTGTATGGCTCTATACCACCGGTATCCACAAGCAAAAACTTGTGTCCCAGCCATTCACAATCGCCGTATATTCTGTCCCTTGTTACACCCGGAGTATCATCCACAATTGACAAACGAGTACCTATTAACTTGTTGAACAATGTTGATTTGCCGACATTGGGTCTGCCTACGATGGCAACAACAGGCTTTGGCATAGGCTACCTCCTAACAAAATAATAAGAAAGGCGGCTCAATTAGCCGCCTAATGCTCCTGATATTAGTCCTTGCTGATTACTTCTTCGCCTTTGTAATAGCCACAGCTTGCACATACCTTGTGAGGTACTGTGTATGCAGAACAATTAGGGCACTTTACAAGTGTTGGAGCATCGAGCTTCCAAACGCTTGAACGTCTCTTATTCTTTCTTGCTTTTGAAGTTCTTCTTGCTGGTACTGCCATTTTTATTTCCTCCTTATGTGTGAAAACCGTCAGTCTTCGTCAAGTAATTGCAACAGAGCCGCCATTCTCGGGTCAACCTCTTTTTTGCAATTGCATTTTTTATGATTTAAGTTTTGTCCACACTGTGGACAAATGCCCGCACAATCGTCCTTGCAGAGCATCTTCAACGGAAGATGAAGATTGATTTCTTCCTCGACTAAATCATCAAGATTAAG
Source organism: Eubacteriales bacterium (assembly GCA_029225565.1). Classification (GTDB taxonomy): domain Bacteria; phylum Bacillota; class Clostridia; order Oscillospirales; family Acutalibacteraceae; genus Eubacterium_R. The sequence continues at coordinate 15,975 of JAQXWS010000038.1, forward strand.
CTTGTTGTTATCTACCACGAGATAATCGTCAAAATCGTCCTCATCGTTGTCCATGCCATGCACAACAATCTTGCTGACAGAAAATGAATATTCCCTTTTGAAATCGTCAACACATCTATCGCATACGCCATAAAAGTTGAAGGATATATCCAAGTCCATATGTACGACATCTGCTTTGCAATATGCTCGACCGCGAACTATAACACCGTCTTTGAGTGGCTGGTAGGTGCCATAAAAGAAATCATCAAAATTGACTTTGTAATCAATGTCAATAATTTCGTTCGATGAGCCGAACAAATTTGTAAAATCAAGTTGCATACATTTCACCTTAAGTATTATATATATACATATTGTTTTTGTCAATACCTTTTTTTAATTCGGTAAAAAACAAGCACACGGTAAAGTGTGCTTGCAAAATGTATTATATTACTGGATTTCCTCGCAATAATCAAAAATCTCTACCGGGAGGTCTTCCTTGTCACAACTGATGGTAAAGTAAAAATTAACATCAGTTGCCTCACTAAGACTGGACAGCATATCGAAAAACTGAGGCAGTTTTTCGTACTCGCGGCCAACAATCTTGAAAGTAGCGTCAATGAGAATGTCAGTAACATCGTAATTTCCTGCACAAATGCCGGCAAGGAATCCGTAGAAAGCCTTGTGACCGTTGATTGAGTATGTAGCAGTCTCAAGGAGTCTGGCCTTGGATGAAACATCGTAAGTGAGCTTTGGCTCGTTTTCGATGCATACTACGTTACCGTCAGAATTCTCGACACAAGAATTTACCAAATCAATAAGCTTCTTTGTCTTTCCTGCGCCTTTGTTACCAATAATGAGTTTAATCATTTTTATTCCTCCTAAAGGATTATATTCTATTTACAGTTATATAGTATCATAATCCCAATTGTTTTTCAAGGGTTTCTTTTTCACTTTCGTAGCCCGGCTTGCCAAGCAGAGCGAACATATTCTTTTTGTAGCTCTCAACTCCGGGTTGATTAAAGGGGTTTACCCCAAGAATGTAGCCGGAAACAGCACAGCTCTTTTCAAAAAAATATATGAGATAACCGATACTTTCTGCGTCAAGCCTGTCGGCCTCGATAATGAGATTTGCCACTCCGCCTTCGGTGTGTGCAAGGAGAGTACCCTGGCGAGCCTTGTCGTTGACTACGCTCATCTTTTCGCCGGCAAGGAAATTAAGGCCGTCAATATTACCCTCTTGCATGCCGATAACATAGTCATTTGTACATTCGGCAAACTTTACCACTGTCTCAAACATCAAGCTTCCGCCTGATTCCTGAATGTATTGACCCAGTGAATGAAGGTCGGTTGAGAAAACGCAGGATGACGGGAACAATCCCTTACCGTCCTTTCCCTCACTCTCGCCAAATAATTGCTTAATCCATTCGTTAAACATAGCCATAGCCGGCTCAAATGACACAAAAGTCTCCAGTTTTTTGCCCTTATTGTACAGGCAATTACGAACCGCTGCATACTTTAGGCACGGATTCTCGTCAATATTATCGGAACAAAGTTCGTTCTGCGCATTGCGGGCACCCAGCATAAGTGCGTCAACATCAATACCTGCAACAGCAATTGGAAGGAGGCCAACCGCTGTTAAAACAGAAAATCTGCCGCCAACATCATCGGGTACCACAAAGGTGGCATAGCCCTCTTTGTCAGCAAGGCCTTTTAGGGTGCCTTTTGCCTTGTCGGTAGTACAGAAAATACGCTTTGCAGCTTCTCCAGCCGAATACTTTTGGTTGACTAAATCCCTGAATACTCTGAATGCAATAGCAGGCTCTGTGGTTGTGCCGCTTTTGGAAATTACATTTACACAAATATCCTTGCCTTCGCAAAGCTCAACAATTTCGTTTAAAGACGCGGGGCTAATGGAATTACCGATAAAGAAAATTTGCGGTGTGTCCTTGCAAAGGAGATTGTAATTAGGTGACTTAACAGCTTCTATTACGGCACGAGCCCCCAGATACGAGCCACCGATACCGATTACGATAAGAATGTCTGCATTTTTCTTAATATAATCTGCAGCCTCTTTAATGCGTACAAATTCCTCTTTGTCATAATTTGTAGGCAGGTCTATCCAACCCAAAAAATCATTACCCTCGCCGGTTTTACTCATAAGAGTTGACATAGCCTCAACAGCTTTTGGTGCCATCTCCCGAATATCGGAGGAGGATACAATATTCTGTGCATATTTTGCATCAAATCTTATTGACATATTTCAACCTCTTTTAAAATAATAATATAGACAATATAATACTACATTTTGTGAGAAAAATCAACTACTATTCAAATATTTGTCAATATGTGCGAAAACAACATTTTGAATGTAACTTTTCTTACTGTATTTGCAGATACGAGATCTATGGTTTTGATAACCTTTTTTCCGTTAATTACTTGTATTTCTCCCAGCTTATCCCCTTTTGTTACCGGTGCGGTAACATCGGATTTTATGACATATTTGTACTTTAGGTTGGAATCGTCTTTTTTTAGTGTTAAAGGCATATTATTTTCTACAATCGGTGTAAGTTCCTTGAATACACCATTGATAACCTTAACAGGCGTTAGCTTTTTTTCATCTATTTTTGGCGTTACCGAATGATATTCCGCAAAACCGTAGTCCAATAGTTTACTTGCAATTTCAAATCTGACTTCACTTGTAGGAGCGCCCAATACAACCGCTACCAAATTAAGATTATCCCTGGTTGCAGTAGCGCTGACACAGAATCCGGCATTTGAAGTTGTGCCGGTTTTAAGCCCTGTGATACCATCGTATGTATTCACTAATTTGTTGGTATTGTTGAGCTCTGTTTTACCCCCGCGAAGACTGTCAAGCCATACTGTCGAATATTTCTTAATAACCTTATCGTATTTCATTACCTCGCCGGATATTAACGCAAGGTCATAGGCGGAAGAATAATGATTTGTTGTGGTATCGTCGAGTCCGGTACAGTTTTCAAAATGAGTATTCTCCAGCTTTAGCTCTTTTGCTCTGTCATTCATCATTTTTACAAAAGCAGTCTGTGACCCGGCTACATAATCGCCCAAGGCGGTACAGGCATCATTTGCGCTGGCAATCACCACCGCCTTTAGCAACTGGTCAACTGTCATTACTTCCCCCTCCTCAAGCCAAATTTGGGAGCCGCCCTTTGACACAGCGTCCTTTGTTGCGGTTACCTTGTCATCGAGGGAAATATTGCCTTTATCCAGAGCCTCGAGAATCAACAACAATGACATAATCTTAGTAACAGATGCGGGAGATAATCTTTCGTTTTCGTTTTGCTTATATAATACCGTTGCGGAATCCATATCCATAAGCACAACAGATTTTGCATCATACTTTTCTGCAGCGGATACAACGGTAGGAGTGGCAAAGCAAAACGCCAATGACAATAGCAAACTTAATACTTTTTTCATAACAATCACCACTTATTATTATTCAAAATTTGTTGTAATAATTCATCACATTTGGTATAATAGACAAAACTTTGGAGGTAAAGTATGAAAGCTGCATTCTACACACTCGGCTGTAAGGTCAATCAATACGAAACCGAATATATGGCAGAATTGCTGAAAAAAGCCGGATTTACCATAGTTTCTGCTAACGATGAAGCGGATTACTATATCATCAATTCCTGTACTGTAACAGCCACAGCAGACCAAAAAACAAGGCAGAATGTTCGCAAATACAAGCGCAAGCACCCCAACAGTACAGTAATTCTGACCGGATGTATGCCCCAGGCTTTTCCTAACGAAGCCAACAGCCTAAAAGAAGCTGACATTATCCTCAGCAATAAAAATAACAGCGATATTTTGCAACTGATTAATGAATACGAAGCCTCAAAAAAGCGCGTAATCAGAATCGAAAAGCACCAAACCGGTGATGAATTTACAAAATGCGATATCACCTCCTTTAGCGAGAGAATACGCGCTTTTGTAAAAATCGAGGACGGCTGCGACAGATTTTGCTCCTACTGTATCATTCCTATGTCACGCGGCCGTGTACGCTCAAAGGAGCCGGATGACCTAAGGCAGGAAATAGACAAGCTTGCAAAAAACGGAATAAAAGAAATAGTGCTGGTTGGTATTAATCTGTCCTCCTACGGCAAAGGCAGTGATTACAACATCGTTGACGCAGTAAGAATCTGTGCCGAGAACGAAAGTATAATGCGTGTCAGGCTGGGCTCCCTTGAGCCCGACCACATAACTGACGATATTATTGCCGGACTGTCAAAAATAAGCAAATTCTGTCCGCAGTTCCATATTTCTCTGCAAAGCGGTTGTGACAAAACCCTAAAAAATATGAACAGACACTATAGCTCCAAAGAATATCTGGATTTGTGTAATAAGCTGCGTACCGCTTTTTGTGATACCACAATAACTACGGATGTGATGGTTGGCTTTAATGATGAGACGGGGGAAGATTTCTTAGACTCCCTTGCGTTTGTTAACAAAGTTAAGTTTGAAAAAGTACATGTATTCCCCTACTCCCAGCGTGAGGGCACAGCTGCATCACGCAAAGGAGATAATGTACCAAAGGCAGAAAAAGAAAAGCGTGCTGCCATTATGATAGACAGCACAAATAAGCTAAGATATGAATACTTTAATTCTCTTATCGGGAGCAGACAGTCAGTACTTTTCGAAAGCTATGAGGGTAACGGCATATACAAAGGATACACAAGGAATTATGTACCTGTGCAGTATGAATATAACCGTGACATTATCGGCAAGGAAATAGAGGTAACTATTGACTCTGTCAGTATGGACAATGATGTATGTATAGCTACGAGTTAGACAAAGCACCCATCATATTGCTTACCTCTTTCTTGCAATTATCATCAAACAAACAGTTATAGGAAAAAATATAATAACCATCGATACTATCAAAATGGGCAATATAATCTATCTGTCGAGAGATTATGTTGCTCTTATTTTTGAACTCGTTTATCGCTCTTTTGTTGGAGGCTGAGGCATATCTGTCAACGGTATCGGCCTTGTATAAAGGGAGTCCAATGTATATAGGTTTTTTTGAAAGCTTGACCCACTTTTTTACAGTACTCATAAATGGCATTGTATCACTGTAAAATCCATAGTAAACCTGCGGACATATATAATCAATGTATCCGTCCTGTGTGCACCATTTTTTTACATCGGCATAGAGAGAATTGTAGTTGTTGTCAATATTTGCAGCGGGGCTTATGCCAAACTGAACATTATTATCAGCATCTTTGATGACACTATATACGGAATGCACCATATTGCTCACCTTGTCCCTGCGCCATGCCGACAAAGACAGAGTACCGCCACCGGATTTGTAAAGACCGTATTCCTTTGAGTCAATAGATTTGTCGGTAGTGGGATAAAAATAATCATCAAAGTGAATAGCGTCAATGTCATAATTGATGACAATTTCCTTTACTCCGTTTACAATAAGTCGGGTAACATCATCACAAGCCGGATTAAAGAATATACCGTTTTTTGCAACATATATGTGTGACTTTTTTGACTTTGTACTATACCACTTTTTTGCAATATTTGTATCACACAGTTCTTCTATCTTATTGTCCTGGGATACACGATAAGGATTTATCCATGCTTCAATTCGGAGTCCCAAATTATGAGCCGAGTCACACATTACACTTAGCGGGTCATAGGGCATATAAACCCCTTGGCAGCCAAAGCAATATTTGCTTGACGGATAATAGGCAGAAATGTAAAAAGCGTCGGCACAGGGCCTAACTTGCACGGTAATTGTGTTAAAGCCCATATCCTTTAGCTGCTTGAACCTTTTGTTTATTAATCTTGAAAACGAGGCTTCGGTATCCTTTATCATATCCTGCAGTTCGTAGTAAGCAATCCATACCGACTTGACATAAGCTGCGTTCTCGATATGCTGTTGGCTTGTTTTTTCCGTATTTTCCGTAATCGGCACTCGACTACAGCCACACAGGAGAACAACTAATAACAAAACAAATATCCTTTTCATACTTGAACACAATCCTTAAATATAGTAAAATACTGTTAACGAGGTGTTATTATGGAATACAGATTAGGAAATTATAAAAAAGTAAAATCAATCGGCGCAACAGAAAAAATCACCTGTCCGAAATGCGATAACAAGGTTAACATGAGCCTATTTTCTAACGGCGAGTTCAGGTTACAAGCCGAATTTCCGTTATATAAATCCGGCAATGTATTCTTTCTCGTTTGTCCGCATTGTTCGGCTATCTTCGGCGTTGATGAAACTAAGGCTAATAATTTTGCAAAGGGTGAAAAACTGTCCATAGGCAATTATGACCTCAAGGAGTTAAAAAGTTTCAATGTATAAGGTGTTGATTACTTACCTTGTGGCCATAAACTTGTTAGGGATAATTGTGACCGTCGCAGATAAAAAGAAAGCGATAAAAGGCAAGCACCGCATTCCTGAGCTTGACCTATGGATAATAGCGTTACTTGGAGGTTCCTTAGGCACATACATAGCAATGAAAATCGTCAGGCATAAAACAAAGCACAAAAATTTTATGATAGGAATACCGATAATAATTATAATACAATTGGTAACATCAATATTAGCATACATTTTTTTAGGGTGGAATTAATTCCACCCTTTTGTTATAGAATAATACAAATCAAACCGCTGCAGCCCTCATTGATTACACGCTCAATTGTTTCTCTGAATTTGATTCGCGCATCCTCCGGCATTCTGTTAAGCTTGTTGTTAAGCCCCTCGTTAACTAAGGAATGTAATGATTTGCCGAATATGTTAGTATTCCAAATGTCAGACGGATTGTTCTCAAATTCCTTTAGCAGATACATTACCAGCTCTTCACTTTGTGATTCACTGCCTACAATGGGAGCAACCTCGGTGTATGTGTCACATCTTATCATGTGAATGGAGGGTGCATGCGCCTTTAGTCTGATACCGTATTTACTGCCCTGCTTCATGATTTCCGGCTCGTTAAGAGACAACTCATCCATAGTAGGCATAACTATGCCGTAGCCCTTTTCTTCCACATCCTGCAATGCCTTGGAAATGCGCAGATATTTGTCCCTGATTACCGACAACTGTGTTATGTTGTTTAGCAGGTCTTGCTCGTTTTTCATCTCGATACCGCATTTATCGGACAGCAGGTCGTAAAAATAATCGTTACTGACATCAAGCCTTATACTTATGTTGCCTGTTGACAAATCTACATTAATAAGCCTTGATTCGGTAATATCATCATTTTCGGTGAGCGTATCAACAAATTGATATACCGACCTGATATTTGTAACACCTGATGTTGCCGACTTTATTGTGTCTGTAATAGATGTTTTTAGCCTGTCGTTGTCGTCCAATGCCTTGAACCAGCATGGCAGGTCGATACCTATTGAGCAAACCGGGAATTCATACAGTATATCAGTGAGTATCCGATTAATTTCGTCCACAGTCAATTCCAGGCAATTCACAGGAAGAACGGGCACATTGTATTTTTCTCTCATTGCGGCTGACAGCTCAACAGCCGATGTGCTTTCCGGCTCAATAGTATTCATAAGAACTACAAAGGGCTTGTTTAGCTCCTTGAGCTCGTAGATAACTCTTTCCTCTGCCTCCTCGTATTCATCGCGTGGTATGGAACTGATTGAGCCATCAGTGGTAATTACAAGGCCTATTGTAGAATGCTCCTGTATCACCTTTTTTGTACCTATTTCAGCCGCCATATTGAAGGGTATCTCTTCGTCACTCCATGGAGTCATAACCATTCTTGGCTGGTCGTCCTCTATGTAACCCTCGCTGCTTGGTACAATATAACCCACGCAGTCTATCATTCGTACCTTGAGTTTGAGGTTATCCTGCATCTCAATCTCGATAGAATCCTCAGGAATAAATTTTGGCTCGGTAGTCATTATTGTTCTTCCGGCAGATGACTGCGGCAGTTCGTCCCTTGCCCTCTCTTTTAGGAATTCGCTGTTAATATTCGGGATAACTAAAGTATCCATAAATCGTTTTATAAAGGTAGATTTTCCTGTTCTTACAGGACCCACAACACCAATGTAAATATCTCCCTGAGTACGCCGGGAAATATCAGAATAAATATTATTTTTCATACTTTCCCTCCTATACTCCCGGAATTAACAGAATTTTGTTACAATCCAACACATCAGATGATAGATTGTTTTCTTTTTGTATCAGTGCTATGTCGGATGAAAAGCATTTTGCAATATTCCAAACCGATTCGTTTTGCTTTGCAAAATACACCGTAAGTGCAGGATAATCCACAACCTCATCGGCTATATCAAGCTCCGATAACAGATTTACCTCTCGATTGTTGTAAACAAAAGCATCAACATCCAGTACAGCTCTTACATCAATGCAATTAGCTCCGGATAATGTATAATCAAAGCTGTTTATACTAACGCCGGCAATAGCTTCGCTATAGTTACCAATACCAAATTGGGTCTGCCCTGTCGTGCTGTAACAGACAACGCTGCCCTCCAAATTGATACACAATACATTGAGGCTGAATTTCATAACAATCGAGCCGTCACGCACACAATAATCAAGCAGGCACAGCTGACAATTCTTTACCTCGCAAATATCATTGTTAAAGCTAAAAGATATGTTATATGTTTCGCTATTCTTTAGTAAGCAGCCGTCGACTGACAAACAGCATTTTTCATATCTGCAATCACAATGATGATTAAGAATATATCCGTCAGTAACAATATCCACGCTAGACTTGTGTACAATTGTAGTTGTAATAACAGCGTCGCCATATAATTGAACAATGGAGCTTGAACTGTCGCCGGCATTTTTGGCTTTTGCATACAACGAGCCTATTGCAGCGCAAGGTATCATTATGTCATCCTCGTCAATACCCGGAATTTCCACTATTTTGGACAGCTCAAAGGACTTTTCTGCCGTGTTTATTAGGTCATCGTCCCCTGAAGTATAATTTATAACACAGCGAATATGTACTTTGATTAACGCTTTGTCTTTAATCATCTTAGTATCAATAACGCTTGCATAAGCGCATTGATTAATAATTCGGTTTACAGCGTTGTTAATTTGCATATCCTCGTCAAACTCAATTTTGTTATGGCTGGTGTTAACAACATTTACACAATCAACGCTCTCATATTTGAGCCTGGAACCGTTACATGCAGATAGGCATGGTGTGCCGGTCTTGTCATATACCGCAACAGTAATACAATGCGCACAGTGAATATCTATTCTGCGCTGGTTAATAACACGAAAGCCATTGTATTTGTCGCATATTTCGGCTGAGGCAAAAGCGGATTGTGATATTCCCTCCACATCTACAGTCTTATTGAAATTTTCCTCAAAATCAGCGTATGACAACACCGATTCTTCGTTATAATATGTCAAATTTAACTGTATTTTGCCATTGATTACAACACAATTTTCTGCCACATCAATACCGGTGATATATCCATGACAGCTGCACTTCACCACCCTATATATATCGCTGGAGAATTGCTGCAATGTTTCCTGAAAATCATTTTCGATTTCCACATTCTTTTTGCATACAAGACTGTTTTTTTCCAGGCATGAATATTTTTTATCAAAATCCATAGCTTTGCTCCTTTCTGTTACAATTAAACTTATGCACAAAGGAGTTGTTATATGCAAAAAAGATGGCAGATTTCTCTGCCACCTATATTAATCAGCAAAGTGCATATATCCATCTCTGTCAAAATATAGATTTACACATCCTGATTGTATTGTACCGTCATTATATTCCACAGTAAATGTGACTGTGTCCTTTATTTCGGACAAATCGAAATTTATATCATTGCCGATAGCTTCATAAAGTTGATAGTTTGGCTTCCATCTTAGGTCATACCCGTAATTAACCCTATGCTCAATCCCGCTTTCAAACATCTTGCTGTCCTGACTTTTGCGCAATTCGTCACCGCTGATAATTATTTCTTTGCCGTGCACTTGCTTAATGTCGAAGGTTTCATTATTTGCCTCGGAGTCATAATAGGCAATATACATTTCTCCATATTCGCTATAATTGTTTACAGTCAATTTTTTAACATTGGTATAATCCTTTAAGTTAATCGCTATCTCTCCGCCGTGGATTTCATAAAGGACGGCGGTTTCTTTTCCGTTACTGTCAAAAAGGACCTCCCTGCTTTTTCCAACGGAAGCGCCGTATCCGTCAGCAGCAATACTCTCTGCCTCAGCTTGAATTTTTGCCCAATCATTTTTATACAGTTTTTTTAGATTTTCAACTGCCCCCTTGTCATTTATATCTGCAAAATGAATAGCATAAAAGACTTTTTGTTTATTCTGTGAGCCGACTTTCGACTCAAATTCATCCGCTTCTTTGTATTCACCGGCGTATGCAACCATTACAGACAAGGGCTTGGCTGCCGCAACCTGTGATGAATCGTACGGTAACGCTATGTCCTGTTTGTGAGTAATTTGATTAAGTCCATAGCCCGAACCTATCAGCACAGCCAATGCAAGTGTTGCTGATGCGATTCGCTTTAATACAACATTTTTATTATTTCTCTTATCAACCGTCATATCAAAAATCCTTTCTAACGCTTCATCCGAGTGATGGACACCTGACATAGCATCCTTGTATTTATTTCTATTACTCATTTATCCATTCATCTCCTAATATAGATTTTAGTTGTAGTCTGGCACGATGCAGTCTTGATTTTACTGTTGAAGACTTTGTATTAGTAGCCTTGGCTATATCATCAATTTTCATATCCTCGTAGTAAAACAGGTGAACTGCCAACCGTTCCTTTGGCGGTAATGTGGCAACTGCTCTGAATACATCAAAGTCAACATCAGTATCAAAAGTATACAACTCCTTTGCTTCATCCAAGGATACACTGTGTTTTACAAACGGCAGCCTAAAATGGTCCTTACACTTGTGAACACAAGTTACGGTCAGCCATTTGTCAATATGTTCATTATCGTTGAACACCTTGTTTGTTTTCCATAATTTGAGTAGAGTATCCTGCATTACATCCTCGGCGTCATAATGATTTTGTAAATAAGACAAAGCAATTAGGTAAAGCCTGTTGCTGTTACGCTTTACTGCGCTTATGTATTCGTCATTTGTCATACTGTCACCGCCTTACGAAAGGTCCTTTCATCTATATAGCGATACAAGACTGTAAAAGGTTGCATTTTTTTTAAAATAAAACACCCTGCATTAGCAAGGTGTAATATCATTGGTTATGCCTCCATAATATCCTTTGCATTAAGGGTGGTAGGCTTTCTTTTTTTGTTTGTTCTAATCAAAGGCTTTTCGTCATTCTTGACGCAATCCTCGGTAACAACAATTTTTTCTATTGTGTAATCGGACGGCACCTCGAACATCAGGTCATTGAGTACACTCTCGAACACACTGCGCAAGCCTCTGGCGCCGGTCTTACGCTCCAGTGTTACATCGGCCATTGCTGCCAAAGCCTCATCACGGAACTCCAGTTGAACATTGTCCATCTCAAACAGCTTTGTATATTGCTTGACAATGGAATTCTTTGGCTCGGTCATAATTCGTACCAGTGCGTCCTTGTCAAGCTCGTCAAGAACGGTAACAACCGGTATTCTGCCAATAAGCTCAGGTATAAGTCCGTACTTGACTAAGTCGTGCTGAACAACATGCTTCATAATATCGGACTTTTCTACCTTGTTTTTGTCAAGGTCCGAGCCGAATCCGAGAGAATTCTTGCCCAATCTCTTCTCAATTATCTTTTCTATTCCATCAAAAGCGCCGCCGCAAATAAACAGTATGTTGGTGGTGTCAATCTGGATAAAATCCTGTTGCGGGTGCTTGCGTCCTCCTCCGGGCGGTACATTGGATACGGTACCCTCCAGAATTTTAAGCAACGCCTGTTGTACACCCTCACCGCTTACATCACGGGTGATAGAGCGATTTTCGCTCTTACGACTAATCTTGTCAATTTCGTCAACATAGATTATACCACGCTGAGCCTTTTCTATATCAAAGTCGGCGGCCTGAATAAGTCTGAGGAGTATATTCTCAACATCCTCGCCCACATAACCTGCCTCTGTGAGAGTGGTGGCGTCAGCAATTGCAAACGGTACATCAAGAATTTTTGCCAATGTCTGTGCAAGCATGGTTTTGCCCACACCGGTAGGTCCCAGCAACAAAATATTACTCTTTTGCAGTTCAACATCGCCGTCGTTACCGTAAAGAATACGCTTATAATGATTATATACAGCTACGGAAAGTGCCTTCTTTGCCATATCCTGACCGATAACATACTCGTCCAGCTTCGCTTTTATTTCCATAGGCTTAGGTATAACCATATCTGAAATATCGGTACCGGTAGGATGCGGCGTTGCTTCGCTGATTAATTCGTTACAAAGAGCAATACATTCGTCACAAATAAACACGCCCGGCCCCTCAATAAGCTTGTGAACCATGGATTCGCTCTTGCCGCAAAAAGAACATCTTGCAACGATTGATGTGCTGTCATCCCTTGCCATTTAGCAAACTCCTATCTCTTGTCGATTACTTTGTCAACAAGGCCATATTCCATAGCCTCCTGGGCTGACATCCAGTTGTCACGGTCGGTATCCTTAACCAAAGTTTCGTAATCCTTTGCGCAGTTTTCTGCAAGAATACGATTCAGCTTTTCCTTGGTTTTGACCAGGTTCTTTGCTGCAATTTCTACATCGGTTGCCTGACCTGTGATACCGCTGCCACCAACCAAAGGCTGGTGAATAAGAATCTCGCTGTTAGGCAGGGCGATTCTCTTGCCCTTTGTACCGCTGGACAGTAAGAATGCGCCCATGCTTGCAGCCATACCGACACATATTGTTGATACATCGCACTTGATGTAATTCATGGTGTCGTAAATTGCAAGTCCTGCGGTAACAGAGCCACCGGGAGAGTTAATGTACAGCGAAATATCCTTTTCGCTGTCCTGGCTCTCAAGGAATAACAGCTGTGCAACAACAAGTGATGCAGTCTGGTCATTCACTTCATCAGAAAGGACAATAATTCTATCTGATAAAAGCCTTGAAAAAATATCAACACTGCGCTCGCCGGAACTTGATTGTTCAATTACATAAGGCATTGAAGCCATATAAATCACTATCCTTTTTTATAATCTGTTGGTAATATCTTACGCTTTCTTTGCGTTTTCTACTACAAAGTCGATTGCTTTCTTTGTAACAATATCCTTGGAAAGCTGTGAGGCAGGTACAGCTGCCTTAATCTGGTCAGCCTCCATATTGTACTGCTCTGCAAGCTTTGCAACCTCAGCATCGATTTCTTCATCAGATGCCTCAATCTTTTCTGCCTTAACAATAGCATCAAGTGCGATTGATACAAGTACCTGCTTCTTTGCGCCCTCAAGAAACTGCTCTCTGAACTGCTCCATGGTCTGGCCAAGATACTGAAGATACATATTGAGGTCAATGCCCTGCATCTGGAGTCTGTAGCTGTAATCCTGAATCATCTCGTCACACTTCTGTGTGTTCATGCACTCAGGCACCTCAACCTCCATACCCTCAACAACCTGGTCGATAAGCTGGTTTTCAAAGTCGATGTCAGCATCCTTTTGCTTTTTATCTGCGATTTGCTTTTTAATATCTTCCTTTAATTCGTCAAGAGTGTCAAACTCGGATACATCCTTTGCAAACTCGTCATCCAGAACAGGAAGCTCTTTAGCTTTAATCTCGTGGATTTTGCACTTAAATACAGCGTCCTTGCCTGCAAGTGAAGGCTCATACTCCTCCGGGAATGTAACATTTACATCAAATTCCTCATCAACCTTGTGGCCTGCCACCTGCTCCTCAAAGCCGGGAATAAAGCTGTTTGAGCCAAGCTCAAGAGGATAATTCTCACCCTTGCCACCGTCAAACGCAACGCCGTCAACAAAGCCCTCAAAGTCAATCTCTGCTGTGTCGCCCATCTCTGCGGCTCTGTCCTCAACAATGATAAGTCTGCTGTTGCGATCCTGCATATTCTTAAGTTCCTCAGCAACATTCTCATCAGTTGCCTCGGTATCCATCATAGTTGCCTTTAAGCCCTTGTATTTTCCAAGCTTAACCTCGGGGTAAGTGGTTACCTTCATTTTCATTTCTACGCCCTCTGCCTTGCTCATTACAGGCACATCAAGGTCGTACGGTTGGTCAACAACATTCAGTCCTGCCTCGTCAAATGCCTGCTGAACAGCCTGTGGATAAACAATCTCGAGTGCGTCCTCAAAGAAAACGCCCTCACCGTAAACCTTTTCTACCATGCCCTGTGTAGCCTTACCCTTACGGAAGCCGGGAAGTTGAATTGACTTTCTCTGCTTCATATATGCAGATTTGCAAGCCTCGGTAAAGGTAGCAGAATCAACCGTTACCTCAATCTCGTATGTATTTGTGTCAATTTTATTTGATGATTTAAGTGCCATGGTAATGACCTCCTCATAAAAATATACTGTATTTTTGTCGTCGAGCGTGTATTATAACATAATACGGAAAAAATTACAAGCATTATTTAATATATTAACTTAGGTATAAAGCCTAATTTGTCACAGGAAATCAACTTAAAATCAATTCCGTCAATATTATCCTCAACAGCAAGCCTTGCAGCTACACCGTGAAGATGCCCATAATAGCATTTTTTTATACCATATTGACTCAATATATCAACAATTTCCCTGCAACAGCTATTGGTGGTAATCGGCGGATAGTGAAGAAAAACTATCTTATTGTCGCTTTGGGCAGAATCCAGGGACATTTTGATTCTGCCTACCTCACGGGCCAGAACCTTTTCGTCATGGGGCTCGTCACTATCGAACATCCATCCCCTGCTTCCGCATACGGATATTCCGTCAATATTGTATGAATTATTGTGCAAAATACTAACGGTATCAAAATTATTATCAGCAATAAAATTATTCATTTTGTTGATTGTTGTCCACCAATAATCATGATTACCTTTAAGTATTATCTTTTTGCCGTTAAGCTTGTTAATGAAATCAAAATCCGCATACAACTGTTCAAAATTCATTGCCCAGCTTATATCACCGGCTATAACAACAGTATCATCGTCAGTAACAATTCTGTTCCAATTGTTTTCAAGGCGCTCAACATAATCATTCCAGCCGGGAAACGAATCCATGGGCTTGTTGGTGCCAAAAGATAAATGAGTGTCAGCAATAGCAAATAAAGACATAAAATCTCCTTGTATATTTTTATAACAAACAGCACAAGATAGTACTGAAGGGAGTGAAACCAATGAAAGAAGAAATCAAAGGAATCTGCTGCGAAGTAAAAAATTGTGTATATCACGATATGTCAAACGGCTGCACAGCAGGCGAAATCAAGGTAGGCAGTCAAACAGCAACAAAGTCATACGAGACAAACTGCGAAACCTTTAAATGTAACGAAAACTGTTGTGATTAATAGCAAAAATGCGGCTCAACCGAGCCGCTATTTTTTTTATAAATTAAGAAGCTTGAACACCATCTGGCTCATATTCTCCTTGTCGCACACATCGGTAAAACGAATTTGCTTATCCTTGAGTGCTTTCAGCGGAGTCGGAATATCAACACCTGTTTTTTTGTTGAGCTCATCAACCATTTGGAATTCGTCAAGCATAGATTCCTCGCCTCCCATAACTGCGGAAAGAACGCTCTTTGAGAACTTGTACGGTGAAGCTGTAGAATCAATAACTGTTACAATATCGTCGCCGGTTGAGGATACATAGTTTTCGTAAACCTTGACAGCAACCGCCGTATGTGTATCACATAGATAATTGTAATTGTCAAAATGAGCCTTAATTGTGTCGTCAACTGACTTTTCGTCACAGAATCCTGCATCGAATATAGCCTTAATGTCGGCAATGAGTTGATCGGATACTGTATATCTGCCGTCGGTAGATAATGAGGACATAAGTGACGCAACAAGAGTGTCATCCTCTGCGCTGATATGATAGAGCAGCCTCTCAAGATTGGAGGAAATGAGTATATCCATTGAGGGCGAGGTTGTGGTATAAAAGTCTCTGTTACGATTGTACTCGCCTGTCTTTAGGAAATCCGTAAGAACATTATTTGAGTTGGAAGCGCATACAAGCTTTTTGATTGGGAGACCCATCTGCTTTGCATAATAAGCAGCAAGAATGTTGCCGAAATTACCCGTTGGCACAACAACATTAATCTCTTCACCCAAAGCAATTCTGCCGCTGTCGAGCAAGTCGCAATAGGTAGAAAAATAGTAAACTATCTGTGGCACAAGACGGCCCCAGTTGATTGAGTTGGCAGAAGAAAACATCATATTCTTGTTTGCCAGCTCGGCCTTAATTTCCTCATTTGTAAAAATAGCCTTAACTGCACTTTGCGCGTCGTCAAAATTACCGTTGATAGCACATACGGCAACATTGTCGCCCTCCTGTGTTGTCATCTGTAATTTTTGCATCGGTGATACGCCGTTAACAGGATAGAATACAAGAATTTTTGTGTTATCTACATTTTTAAATCCCTCAAGTGCGGCCTTGCCGGTATCACCGGAGGTGGCAACAAGAATGACAATTGTCTTGCCTTGGGCGGTCTTTTTTGCCGATACTGTCATAAGATAAGGCAAAAGCTGAAGTGCCATATCCTTGAATGCACAGGTTGGACCGTGCCATAACTCAAGAATATTTTCGTTACCGTTTACATTTACTGTAGGCGCAATCTTGTACGAAGAAAACTTTTCTTCATCATAGGCTCCGTTGACGCAATAATCCAGTTCTTCATCGCTAAAGTCGGTAAGGAATTCCTTGAGTACGGTTTTTGCCCTCTCCGTATATGGCATTGATACCATACTGCCTATCTTGTCCAGGTCGAACTGAGGCATTTCGCAGGGTACAAAAAGTCCGCCTTCCTCGCTGATTCCCTGAGCAATAGCTTGAGATGCTGTTACTCTGATGCTCTTATCTCTTGTAGAAGTATAAAACATATCATTTCTCCTATATCAAAATTATAAATATTCTATAACAATTCAAAGGCATTTTCAAGATGTTTAAAGGATTTTATTTCATTATTAACGCAAAACACCTCAATTACATCAAACCTCGGCTGCAAATTCACCTTGAATGCAGTAATATATTGAGCCGCTGCTGCAGCAATTCGCTTTTGTTTTGCGTAATCCACAAATTCCTTTGGTTGCGCAATAGATTTTTCATTTCGCATCTTCACTTCAACAAAGGCGATAACACCATCCTTCTCGGCGATAATATCCACCTCTCCAAAACGCGTTTGGTAATTACCGTCAAGAATTACATACCCATTACTGCGCAAAAAGTTGGCAGCCTTTTTTTCTGCAAGTCGTCCGTAATTAATCATTTTTTTGCGTACCATGTTTTTAGAAATGTTTGTCTGTGTATGGGACTTGGGCCGAATTTGTCAAGCATTTCGTAATGGAGCTTTGTGCCGTAGCCCTTGTGTTTTTCGAATTGGTATTGAGGATACATTTCTGCCATTTTGAGCATAAATCTGTCCCTGGCAACCTTTGCAAGGATTGACGCTGCGGCAATGCTGGCAGACCTGGCATCTCCTTTGACAATCGTTTCGCCGGGGACGGAAAGCTTTGGCATTCTGTTGCCGTCAATCAGCGCGTAATCTGCCGGGTGACTCAATCCCTCCACCGCACGACTCATCGCAAGATATGTTGCATTGAGAATATTGTATTGGTCGATTTCTTCAGGTGTTGCAGTGGCAATACAGTAATCCAAAGCCTCTGTCTTGATAATATCAAACAGCGCCTCACGCTTTTTTTCGGAAAGCTTTTTTGAGTCATTAACACCATCTATGATTTTTCCCTGTGGGAGGATAACGGCAGCGGCATACACCGGACCTGCCAGCGGTCCCCTGCCTGCCTCATCAACACCGCAAACGGCAGTATACCCATTTGCAGTTGCTTTATCTTCAAATTCAAGCCAATTGATTGTTTCTACGTTTTTCATTGCGGTAATTCCAGGGTAATTCTACCCAATTTCCCTCCTCTAAACTCATCGGCAACAATGACAGCGGCGCGCTCATAATCTATCTCTCCGCCTTTGATGAGAAAGCCTCTTTTCTTGCCAATCATCTCCAAAATCTCCCAACCTTGCAAGTGTTCAACTCCGGAAATTTTGTACCGTTCTTCTATAGAACCGGGTCTGGTTTTAGCCAATGCTTCCAGCAAACGGCACACCAAGGTTTCTCGGTCTGTTATCTCATCCTTGACAGAACCGATGAAAGCAAGCTTGTCCCCAACCTCGGGGTCATCAAATTTTGGCCACAATACGCCGGGAGTATCCAGTAATTCAATACCGTTGCCAACATTGAACCACTGATTCTGTCTTGTTACGCCGGCTTTGTCGGCTACCTTAGCCTTAGAATTTTTGCCCATTCGATTGATGAATGACGATTTGCCTGTGTTCGGAATACCTACAACCATAAGGCGCAGCGGCTTACCTGCCATGCCCTTGCTCTCGTTGCGGGCAATAACATCTGCCAAGGCTTTTTTTACTATCGTGTCAAATTTGTTTAGGCCCTTGCCGGTTCTGCAATCCACAGCAATAGCATAATGACCTTTATTCTCAAAATATTTTAGCCACATGGCAGTAGCGTTTGCATCTGCTACATCGCATTTGTTGAGAAGTATTACCCTGGGCTTTTTGCTGACAATATCATCAAGCTCAGGATTGCGAGAGCTCATTGGAACTCGGGCATCAACAATCTCCACAACGCCGTCAACCAGGCTCAACGATTCTTTGATTTGGCGCCTGGTTTTGGCCATATGACCGGGAAACCATTGCACATTTTGCTTAACATAATCAGGCATAATATCACCACCGAAAATATTATACTAAATTTTTTTGTTCATTGCAAATAAATAAGCCGTACCTAACAGATACGGCTTAAATACGAAAAATTATCTAAGGTTTTCCTTAACCTTAGCTGCCTTACCAACTCTGTCGCGAAGATAGTAAAGCTTTGCTCTTCTGACCTTACCGGAGCGAACAACCTTTACATCAACTACATTTGGTGAATGTAATGGGAATACACGCTCAATACCTACGCCATATGATACACGACGAACGGTAAATGTCTCAGAAATACCTGAGCCTCTCTTGGCGATAACTGTTCCCTCGAACATCTGGATTCTTTCTCTCTGACCCTCACGGATATTAACAGATACTCTAACAGTATCACCGATATTGAACTTAGGGGTCTCTGCTTTGATGCTGTCGCCAGCGATAATCTTAAGTGCGTCCATTTTATTTCCTCCTTAATTATTTATGAGATGTTCTTATCAATAAAATGAAAGCGGACCATCCTCTAAAATGCTGAAACGCCGGCATTTTTCGCATTGCTAAAGAAAACAATGGCTAAATGCTGATATATAATATCACAAACAATCGCAAAATGCAAGCATTTTATTTGTATTCTTTAAAATCTTTTGTCAACAAATTGATTCTTGCAATGGATTTCCACTGATAATCCATATCTATCAGTCTAATTAAGGTGTCAAACAATAATGCCGGATTCAGATTTTTTTCCGGTCCGGCAAGTAATCTGATGTTGATTACTACATTATTTTCCCTGACAGATACATTGTATTTTTCAATAAAAGCCTTTATGTCCGTTTCCTTAAGGACTCTGCGTTTACCCTGCTTGCCCTTTTTGAGAGCCATAATGGTATCTCCGTCGAGAACGGACTTGATTTTTTCCAAAGCCAAATCATTGTCATCAAACTCAATTTTGTAAACATAGTCGCTGTATGCTATTTCACCGCTGGGTAAAAAGTCGTCATACACATCCACAACCCTGATTCCCGTGGGCAGCGCATCATTCATTCGACGCATTACTTCATCATTGCTTACTTCGTCAAGCAGTCGAATATCAACATTCTCGCACAAACTTTCTACTCCCAATGACAGGGGTAACGAAAAGCTCATATAGGCATGGGGATTGAATCCCTCTGTGTACCAGATACGCAATTTTGCACGGGATATGGCACGGGAGAATACTCTGTTTGTGTCCAGGTGGCTAATATACTTTGCCTGCCCGGTTTTAGAAAAACGAAGTCTAATTTCTCGCATCGCAATGTCCTCCGTTCAGCTTATTTGCACCACAGCCGGAGCATTTGATTCTGCAATGAGGAGTAACGGTGTTTTGGTGAGCCTTTTTGTTTTCGTTTTCCAAAAACTTTCGGCTAACGCCGTAATCCAGGTGGTCCCAAGGCAGTAATTCGCTAAACTCCCTCTTTCTTTGAGTATAAAAATATGGGTCGATATTATGCTGATTAAAGGCATCCATCCAAGCATCAAAATTGAATTTATCGTCCCAGGAATCAAACTTGCACCCATTACGAAAAGCGGTATAAATAACCTTGGATAATCGTCTGTCCCCTCTTGCAAAAACACCCTCAAGAAGCGAAGTGGGAGTCTGATGATACGAAACCTTAATCTTTTTGGTGGGAATGGACTCCAGCAAGTGCTTTTGTTTTTGTTGCAAGGATTCCATATTGTCCTCCGGTTCCCATTGAAAAGGAGTAAAGGGCTTTGGTATAAAGGAAGCGCAGGAAATAGATACTTGAACACCGGTACCGGCTTGTCTGTTTGGATTTTTGCCAAAGGCGTGAACAACCTTCATACCGAGGTCGGCAATACCCTCTATATCCTCCATTGTCTCCGTAGGCAATCCCATCATAAAGTAAAGCTTTACGCTGCACCAGCCGTTGTCAAAGGCTTTGGTACAAGTACGAAGCACCTCTTCCTCGGTTACATTCTTATTAATTACATCCCGAAGCCTTTGGGTACCGGCCTCCGGGGCAAAGGTAAGTCCGCTTTTTCGTACGCGATTAAGCTTATCCACCAATTCGTCGGAAAAATTATCAACCCGCAAGCTTGGCAGGGACAGATTGATTTTTTCTTTTTCTGTCCAATCAATAAGCGTGGTCAGCATCTCGTCAACGCATGAGTGGTCGGAGGTGGACAAAGAGCATAGCGATATTTCGTCATATCCGGTATTATCAATCAAGGCCTTAGCTTGCTTATTGATTGTTTCAACGCTTTTTTCTCTGATGGGCCGGTAAATAAAGCCGGCCTGACAAAAACGACAGCCCCTGATACAGCCTCTGAATATCTCCTCAACTGCCCTGTCGTGAACTATGTTGATAAAAGGAACAACAAACTTGTCGGGGTAATATACCTTGTCCAAATCACTGATGATGGCTTTCTTTACCGGCATAGGAGCGCCGTCAATGGGCGTTAGGCTCTTTAGAGTACCGTCATCATTGTACCGGTCAACATACAGAGAAGGAACATATACACCCACAATATCCTTAGCTCTATGTAAAAATTCTTGCCTTGTACAATTATTTGCTTTACATTCCTTTAGCAGGTCAATAACCTGATTTGTGGTTTCCTCACCCTCGCCGAGAAATACTATATCACAAAAATCGGCAATCGGCTCCGGATTGCAGGTACAGGGTCCGCCAACGCAAACAATAGGAGTCAATTCCATTCTGTCCTTAGAAAAAACAGGAACCTTTGCCAAATCCAGCATATTGAGTACATTGCTATAACACAGCTCATATTGCAGAGTAAAGCCAATCATATCAAAATCCTTGATATAATCACCGGACTCCAAGGCAAACAAGGGCACATTATTGGCTCTCATTTGTTCCTCCATGTCGGTATCGGGAGCAAAGACTCGCTCGCACCATGCGTCATCACGCTGATTAACAAGCCCGTACAATATTTTCATACCCAAATGGCTCATACCGATTTCGTAGGTGTCGGGAAAGCAAAAAGCATACCTAATATCAACTTTTGCTGCATCCTTAACCACGCTGTTCAGTTCACCGCCAACATATCTTGCCGGTTTTTGAACATACTGGAGTATTTTTTCTACTTCTTTCTTTATCATACATAACCTCAATCATAACTGTTACACAGTGAGTAAATCACTGCATAAACAGTAATTATCAAAAAACTAACATTACCTACAATGACAGAATAAATAAACAAAACGGTAATTGAAATAAAACTAACAAAATAGTATATCCTATCAGACAATTTCAAGTCAAACAGGGAATTTAGCACGAGCTTGAGGGCTCTGCCCCCATCCAGAGGATAAATAGGCAAAGCGTTAATTAAAAACAACGCTCCGTTAATATCTGTGGATATACCGGCAACCCAAAATAAACCGTTGACAAAAATGCCCGAAAGCAAAAACAAGCACTCTTTTCCATAGGAAAAACAGGTACTGTGTCGCAAGCCAACACCCACAAATGACAATGATATACTGTCAACCTTGCCACCCAAAAGTATCAAACATATAATATGCGCCAGCTCATGCAATGACGCAAACAACATAACCTGAGCCAATGCTGTATTATCGGTCAGAAAGCATAGGGCAACAAACACAACAAATGTGTAGTGTATTACCACCGTGGTGCCAAAAGCCTTGATTTTCATACTATCACCAAAGGATAATATGTTTTTACAAAAAAATGATTACCTTCTACTGTCCAAAAAGCTTTGGAGAATCATAACGGCGGATACGGCATCTACTGTTTCTTTTCTCTTTTTGCCGCGTACATTGTTGCTGCTAAGAACATTGTGTGCCATAACTGTGGTCAATCGCTCGTCTTGATACTCAATGGGAATATCAACAATTTTGGCAAGTTCCTCGCCTAAGCCCTTACATTCGTCACATCTGTAACCGTAGCTTCCGTCCATGTTCCTGGGCAAGCCGATAACAATGATTCCCGGCTGTTCTGTATTAATAATCTCAACAAGCTTTTTTATCAGCTTTGGTTGATAGCTTTCGCTAATAACTGTATATGGAGAAGCAAGAATCTCCCGTACATCACAAAAAGCAACGCCTGTTCTTGCATCACCGTAATCAATAGACATTATCTTCATATTACCTACAAAAGAACAGGAAAATCCTAAGACTTCCCTGTTCGAAATTAATCCTCATTATCGTCGGAGTCAACATCGCCACCGGTACTATCCTCTTCGCCGGTATCAGAAGCTTTTGTGGTGGATTCCGGTGCAGAGGTAGTTGATTCTGCAGCCGTTGTGTCCGTGTTGTCATTGTCACCACCGGTTGTAGATTCTCCGGACTTTGTTGAACCGGTCTTATCAGTAGTGCTCTTATCCTTGTCTTTAGCTTTCTTTGTGGTTCTTTTGGCAACTGCGCCTCCAACACCTGTTACGGCGGCTTTACCCTTTGGTAAATTATTTTTATCAAACCAGCCGGTAGAGCCGTTATAGGATTTTCTTACCAGGCCGTCACATTCCGGGAACTCTCGCTTGTTAATTCCCTTGCGTTGGTAGATGCCATTGAGTACCTGATTCCACATTGTACCGGCAGGATTGGATGAGTAGTAGTAATGAATGGTCTTGTTATCATCATATCCATACCATACGCCGCACATATATTCGGGTGTACCGGCGATAAACCACTTGTCCTTGTTATCACTGGTGGTACCTGTTTTGCCAAAGCACTCCACTCCGCTAATCTTGAATGAGCGACCGGTACCCTGAGTACAAACAGTCTGCATCATTTTGTTCATCAGCCAACCGGTTTCCTCTGATACGGCGCTCTCCTTTGTTGACTCGGGTACTTTTTCTATCAGAACATTGCCCTGCGAGTCTTCTATCTTATAGTAGGAGTAGCCCTCATAATAGTATCCGCCGTTACCGTAAGCCTGATATGCGGTGGTCATCTCCAGAACTGTTACACCGTAAGTAACAGAACCGGTAGCCATAGGCGCCAGGTCACAGTCGTATGGCTCCAATGTGGAGATATGGAATCTGTTGGTAATAAAGTCAAAGGAATAGTCAATACCGATTTTGTCCAGGGTCTGTGCAGATATTGTATTCATAGAATGTGCAAGTCCGTATTGCAGTGACACAGTTCTGCCGGAATACGAGCCACCGTCATTAGTCGGGAACGGCTTGCCGTTAATCTTTGTCAACGGAACATCCTTTACAGGTGATGTCCAAAAGATATCGGTATCGTCATCATCCAGGCTCTTTTGTAATGCAGGGCCATATACGGAAATAGGCTTGATAGAAGAACCCGGCTGTCTTTTTGACTGCCATGCTCTGTTTAAGCCACGGTTGGCAGTCTTTTTGCCTGTACCGCCTACCATACCCAGGATTCTGCCCTTGTAGTCCATAACTACACAGGCACCCTGTACGGTATCATCAGGCATCTTTCTGCGATTAACATATACATCCTCAATTGCATTCTGCACATCAAGGTCAACAGCCGTATAAATCTTGAGGCCTCCGCCGTAAATCATATTTCTGGCTTTCTTTGCAGAATAGCCGTTCTTTTGCAGGTCGGTAATAACTTGATCGATAACAAAATCGGTGTAGTAAGAATTAACCTTGTTTTTGGTACTCTTCTTGCTTGATGAGCTTACCTTGCTGCCCTTATAGTCCTTTGAATTGGTAAATACAAGCTTGTAATTAACTGCCTCGTCATATTCTGACTTAGTAATATAGCCCTGCTTATACATCTTCAGCAGGATTCTTTCCTGCTTGGTTTTGTTATTCTCCGGATTCAACAAAGGGTCATAATAGGTAGGCTTTTGTGTTATACCGGCAAGTGTAGCACACTCGGCAATGTTGAGGTCCTTTACATCTTTACCAAAATATGTCTCCGCAGCTGTTTTAACACCGTAGCATCCGTGGGACAAATATATGGTATTGAGATATGCCTCCATAATTTCATCCTTGGAGTAATGTTTTTCCAAATTCAACGCCGACAAAATTTCGTTAAACTTACGGACAAATGTAACATCATTTTGGTCTGTCAGATTTTTTATGAGCTGCTGAGTGATGGTGGAGCCTCCCTGTCCGGCATTGGACGGCTTAACGATAACGCCTATTGTGCGTTTCCAGTCAACGCCGTGATGCTTTTCGAATCGCTCGTCCTCAATAGCCACAAACGCCTTGGACATATACTCGTTCATATCGCTGGCATCCAGCCAAATTCTGTTTTCTTCACCATGGAGGCGGGTAATCTCTACTAATTTTCCGTCATCGTCATAGGCATAAATAAATGAGGTTTGATTCTGGCTGGTTGCCTCATTCTTAAGGTCGAATACAGGATCACCGTGAACAACATTATAGCCATATACCGCCATTACGGAAACACACACTATACCAACAACGCCGCAGACCATAAGGATGCCTAACAGAACCTTGCCAAGACCGGCCAGAGCCTTTTCTGCCGGTGATTTCTGTTTCTTATGCTTAGGGGGCTGCTTGGCAGAACGCTTGTCCCTGGTTTTTTTTGTGTCATCCTTTGAGTATGTGTTATAGGATGACGGCAAAGTCTTTTCCTGCTTGTTCTTATCTTCGTTATAAACCTTTTGAGAGTTATTCATGAATGATTCCAAAAGATCATCGTAATCGTTAGATGCCATGAATATTCCTCCTTAAAAACAATATCACATGTATTATATATTATATTGCCAAAAAAATAAAGTTAATTTTGTAAATTATTTGCTTTTATTACTGTTGTCAAGCTTACGGGCGCGTTTTCTGTTCATTTGTGTTGTGCTGATTTTTATATTAACATTGTCGTATGTTTTTTTCGCTCTGACAAACGCCCAATATGTCTTTTTGCATTTAGGACATTTAACCGCGCCCTTGAATGTGTTGTTAAAAAATTTGAATTTATCCACTCTGTCGGTAATACAACCACAGTCAGGACACTTAATTTCTACTTTATCCAAATCAAAGTATTCGTTCTTTGGCTCGTTGATATAGTATGGCTTAAACATCAGGCGCTCAAAAAAGCGGCTATCACACTCCACCACAAAATTGTCAAAGCTTTTGGCGTCAAACACTTTCTTTAGGCATTCTGCGGTAACATAGCAATCCTCCAATGCCCTGTGCAGGACTTGATTGCTAATATCAATATCCATCATCTCGGCACATTTGCTCAGAGCTATTTGATTACCGCCCGGATTGTCCAAAAAAGACATACAATACTTTTGGGCATCGCAATAACGCTTAATGAAGCCGACATTCATATTACCGTAAGCGTAAAAATAGTTGTCGGTAAGGACATACAAATCCGAATTACTCCAGCTTAGGAACACGCTGTTGTCCCCATCGCTCCAGCGGGCAAAATCACTGATAGCCTGCTTAAATGAAATACCGTTCTCCTTAATTTCATCATTGGTAATATTGGTAAGATTTTTGCACCTGTTGGACAATTTTTTGAATCCGTCTGGTTTTACAAGCTGCTTGAATGTATCTACGATGTTCAAATTCTTGTCCAACTTGATAGCGCCAATCTCTATTATGTCATTTGTAAATTTTTTTGCTGCATAATTGTATGCATTATTCCACTCAAAGTCTAAAACAATGTAATTCATTATATCTCCAAACGAAAAAAATAACCTTGCATAACGCAAGGTTATTGCTCAATTGTTATACAAACAAGAAAACCAAAAACGCTGCAAGTACAATTACAAAAAACAGCACAATAAGCCACTTTGTAATGCGCTCAAGCTTCTTTTCGTTAGTCATACCCTTCGACTTGCCGCCGTATGAATCGGAGCTACCACCGATTACTCCAGAAAGGTTGGAAGAACGACCCTCCTGAAGAAGTACAACGATTGTTATAATAACAGATGCCAAAATAAGCACTGCGCCAAATACATAATGATACCAGAGCATAATTATACCTCCATAAGATTTTAACTACTGCATTATAGCATAACAAATACCATATTGCAAGCATTTTTTATTTTTAGAACGAAATTTGGTCGGAGTTATCTGCAGGACCCGGTACCGCACCGGCGGCCGGCAAATTCTTGGCTCTGAATCTCCAGGCTTTGTCGAACTCCCCTTCTCTGTAAAAATGCATGGAATCCAAGTGCTGATTTTTCTTTAGGGTCATAACAGATACGCCTATAGTATCCTTTGTTGTCTTTGAATTAAGGGCGCCGGTATGAACCAACAACATTCTGCCTCCGGTTGATGTAAACACAATCTCGCAATCCTCCTCAATATACTTCATTCCTGCCAAAGGACACTTGTTGGAATAAGCCTTGAGTAATTTCTTACGATTAGTTTTTGTTTGGTATGCAGAAATATCAACCTTTGCAACCTTTCCGTTTTCAAAAGCAAAAATCATATATCCCTTGTACTCGCGTATTACGCACATATAAACCGTCTTTTCGTCAGGTTCCATTTCAAGCTTTGAGGCTACATAGATGCCCAGCTGTGATGCTTTTCCGTCTGCAAAATCGTCAATTTTTGCCTTATAGACCTGTGCTTTGTTGGTGAATACAAGAAGCTCGTCCCTGTTTGAACACTCGAATACACGCTCGACAGAGTCGCCTTCCTTAACCTTTTGTTCGCCGGACATACGAAGATTTGCCGTTCTTATCTTATTGAGGTATCCCTCTTTGGTAAAGAACAGCGTCACGGGATAATCCTCGGCAACCTGCTCAACAGAAGCATCAAATTCCTCAACCTCATAGAGCACCTGTGATTTTCTTTGGCCCGAGTACTTGTCGGCAACAGCCTCAAGCTCCTTGACAATAATCTTTTTTTGCTTATTTTTGCTGGCAAGAATACCGTCAAGCTCTTCAATATCCTTAATTAAATCCTCAATATCCTTTGTCCTTTTTAGGATATATTCCCTATTGAGGTGGCGCAGCTTGATTTCTGCAACATACTCTGCCTGCACCTTGTCAATTCCGAAGCCAATCATCAAATTGGGCACAACGTCGGCCTCCGCATCTGTGTTGCGTATAATCTTGATTGCCTTGTCGATATCCAGCAAAATTTTTTCAAGACCCTGGAGCAAATGCAGTTTTTCTGCCTTTTTATTCCTGGTAAACTCAGTTCTGCGACGAACGCACTCAAGACGAAACGCAATCCATTCCTTGAGAATATCGCCAACTCCGAGCACCTTTGGATAACCGTTGATAAGAACATTAAAGTTGCAGGAAAAGCTGTCCTCAAGAGGCGTCATCTTGTACAACTTAGTCATCAGCTTGTCAGGGTCGGTACCCCGCTTTAGGTCAAGGGTTATGCGAAGACCCTTCAGGTCGGTTTCGTCACGAAGGTCGGACAATTCCTTAACCTTGTTTGCTTTAACCAGTTCAACTATCTTGTCGATAATCGCCTCGGATGTTGTGGTGGGCGGAATTTCCGTTATGTCAATACAGTTATACTTTTTGTCGTAGGTGTACTTTGCACGCACCTTAACAGAGCCGCGGCCTGTTTGGTATATCCTATCCAATTCCTCTTTGTTGTACACAATCATACCGCCGCCAACAAAGTCCGGAGCAATCAGGGTTTCGCTGACATCGTGGCCAGGATTCTTGATTAATGATATGGTTGTATCGCATATCTCCCGCAGATTAAAAGACGCTATAGATGAAGCCATGCCGGCCGCAATACCTGTAGTTACATTGCACAGAATTGACGGGAATGTAACCGGCAGCAGCTTTGGCTCCTTGAGGGTATTGTCATAGTTGTCAACAAAATCCACAGTATCCTTGTTGATGTCCTCAAACAATTCCTTTGCAATAGGTGCAAGCTTTGCCTCTGTATAACGGGAAGCAGCGTATGCCATATTTCTTGAATAAGCTTTGCCGAAATTACCCTTTGACTCAACATAGGGATACAGCAGGCTCTCATTACCTCGTGACAAACGCACCATTGTCTCGTATATTGAAGCGTCGCCGTGTGGGTTAAGCTGCATAGTTCTGCCTACGATATTGGCACTCTTTATTGTGCCGGAATTAAGCAGTCCCATAGTGTACATAGTGTACAGCAGCTTGCGGTGTGACGGCTTTAGTCCGTCAATCTCGGGAATAGCACGGGACAAAATAACGCTCATTGCGTAAGGCATAAAATTGGATTTTAATGTCTCTACAATAGGCTCGTCCTTGATGGTGCCGGCGCCCTGAATATGGACATTATCTGCCAAGGAATTCACAAATTCTTCATCAGCTTTTTTTCTTTTTGCCATAAATCAAAGCACCTCCTTTAGCTGACATCTGCAACATCAATATATAGATGTCCGTAGTCGGAAATATACTCTTTTCTGCCCTCCAGGTCGTTGCCCATAATCATATCGAACATTTGGGATGCATACTCTCCGTCACTGGGAGTAACCTTAATCAGGCGTCGAGTAGCAGGATTCATTGTGGTCAGTGACATCATCTCAGCCTCGTTTTCGCCAAGACCCTTGGAGCGCTGAACGGTGTATTTTTTGTCGCCTATTTCTGCCCGTATATCGTCCATTTCCTGCTCGTTGTAGGCAAAATATGTTTGGTTGTTACAGGTAACCTCGTACAACGGCGATTCTGCAATAAACACCTTGCCTGCCTCTATCAGCTTTGGCATAAGGCGATAAATCATTGTGAGAATGAGACACCTGATATGAAATCCGTCAACATCTGCATCGGTACATATCATAATCTTGTTCCATCTAAGAGAATCCATATCGAACATGGACACGTCCTTTGCGGCCTTACTCTTTACCTCGACACCGCAGCCGAGCACCTTGATGAGGTCGGTAATAATCTCGGACTTAAATATTCTGTCGTAGTCGGTTTTAAGGCAATTGAGCACCTTGCCGCGCACCGGCATAAGCGCCTGAAAATTAGCGTCCCTGGCTTGCTTACAAGCACCGAGAGCCGAATCGCCCTCTACGATAAAAATTTCTCTCTCTGCAACATCCTTTGAGCGACAGTCAACAAATTTTTCTATTCTGTTGGTCATATCTACCTTGGATTGGAGAGTTGTCTTTAGGTTTTTGCGTGTCTTTTCCGCCTTGACACGGGAGCGCATATTGATAATAATTTGGTCAGCAATTTTGTCTGCATCCATCTTATTCTCAATAAAATATACCTCCAACTGCTTGCGGAAAAAGTCCGTCATAGCATCCTGAATAAACTTGTTTGTAATTGCTTTTTTTGTCTGGTTTTCGTAGGAGGTTTGGGTGGAAAAAGAAGACACAACAAATATTACACATTCCTCAATATCCTGAATATTGATTTGTGTATCTGTTTTGTTGTACTTATTGTTTGCTTTCAGGTAGGCATTGATTTGGTTAACAAACGCGCTCTTGAAAGCCTTTTCCGGTGCTCCTCCGTGCTCAAGAAAACTGGAGTTGTGATAATATTCTTTAACCTGAGTGTCCAGAGAAAAGCAAAGAGAAGCCTTGATTTTCAGCTTGTAGTCATTAAGGTCCTCTCTGTCCCTGCCCACTCGCTCACATTCCCAATACTGAGGCGTGGTAAATGCCTTTGTTCCTGCCAAATCCGATACATAATCCTTAATACCGTTTTCGTACAGGTACTCTGTAGTCTCAAACTGTGAGGCAGTAACCTGATTTTTAAACACAAAAGTAATGCCGTCGTTGACAATAGCCTGTCTCTTAATAGTTTCCTTAAAATAATCTACAGGCACATTAATGTCGGTAAAAACCTTAAGGTCTGGCTTCCACTTGATTCTGGTGCCGGTGTCGCCTCGTTTTTTGTACTCCTCTTTTTCAAGTCCGCCGATATTTTCGCCGTGCTCAAAGTGAAGTCTGTATCTGTAACCATTGGACTTTATCTCTGCGTCCATATACTCGGAGGCGTACTGGGTTGCACACAAGCCCAGACCGTTAAGGCCCAAAGAAAACTCGTAATTGTCTCCGCCGTTGTCATACTTACCGCCGGCATAAAGCTCGCAGAACAAAAGCTCCCAGTTGTACTTGTCCTCATTTTTGTTATAATCCACCGGTATTCCACGGCCGAAATCCTGCACCTCAACAGAGCCGTCAAGGAACTTTGTGACAATAATTTTTTTGCCATAGCCCTCTCTGGCCTCGTCAATTGAGTTGGACATAATCTCAAATATAGAATGCTCACAGCCCTCTATTCCATCAGAGCCAAAAATAACAGCAGGTCTCTTTCGTACTCTATCTGCACCCTTTAGGGATTTGATACTTTCGTTGCCATATTCTTGCTTCTTTGCCAATAATATCCCTCCAAAACAAGTATGCATATTCCAAATCATTATACAATATATTGTATATCAATGTCAAGAGAATACAATATAGAAAGTTATTTTACATTTTAATTACATAATTGATTATATCCACTTATTCCGCCCTTTCTCAGGGTTTTAACAATTCTACAAAAAAACACTTGCATTTTTTATAATAATTTGATATAGTATATGCGTTGCAAATACATAGGGGTATAGCTCAGTTGGTAGAGCAGCGGTCTCCAAAACCGCGTGCCGAGGGTTCAAGTCCTTCTGCCCCTGCCAAAAAGAGAAAGCACCGATTCAGTCGGTGCTTTTTCTTTTTCGATTGTGTAAATAGGCTTAAACGCTCGGCACGCGCGTGCCGGGCATCGTCGCCGAGCGCTGCCGGTGGCAGATGCAGCGAGGCGAGGATGGCGCAGCGGTCAAAATTTGTCGGCGCCCCAAGCCGTAACAAATTTTGGGAACCGCAAGAGGGCATAATCAAATCCTTCTGCCCCTGCCAAAAAAAGCACCGATTCAGTCGGTGCTTTTTTCAATATAGTCTTGTAATATTGTCACAAAATCAACTCCCTTGCAGTACCACAACATACCACAAGGCAACTAATAAGTCCAGACCAAATATTAAATAAAATAAAATCAAAGTGTCATTTTTTACACTATGTCCATTGTATTTTCTATTTCTATTGAATTAACTTAACCATAATGATAAAATAATATCATAAATTAATTTCGGAGAAATATTATGAGCATTAATCTAAACGAACAGGAAAGAAGAAAGGCGGCAAAGGCCTTTGCTGAATATTGGAAGGATAAGGGCTACGAAAAGGGTCATAGCCAAAAGTTCTGGCTTGAGCTTTTAGGCACCGTTTACGGTGTTGAAAACGCCTCTCACTATATTGAATTTGAAGACCAAGTTCACCTAGACCATACCAGTTTTATTGACGGATATATTCCCGAAACAAAGGTGCTTATTGAGCAGAAAGGCCTTGGCAAAGATTTGAAAAAAGCAATAAAGCAATCCGACGGCAGTTTGCTTACTCCATTTCAACAGGCAAAGCGCTATTCTGCCGAGCTGCCCTTTTCTCGCAGACCGAGGTGGATAATCACCTGTAATTTCAGCGAGTTTCTTGTTTACGATATGGAAAATCCTAATTCCGAGCCGGAGCAGATTTTACTTAAAAATCTTGATAAGGAATTTTATCGTCTTGATTTTCTTGTTGATACAGGCAACGAAAATATTAAAAGAGAAATGGAAATATCCATTAAGGCGGGAGAAATTGTCGGCAGGTTGTATGACGCACTCCGTAAGCAGTATGTAAATCCTGATGATGAAAGCTCGCTTAAAAGCCTTAATATGCTTTGCGTTCGGCTTGTTTTCTGCTTTTATGCAGAGGACGCAGGCGTTTTCGGTAAGCATCTTATGTTCCACGATTATCTTAAAGAATTTGACGCAAGACATCTTCGCGGTGCTCTTATTGATTTGTTCAAAATACTAAACACCAAAATAGAAGACAGGGACCCATATATTGAAGAGGAGCTTGCCCAGTTCCCTTATGTAAACGGTGGTTTGTTTGCAGAGGAAAATATTGAAATCCCACAGTTTACCGATGAAATAAGAGATTTGATTTTGCAAAACGCAAGCGAGGATTTTGACTGGTCGGAAATCAGCCCCACTATCTTCGGCGCTCTTTTTGAAAGCACATTAAATCCCGAAACACGCAGAAGCGGAGGTATGCACTATACCTCTATTGAAAATATACATAAGGTTATTGACCCTCTTTTCCTTGATGATTTGAAAAGCGAGCTTGAGGAAATTAAACAACTCAAGCAGCCTAATGTACAAAAGGACAGGCTTAATTCATTTTGTGATAAATTATCAACTCTTAAATTCCTTGACCCTGCCTGCGGTTCAGGTAATTTTTTAACAGAAACATACATTTCCCTGCGTAAGCTTGAAAATGAGGCTTTGGCTATTATAAACCAAAACCAAATTGTATTCGATTCCGGCGATATAATTAAGGTTAAAATCAGTCAGTTTTACGGCATAGAGATAAATGACTTTGCCGTAACGGTTGCAAAAACTGCCCTTTGGATTGCCGAAAGCCAAATGATAAAGGAAACGGAGGATATTGTCAGCACAAAAATTGACTTTCTTCCTCTTACAACAAATGCCTATATTGTTGAGGGCAACGCCCTGCAAATTGATTGGGAAACAGTTGTACCTAAAAACGAGCTTAACTACATTATGGGCAATCCACCATTTGTGGGTGCAAGAAGGATGACCGAATCACAAAAGGATGATATTACACGTGCTTTTGGCAACTTGAATGTTAGACTTGGAAGTTTAGATTATGTTACTTGTTGGTACAAATATGCGTGTGACTATATTGTAGGAACGGATATTCAAGTTGGTTTTGTTTCAACAAATTCAATCTGTCAAGGTGAACAAAAAACACTATTATGGAAACTGTTAGATGAACAGTATGATATAAAAATTGACACAGCTTATCCTACTTTTTTATGGAATAGTGAAGCAAAAGAAAAAGCAGGTGTCCATTGCGTTATTGTAGAATTTTCTGATAAACAGTTGAAAAAAGAAAAGCGGATTTACAAGAATAGCACAAATTATACAGTGGCTCAAAATATTAACGGCTATTTAGTAAATGCGCCCGAAGTATGGATAGAAAAAAGAACTAAACCGCTACAGAATGCGCCAATAATCAGTAATGGAAGTAAACCGTTAGACAATGCAATTTGTGCATTTACTCCGGAAGAAAAAGCTGAATTTATTAAAAAAGAGCCTAACTCTGAACCTTATTTTCATAAATATATGGGTGGGTATGAGTTCATCAATAATGTAGAAAGATATTTTTTACTTATAAACAGAATTCCACCTCATGAACTTAGAAAAATGCCAAGTGTTTTGGAAAAGCTTGAAAAAATAAAAGAATATAGATCAAACAGTAATAGTGCTGAAACAAGGAGATTAGCCGATACACCTGCCAAATTCCATTATGAAAACATGCCTGAAAATGACTTTTTGGTTGTCCCTCAAACATCATCCGGAAGAAGAAAATATGTTCCAATCGGTTTTTTATCATCAGACATATTGGTAAACAACAAACTTCAAGTTATGAGAAATGGTGGACTATACGAACTCGGTTTATTATCTTCAAATGTTCACAATGCCTGGGTAAGGTATGTTGCCGGTAGGTTGAGAAATGACTACACCTATTCTGTGGGAATTGTCTATAACAATTTCCCTTGGCCTAATCCTACTGACGAGCAAAAGGCTAAAATTGAGCAGACGGCACAGGCAATCCTTGATGCAAGGGCAAAATACCCTGACTGTTCTCTTGCAGATTTGTATGATGAATTAACTATGCCTTTTGAATTACGCAAGGCTCATCAGGCAAACGATAAGGCAGTAATGCAGGCTTATGGCTTTGATTATAAAACAATGACCGAATCCGAATGTGTCGCCGAGCTTATGAAAATGTATCAAAAATTGGTATGATGTAAAAACCGATAATTGACTCGATTATTTTTCATTTACAACTGATTACTAATATGGTATAATTACAACAATATTATCGTGCAACAAACATAATATGAATACAAGTAGTATAACAGAGGTAAAAAATGAAAAAGAGAGTTACAAAAATTAATTCAATATTTCTGAGCATCATTATGGCGCTTACCTGCGCCACATTGCCTATCACCGCAATGGCAGAAAGCACACCTATAAAGAACTCAAGTACAAGCGTAAAGCTTGCCTTTGCTGCGTGGGGTGACCCGCAGACATCGTCATCAACCATTACATCGGCGCTTGCTGCCAGGGCAAAGAACACAGAGGCTTCTGCAAAGGATTTGGGCAATGCAAAATCAACATTGGACGCTCTGCTTATCGCCGGTGATATTACCGAAAATCATACTGCCGATGAATACGCAATGATGCACGGATTCCTGGCAGACAAGGGCGTTAAGAACATAATTGCAGCCGAGGGAAATCACGATATTCGCAGCAGTGATTACTCCGAGGCAAAAAGCGGATTTGTTAATTTTACCAACGGAATTAACGCCGCTGTGGGCAGCAGCCTAAAAATAAGCAAAATGTATTACAGCTATACTGTAAACGGCTACAAATTCATTGTATTGGGCAGCGAGAAGTCAATGCCTGAGGAATCATATATCAGCCAAACTCAGCTGAACTGGCTGGATTCCCAACTAAAGGCGTCCACAAAGTACGGCAAGCCTGTATTCGTTACAATGCACCAGCCGCTAAAGGACACTCACGGACTACCCGACACCTGGAACAATAATATAACAAAGAAGGCCGGCTCGGTTGGTGAGCAATCCGACAAAATCAAGGCAATACTGAATAAATACAAAAATGTTATACTCATCACGGGACACCTGCACACAGGATTCGGCAAGTATTCGTACCAAAAAATCGGTAATTTCCATTCGGTAAATCTGCCATCAATCGGTATAACTAACCGTGACGGATACGAAGCACCGGGACTCGGCTATGTGGTTGAGGTGTTCGACAACAAGGTTGTATTCAGAGCGAGGGATTTTATCAACGGCGAATATCTGTCTCAGTATAACATCAAGATATATCCCGACAGAGTAAAGTCAGCCTCTCTGTCAACCACAAGCTATGTATATAACGGCAAAATAAGAAAGCCGACAGTAACTCTGTACAACTACAGCTCACAAAAAATCAGCAGCGACAACTATACTGTTACTTATCCGTCAGGATGCAAATATGTAGGCACATACAAAGTAAAGATTGCATTCAAAAACAAGTATGCCGGCAATCCGTCAAAGTATCTCACCTTTACAATCAAGCCAAAGGCAACAAGTATTTCTTCCCTGACTTCGGGCAAAAGAAAATTCACGGTAAAGTGGTACAAACGCAGTACCCAGACCACCGGATACCAGGTACAGTACAGTACATCGAGCAAGTTCACTAATCCAAAAACATACACAATATCCGGTACTTCCACAATCAGCAAGACTGTATCAAATCTAACATCAGGCAAGAGATACTATGTACGAGTTAGGACCTACAAAACTGTAAGCGCAAAGAAGTATTACTCATCATGGTCCGGCTACAAATCAATAGTTACAAAATAAAATGCGCAGCACTGCTTTAGCGGTGCTGCATTTCTATTATATAGTTATCAAAAAAAGAAAGCCCTCGATATAATCGAGGGCGATGGTGACCCATCCGGGAATCGAACCCGGGACACCTTGATTAAAAGTCAAGTGCTCTGCCGGCTGAGCTAATGGATCATAAGGTCAAAATGTGACCGACTGTTATTATATATTAGTTATACTTTAATGTCAAGAATAATTTTAGTACAATCGATATTTTATAGGTTCTATAATAAATTTTTGGTAAGAATACCTCAACATTTGACATAGAACCAAAAAAGCACTCACATAAGTGAGTGCAGAATACTGTTACTTATTGGCTGGGGAGGCGGGATTCGAACCCACGCATGACGGAGTCAAAGTCCGTTGCCTTACCGCTTGGCTACTCCCCATCAAAAAAATGGGGTGGGATATCAGATTCGAACTGATGACCTCCAGTGCCACAAACTGGCGCCCTAACCAACTAGGCCAATCCCACCATAAATGGCGCGCTGTGGGGGACTCGAACCTCCGGCCTACTGCTTAGAAGGCAGTTGCTCTATCCAGCTGAGCTAACAGCGCACATTATATAAAAAATTGGAGCGGGTGATGGGAATCGAACCCACGCAATCAGCTTGGAAGGCTGAGATTCTACCATTGAACTACACCCGCAAGTATCAACGCACATTATTATATCTAATGTGCGTTGAATTGTCAAGTGCTTTTTTAATTAATTTTAATATCTATTTCGTCCTTTGCTGACAGAGAAATCGAGGTAATTTCCCTATCTTGGTTGAATACAATTGCGTTGGCTAACTTCTCTTCAACCTGACGGCGAATCACATCTCGCAGACCTCTTGCATTCTTCTTTGAGCCATAAGCTTCCTTGGCTAAGAACACAGGAACTGATTGGTCATAGGTTAGTTCTATTCCCTTGTCCTTAAGGCTGGGAACCAACTCATCCAACATAAGTCTGGCAATGCGCTCAAAATTATCAAAGCTAAATTTGTTGAAAATAACGACCTCGTCAACTCTGCCAAGGAACTCCGGCCTCAGGAAGCGCTCAAGGGCCTTCATAGTAACCTCGGCGTTAATGTCGGCGTCGGACTTGCCGAATCCCATAGTATTTTGGTCGGTGGAGCCGGCATTGGAGGTCATTATGATGATAGTATTCTCAAAATTAATACTCCTGCCCTGGGCGTCTGTAATTCTGCCCTCATCCAAAATTTGCAGCAATATGTTGAGAACATCCTTGTGTGCCTTTTCTATCTCGTCAAAAAGAATAACGCTGTATGGCTTGCGCCTAACCTTTTCTGTCAGCTGGCCTGCATCGTCATACCCAACATAACCCGGAGGAGAGCCGATAATGCGAGAAACGCTGAACTTCTCCATAAACTCGCTCATATCCAGTCTAATCAGGTTATCAGGAGAATCAAACATGGCATTTGCAAGCTGCTTTACAAGTTCTGTCTTACCGACACCGGTGGGACCCACAAAGATAAATGACTGAGGTCTTTTCTTGGGGCTAATCTGGATTCTGCCGCGTCTTACGGCATTTGCAACCTTGCTGATGGCATCGTCCTGGCCGATAATATGAGCCTTAAGTTCATCCTCAAGAGAAGCCAATTTTTTTATATCTCCCTGCTCTATCTTGGATGCGGGAATACCTGTCCAAAGAGAAATAACGGTAGCAATATCCTTTTCTGTAACATAATTGTCCTTTGCCATTTCTTCCAATTCGGGCAGTTCGTTCTCTATATTAATAAGCTCGGATTTAAGCTTGCTTATCAATTCGTAATCAATCTCTTCTCCCTCATCAGGCAAAGACAATTTTTCTATATTAGTGGTGAGATTATCCCGTTTTGCAGAAAGAATTTGGTACCGGCTGATTGCAGGATTACGCAAATTGGCGCTGGTACAAGCCTCGTCCAGCAGGTCTATAGCTTTGTCCGGCAGGTACCGGTCTGTAACATAACGCTCGGACATTATAACAGCCTTATACACCAAAGAATCGTTAATCTGCACCCTATGGTAATCCTCGTAATATGACTTAATTCCCAACAGCATCTTGTAGGCATCGTCAATGGACGGCTCCTCAATCTTTACAGGCTGGAATCTGCGCTCAAGAGCAGCGTCCTTTTCGATATACTTGCGATATTCGTTAAAAGTGGTTGCGCCGATAACCTGAATTTCGCCACGGGATAATGCAGGCTTTAGGATATTGGCAGCATTCATCGTTCCCTCGCTGTCACCGGTGCCTACAAGGTTGTGCACCTCATCAATAAAGAGAATTATGTTGCCCTCCTGCTTTACCTCATCAACAAGTCCCTTGATACGGCCCTCGAATTGTCCCCTGAACTGAGTGCCCGCAACAAGTGCGGTAAGGTCCAAAAGATATATCTCCTTGTCTGCCAAACGGGCAGGTACCTCCCCTTTTGCTATACGGATGGCAAGTCCCTCGGCTATGGCAGTTTTGCCTACGCCGGGCTCACCGATAAGGCAGGGATTGTTTTTTGTACGACGGCAGAGGATTTGGATAGTACGGGAAATCTCGCTACTGCGGCCGATAATCTTGTCAAGCTTGCCGGACCTTGCCTTGTCGGTCAGATTGTTGCAATAGCTGTTAAGAAATTTTCTGCTATCGTCCCTTTGGTTCTTATGATTTTTCTTTTTTCGCTTATCGTTTTTGCTTTTGGAATTTGCGGTTTCTCCGGTATCCCCTGCACCGCCAAACAGATTTGCAAAGGGCATGGTCTGTGCGCCGTCCATATTGTCAGGATTGAACATATCGCCGAGACTGCCGAAATCGAAGTCATCCATATTTTCCATAAACTGGCTCATCTGCTCACTGGCAAGCTCCAATTCCTCGTCGCTAATCCCCATCTTGTCAATCATCTGGCGTATGGGGCCTATGTTGAGTTCCTTTGCACACTTTATGCAAAGTCCCTCGGGCTTAACTTCGTCGCCCTCCATTTTTTGTACAAACACGACTGCCGGCCTTTCGCCGCAGCGTGAACACATTTGTTGCATCATATAAAAGTATAACTCCTTTGTCTATAACAGTATTACTTGTCGGCGTTCTGCTTATTCTCCTTGATTTGGCGAATGAAGCCGGGAGCATATCCAAACAAGGAAATAAATGCAAATACAGCAGCAATAACTACCATAACTGTAATAACAGTGTTATTCAGAATAAACGGCCGGAAGAACGCAATATTCTCCAATGCGCATCCCTCACCGCCAATTGCAATAATAATAATCATAAATGTGTAGAATACTACTGTAGCCGCCTTGCCCCATACCTCTGCGGCAACAGGACGCAGGCCCTTGGACATAAGCAGAGCTCCGCCGCAAATCATCAGCAGCTCCTTGACAATAAACAGGAACAGAATATATCTGAGATAACCATCCCAAAACTTGACAATAAGAATAATTACAATTGCCATCTGTGATAATTTGTCTGCAATCGGGTCAAGAATCTTGCCGAGATTAGACACCATATTATACTTACGAGCAATCTTACCGTCAAATACATCGCTGAGAGCCGCAACAATCATAATGATAAATGCCGGTATGTACATACCCTTAATGAACAATGTAGTAAATACCGGTATGCAAGCAATTCTAAAAAAGCACAGCCAGTTGGGTATGGTATTCCAGTTAGTGAACAAATCCTTTAAATTTTCGTTAAACTTACTCATATCAAGCCCTCCGTAATCGCGTTGAATGGATTTATTTTGTCAAATGCTCCTATGAGAGCACTGTTGTTTACCTGATTAACAAATTCGCTGCCGCTGTTCTCTGCAAAATCAGCAACATAAACCAGTACCGAAGTAACTGCAAGAACCACAACTGCCGCCTTAATAATGCCGAACACCGCACCCAGTATCCTATCTGTTTTCTTAAGGGGGGATACGCCCTTGCCCTTTTCTTTTCGCTTTTGTTCATGATGCTTGGATGCATTATTTATCAGCTTTATGATAAGGCCGGTAGCAATAAAGAACAGCAAAAATACCACAACAAATATTACGCCCTTTGTCAACGGTAGCAGAACAGGTGTGAACACATCGTCAAGTATTACCTGTGCCACGTCATCAGCCTTGGGGATTGTCAAGGATTCAAGCCCGATATTGTCGGAAATAAAAGTAGGTAGGCCCTTGATAAATTGGTCCAAATTGGTGAGAACGGTGTCCAGATTTGTGTCAACAACAATTTTTTCATTTATTACTTCCAGCATACGGGGCGCCACATAAGAGTTGTATATAGGCTCTGCCAAATTGCTGCTGCAAAAGAAACATGCAGAGAACCCAACAGCATACCTGATAAAATTGATTACCGTCATTAATACGCCCCTGAAATAGCCCACAAAGGTCATTATCAGAATCAATGCAATCAATGCAATATCTACATAATTAACCGTCATAA
This sequence comes from Eubacteriales bacterium, assembly GCA_029225565.1. Taxonomy (GTDB): domain Bacteria; phylum Bacillota; class Clostridia; order Oscillospirales; family Acutalibacteraceae; genus Eubacterium_R. Next base: position 56,567 of record JAQXWS010000038.1, read on the forward strand.
GTATCACTCCTTAACATCAACAACCTGTCCGTGATGAACGTATAAGTTGTTGCCGATTAGTACCGCTTGTTTTGTGCCCTCGTCAACCCGGAATGTTCGTTTCTTTTCACCCTTAGTAAGTGAGTAAACCTCGGCAGAGTTATCAAAAAGAGCCACTATCTTGTTTGAGCTGACAGAGAGATTAACAACCTGCTTTTTTAAAGGGATTTCGGTCTTGACCTTGCCGGAGCTGTTAACATAAACAATGGTGTTTGCAGATGCGCCTTGGTATTTTGAGTAATCCAAAACAAGTTCATTGTTCCTTGTGTAGCAATACTTATTGACACAAATGCCCGACTGCTTGTAAACATCTTTGCGCTTGCTTTGGCCGGATATTACGGAAAGACAATTATCCCCCACCACATATAATTTGGACGATGAATAATGCAGGTCCAGTATGTTGGTACCTATGTATTCAAATTCCGTGTCAGGGCCTTTGTCACCGACGGTGAATGTAACAACGGTTGAAACAAGCTCTGCATTCTTTGAATTAACCATAACATAAGCAATTTTTTTGCCGGAGGCATCAATGGCAACATCGGTGATGTAACCGCCGTTTTCGCTATAGGTCAGCATTCTCTCCAGAGAAGCAGATACCACCACCAACTGTGACTTTGCATCGGGATTTTGTGTAGCATAAACAACATTGCCGTTTTTTGCAACAGCGGCAGTAAGCACAATATTGTCCAGCTTTGATTCGTACTTTGTGTCGTTATTTGTGTCAAGTCTGATTCGGGTACCGCCCTGGTCAATCATACAAAAATAATTGCCGGCACGGGATATAATAGGCTCTGCATAGCCATGGTCAAAGCCATATATTTTTTCTGCATCGGTTGGGTTGATTACAGTCAAAGAGGAATCGGTCAAAATATTAAGTTTGTCGTTGTTAAGGCTCATATCCAAAACCTTGGAGGAATCCAAAGTATAAGGATAGGAGTCAACATCTGTGGTTGCAGAGATGGTAAAGTTACCGTTTGAATCGGTAAATCTGTTTTTTAGTTCGTCAAAATCAATCTCCAAAACCTTCATAATAGCCAAAGCCGCAACAATAATAATCAGGATAATCCAAATTACAGTTCTGTTGCGCTTATTCTTTTTTTCCTCTCGTTCTCTGCGAGCATTCTGTCTTTCGTTGGATGCCATTTTTATCTCCTAATATATTACGCGATTCAGGTACAATCCCTGTGGCGGTGCTGTTTTGCCGGCCCGTTTTCTGTCGCGGGATGCAATTACATCGGCAAGCTCATTTTCCTTTATCTTCCCTTCGGATACAAAAAGCAATGTGCCAACCATAATACGCACCATATTGTACAAAAAGCCGTCAGCCTCTACAGTGAAGTAAATCATATCTCCGTCCCGCTTGACAGAAAATGCTTTTACATCGCGGACTGTGTCCTCAACATCACTTTTGACAGAGCAAAAGCCGCTGAAATCATGCTTGCCCAAAAAAGCCTGAGCCTGACGATTAAGATAATCTGCGTCAATACTGCGTCTGTAATGATAAGCGTAATTCCTAACAAAGGGATCGGGTCGGCTGCCGTTATATAATTTGTACACATATTCCTTTGATTTGCAATCATATCGGGGATGGAAATCCATGGACACCTCACGGCAATCAGTAGCGGCAATATCCTCCGGCAGAAATGTGTTGAGAGCCATAATTACATTTTCGCAGCCGATATTCATATCAGTATCCAGGGTGAGGCAGTACATATTGGCGTGAACGCCGCTGTCTGTTCTGCTGCAGCCCTTAACATCCAGTCTTTCGCCAAAAACTTTTTCTACTGCGTTTTGGAACACCTGTTGTACGGTAACAGCATTATTCTGTACCTGGTAGCCGTGATAGGCTGTGCCGTCATATTTGATTGTAATAAGCAATCGTCTCATACTACATTACACTTTTAAAAACAAATCTAAATCCGATAATTGTTGCAATATATATCAATACCACAGCCATAACGGCGTAGTCCCTGCTCTTGAGGGTCATAACATTCATTTTTGTTCTGCCGTCGCCGCCGCGATAACACCTGCACTCCATGGCGTATGCCAGCTCGTTAGCGCGCCTAAACGACGAAACAAAAAGAGGAATAATAACTGGAACAACAGCCTTTATTCTCTTTATTATACTACCGTTTTCCATATCCGCGCCCCTACTCTTTTGGGCGGCCATAATCTTGTCAACCTCTTCCAGCAGAGTGGGTATGAATCGCAAAGCGATGGTCATAATCATAGCAAAAGAATGTACATCAACATGCAGTAATTTGAGTGGCTTGAGCAGAGCCTCAATAGCGTCTGTCAGCGCCGTGGGAGTGGTGGTATATGTCAGCATTGTACCAAACAAAACGAGGCAAATAATCCTAACAGATACCACAATAGCCGTGTATATTCCGTTTTCCGTAATTTTGAATATCCACCACTTGATAATTGGCTCGCCGGAGCCATAAAACAAATTTAGCAGAGCTGTAAAAATCACAATAAAAATGATGGGCTTTATACCCTTAATTATTGTTTTTGCAGGCACACGGGACAATGCACAAACAAGCAAGGTAAACGCTGCCATAAGCCCCAGCGCAGGAAAGCTGTTGCAAAGAAAAATAGTAACCATAGAAAAAATGGATAGTGCAATCTTCATTCTCGGGTCAAGCCTGTGCAGAAATGAATCCGCAGGATAGTACTGACCCATAGTAATATCTGTCATTATGCGCCCACCTCCTTAGCAGCCAGGAGGCGTTGCAGCTCCGCTTTGCCCTGCTCCAATGTGAAGATGTCGGTGCGACATTCAATTCCCATATCACGGAGCTTGAGGAACACATCGGTTACCTCGGGTACATTGAGCCCCATATCCTTTAGTTCACTACCGCGGGAATACACCTGCTGCACCGTGCCGTACATAGCCGCCTTGCCTTTGTTCATAACCAACACCCTGTCGGCAATAGTGGCAACATCCTCCATAGAATGGGAAACAAGCAAAACTGTGTTACCCTCACGGGATTGGTAATCCTTTAGCATACGGAGAATCAACTGTCTGCCCCTTGGGTCAAGGCCGGCACAAGGCTCGTCCAGCACAAGTACCTCCGGCTTCATAGCAATAATTGAGGCAATGGCAATACGCCTCTTTTGTCCGCCGGACATATCAAAGGGTGACTTGGTAAGCAATTTTTTGTCAAGGCCTACATACTCAATGCTCTCCAAAACTCTGCTGTCTATCTCCTGCGGTGATAGCCCCATTTGCTTTGGGCCAAAGGCTATCTCCTTATACACGCTTTCCTCAAAAATCTGGTATTCGGGATACTGAAAGCACAGACCCACAGCAAATCTGACACAACGAATATTCTTTGCATTCTCCTTGCTCCATATATCCTTGCCATCCAGCATAACAATGCCGCTGTCAGGCTTGATAAGACCGTTGAGGTGCTGAATCAATGTGGACTTTCCGGAACCGGTGTGGCCTATTATACCGATAATCTCACCTTTTTCGCACTCAAATGAAACATCATCGAGAGCTGTGGTCTCAAAGGGAGTACCCTGCCCGTAAAAAAATGTTAAATTTTCACACGATAAAATTGCCATAAATAACCTACTACTTTAATTTGTTATACAATAACTCAGCGCACTGCTGAGAATTAAGTACAGTTTCTTCACTGTCGATACCCAACATTGCTATAAGCTCTGTTGACTGGGGTACATCCAATTTTAGTGACTTCATCATATCTATGTTGCTAAACACTTCGCCGGGGGTGCCGTCCTGCATAATTCTGCCGTCGTCAATAACAACAACTCTGTCAGCAAGTACAGCCTCGTCCATAAAGTGAGTGATAAGCACAATAGTAATTCCCTCATTGTGATTGAGGTCAAGGATTGTGTCCATAACCTCCTTGCGTCCGCTGGGGTCAAGCATTGCCGTAGGCTCGTCCAACACAATGCACTTTGGCTTCATTGCGATTATTCCTGCCACAGCAACTCTCTGCTTTTGCCCTCCGGAGAGCATTGACGGGGACTTGCGTCTAAGCTCGTACATACCTACTCTCTTGAGTGCGTCATCAACTCTGTGCCTGCATTCCTGCGGAGGTAGTCCAAGATTCTCAACTCCAAAGGCAACATCGTCCTCAACAATGGTGGAAACTATCTGGTTGTCCGGATTTTGGAACACCATACCGACCTTGCGCCTAATATCAAAAACAGTATCGTCGTTAACCGACTCCCGGCCGTCAACAATCACTTTACCGGAAGTGGGAAAGAGTATTCCGTTTGTCAGCTTTGCAACCGTAGATTTGCCGGAGCCGTTATGACCCAGTATGGCTACAAATGAGCCTTCTTCAATTTTTAACGAAAAGTTATCAAGAACCGGAAATGCTACCTCGTTACCGTTGTCATCATCCACCAGGTAATCAAAGGACACTCCGTTAAATTCGATAAGTGACATTTATTTTTTATCTCCTGCCAGCCAAATTGCTGTTGCGCCACAGGGCAGAACGCCGTCGGATACCGTAACCGGCAATCCAATCTCGTCCGCCGTAGTGGAGCCTCCGTGCTTTTTGACCATAATATCATCCAAGATATATTTCATTACCGAGGCCGATAGGCCGGTTGTGTAGGAATTGAGAAGGATTGCTATTGGGTTGTCGCTGATTACCTTTTCTACCTCCTGCACAAAATCGTACAGGCTATCCTCAAGATGCCATATCTCGCCCTTTGGGCCTCTGCCGTATGACGGTGGGTCCATAATAATTATGTCGTACTTGTTGCCCCTTCTAATCTCTCGCTTTACAAACTTGAGGCAATCGTCAACAATCCACCTAACATCTGCGTCTGCAACTCCGGACGCCTCTGCATTTTCCTTTGCCCAATTAGTCATACCCTTTGAGGCGTCAACATGCACCACGCTTGCGCCCTCCTTAAGGCAGGCAACAGTTGCGGCACCGGTATAGGCAAACAAATTCAGCACCTTAATATCGTCCCTGCCGCTGTCACGAATCAGTTGCCTAACATAATCCCAGTTAACAGCCTGCTCCGGGAATAATCCGGTATGCTTAAAGCCCATTGTTTTTATATTAAAGGTCAAGTCCTTATACCTGACCTGCCAGGCTCCGGGCATACGCTTATATACCTGCCACGAGCCACCACCTGTACGGGAGCGTTTGTATATTGCAGAGGGCTGGTACCACAGCCTATGCTCTCGCTCACTTTTCCATATAACCTGCGGGTCGGGTCTAATCAATATTTGTCTTGTCCATCTCTCCAGCTTTTCTCCGCCGGAGCAATCAATAAGCTCGTAATCTTCCCAATCTTTTGTGTATCTCATTATGAAAGTCTTTCCTTAACTACCGCCGCAATTTCTTCGCCGAGACGGGTGATGTGGTCGATGTCCTTGCCCTCCAGCATTACGCGAACAAGAGGCTCGGTACCGCTGACTCTAACAAGAACTCTGCCATCGCCCATAAGCTCCATCTCTGCCTTTTGGATTGCAGCAATAATATATTCGTCGTTATTGTATTTTTGCTTACCCTCGGCGGAAACCTCCACATTAATAAGCACCTGTGGGTAAACCGTCATAACGCTTGCAAGCCGGGATAAGCTTTTGCCGGACTTGACCACCGTTTCCAACAGCTGAACGCCGGACAATTCTCCATCACCGGTGGTAGCATAATCAAGAAAAATAACATGACCGGATTGCTCACCGCCAATGTTGTAGCCGTCCTTGAGCATACGCTCCAGCACATATCTGTCACCTACAGCGGTTTTTGCACATTCAATACCCTGTTCACGACAGAAACTGAAAAATCCCATATTGCTCATAACGGTAACAACAGCCGTATTCTTTTTTAGCCTGCCTTCGTCCTTCATTCGCTTGGAGCAAATAGCAATTACCTTGTCACCGTCAACAAGCTCGCCGTTTTCGTCAACAGCCAACATTCTGTCTGCGTCTCCGTCAAAGGCAAGGCCCAAATCAAGCCCTGCATCCTTGACAAAACTCATCAGCTCTTCAGGGTGTGTACTGCCGCATTTGTCGTTGATATTAACTCCGTCCGGTGTGTCAGACAGCAAATAACACTTTGCACCAAGGGTTGTAAATATCTCTTTTGCACAAACCGATGCAGAGCCGTTTGCACAGTCAAGGGCAATCCTGAGACCGTCAAACCTGACATCGGTAGTACCAACAACATGCTGTATATAATCGCTGACCGCGGTTTTGCAGTACAATCTGTTGCCTACCTCACCTGCAAATTTAGTGTCCGGTTTTTCTCCCTCGCCGAGAACAATACTCTCTATTTCTTCTTCAATAGCGTCGTCCAGCTTGTATCCGGATTTTTGGAATATCTTGATGCCGTTGTACTCGCAGGGATTGTGTGATGCAGATATCATAACACCTGCCTCACATTCGTACAGACCCACAAGATAAGCAACAGCCGGTGTGGGCACAACGCCTACAGACAACACATTGCACCCTACCGAACAAAAGCCCGCCGTAAGTGCCGCCTCCAGCATATCACCGGATGCGCGGGTGTCCTTGCCGATAAGGACAGTGGGCTTTTCGCTCTTTGATTCCCTAATGAGAACTGTGGCAGCCGCAGCGCCAATCTTCATAGCAAGTTCGTTAGTCAAATCCTGATTGGCAATGCCTCTGACTCCGTCAGTTCCAAATAATCTGCCCATTAATAAATCACCTAACTATAAATCAAAAGTTTGTTGACCGTTGTCGTTACTGTTAAACTTGATACCCAAGTGCTCATAACCCGCAGGAGTAACGCATCTGCCTCGGGGAGTTCTTGCCAAAAATCCGATTTGCATCAAGTACGGCTCATATACATCTTCGATTGTTACGGATTCCTCGCCGATTGCTGCTGCTATTGTCTCCAAACCCACGGGACCGCCGTTGTAATTGACTATCATAGTCTTGAGTAATCGCCTGTCAATTGAGTCCAGACCGAGCTCGTCAATCTCCATAGAGGTCAATGCCTCACAAGCCGCAACCTCCGTGATAATGCTGTCATATTTTACTTCGGCAAAATCACGGGCACGCTTTAGCAGTCGGTTGGCAATACGCGGCGTTCCTCTGGAGCGAGAAGCAATTTGGTATGCGCCATCCTCATCCACCGGTATTCCCAAAATTTTGGATGACCGTGTAACAATCTGTGCCAGCTCCTCATTTGTGTACATCTCTAATCGGAGAATAACGCCAAATCTGTCACGCAAGGGTGCGGAAATCTGGCCGGCCCGTGTGGTGGCGCCTATCAATGTAAACTTCGGCAAGCTAAGCTGATAACTTCTTGCGCTGGGACCCTTGCCGATAATAATATCAATTTTGCCGTCCTCCATTGCAGGATACAAAATTTCCTCCACCGTTCTGTTAAGTCTATGAATCTCGTCGATAAACAATACATCCCCGGGCTCAAGATTGGACAGAATCGCTACCAAATCGCCCTGCTTCTCGATAGCAGGACCTGAGGTAATACGCAGATTAACGCCCATCTCGTTGGCTACTATGCCCGCAAGGGTCGTCTTTCCCAAGCCGGGAGGGCCGTACAACAAAACATGGTCAAGTGCGTCACCTCTGCGCTTGGCGGCCTCAATATATATAGACAGATTCTCCTTCGCCTTTGCCTGACCGATGTAATCGGACAGTTGCTTGGGTCTAAGAGTATTTTCTATTTCAGTATCCTCGGGAGAGTACTCAGGCGCGGATACTCTGTTTTCAAAATCGTATTCAAATTCATTTTCTATCATGCTGTATCACCATATTAAATCTGGGAGGATAATTGCTTGAGTCCCAATCTGATCATATCGTCAACCGACAAGCTTTTGTCCATAGCGCCCACAACGCTGGCGGCGTCGGACTGATTGAATCCAAGAGAAACAAGTACCTCGACAGCCTCCTGCGCATTGTCGGATTCGGCTACCGACCTGATGCCTTCGACTACAGAAGCAACAGAGGCAGAACCTATCCCCACCATCTTGTCCTTTAGTTCCAATACTACACGCTCAGCCGTCTTTTTTCCTACGCCTTGGGCGGCAGTAATGGCTTTTACATCGCCGCTACTGACAGCAACCGACAGTCTGTCGGGGGGCAAAACACTGAGAATAGACATGGCAGCCTTTGGTCCAATACCACTGACAGAAATCAAAAGCTTAAATGCGTCAAGCTCGTCCTGTCCGGCAAATCCAAACAGGTCCATTGCGTCCTCTCTGACTGACAGATAGGTAAACAAATTGACTTTAGTACCCACCGGAGCCATGGATGTGATAGTGTTTGTACTTGCAAAGCACTTGAATCCTATGCCGCCGCATTCTACCACAACAAATGCCGGGTCAACATATGTCAGTATTCCGTTAAGGTTGTATATCATCGTTAATCACCATGTATTTGCTTATTGATAATATCGTTGATTTTGTTAATTGATGAGGCGCTGGTATGTCCGTGACAAATAGCCATAGCCAGAGCATCGGCAGTATCATCGGGCTTGGGTACACACGGGAGACCCAATATATTCTTTGTCATTTCCATAACCTGCTTTTTTTCTGCTCTGCCGTAGCCGGTAACAGATTGCTTTACTTGCAAAGGGGTGTACTCATATATGTCCTTGCCATACATTTGGGCGGCGAGAGTAATAACTCCCCTTGCCTGTGCAACATCAATAACTGTTTTTTGGTTAGAATTGTAAAACAGTTTTTCCATACTCATGGCATCAGGCTTATACTTTTTGAACAGATAGCACATATCGTTGTAGATAATCTGCAGCCTTTCAGCAAAGGGAGTATCTGCCTCTGTAGTGATAGCGCCATAGCCTAATACCCGGAATCTGGAATGACTGTATTCTACAACACCCCAGCCTACAATAGCATAGCCCGGGTCGATACCTAAAATAATCATAAGCAACAATATCCCAAAGTAATATTTTGATAATTATATCACAACGGCTGTTATTTTGCAATAATAATATTATTAATAATAAATAATAAATAATAGAGACCACACCGTGGTGTGGTCTGAATCCAATGATATTGATTATACAATACCTTGAGCCATCATAGCGTCAGCTACCTTCTCAAAGCCTGCAATATTTGCGCCGGCAACATAGTCGCCCTCTACGCCGTACTTCTTTGCGGCGTTGTCAATATTGTGGTAAATGTTAACCATAATATCCTTTAACTTTTTATCTACCTTCTCAAAGGTCCAGCTGATACGCTCACTGTTCTGGGACATTTCCAGGGCAGAAGTAGCAACACCGCCGGCATTGGCAGCCTTGCCCGGTGCAAACAATACTCCGTTCTCCTGAAAATACTTTGTAGCCTCGAGAGTGGTAGGCATATTTGCACCCTCGGCAACGGCGATAACACCGTTGGCAACAAGCATCTTTGCGTCCTCAATGTCAAGCTCGTTCTGGGTTGCGCAAGGGAGAGCAATATCACATTTTACGCTCCATACACCCTTGCCCTCGTGGTATTCTGCAGACGGTCTTGCAGCAGCATACTCGGTAAGTCTTGCACGCTTAACCTCCTTAATATCCTTAAGAAGTTCAACATCAATACCGTCTTTGTCATAAATCCATCCGGTGGAATCAGAAACAGTAACCACCTTTGCGCCAAGCATCTGTGCCTTTTCTGCTGCATAAATCGCTACATTACCTGAGCCGGAAATACATACTGTCATACCGTTAATATCATAATTATTGCATTTGAGCATCTCTTCGGTAAGATACAGCAATCCGTATCCGGTAGCCTCTGTTCTGGCAAGGGAGCCGCCGAATGACAGACCCTTACCTGTGAGAACGCCCTCGTATGTGCCCTGAATACGCTTGTACTGGCCGAACATATATCCAATTTCTCTTGCGCCTGTACCTATATCACCGGCGGGTACATCGGTATCGGCACCGATAACCTTGCAAAGCTCGGTCATAAAGCTCTGACAGAACATCATAATTTCTCTATCGCTTTTGCCCTTAGGGTCAAAGTCGGAGCCGCCCTTACCTCCGCCGATTGGCAGACCGGTAAGTGAATTCTTGAAAATTTGCTCAAAGCCGAGGAACTTAACGATACCGAGGTTAACAGATGGATGCAAACGCAAACCGCCCTTGTACGGACCGATAGCGGAGTTGAACTGTACACGGTAACCGCGGTTTACATGTACCTGACCCTCATCATCAATCCAAGGTACTCTGAAACGCAGAATTCTCTCCGGCTCGATAAGTCTCTCAAGAAGAGCAACCTTGCGGTACTTTTCTTCATTCTGTTCGATAACGGGACGGAGTGAATTCAACACCTCGTTAACTGCCTGAATGAATTCGGGCTCGTAATAATCCTTTTTTTGCAGATACGCAAGTATCTCATCAACATAAGCCATAAAATGTCCTCCTAAAATATAATATGCTTTTTGATATATAAATTTTAGCACATTAAAGCGATAATGTCATTTATCAAAAAAAACAAAAAAAGAGGAAAAAAATCCTCTTTTTTTATAATAATTAACCATTATTTTTTGCCGAAGTTATTGAAATCTTTGCCCAAATCATCTGAATCAGCATTATCTTGATAGTCGTCATAATAGTCCGCGTTGCCGTCGTTGCCGTCAAGATAATCTTCCCACTCATCCATAAAATCGCCGAAATCCGAATAATTGTACATATCGTGACCGTCCTTAATCCAGTCGCTGACAAATTTTATGGATACGCTGAGTGTAATTCCCGCTGCAACAAGTATCAAGCAGATTGCGGAAATCAGCAATTTTTTGGCTTTATTCTTATACTCCTGAAAGCCGGGTACAAGATAGTCATTGAAGCCCATACCGCCGCAATTGGGACATTGCACAAACTCCGGTGCCAGAGTTGCACCGCAAACAACACACATTTTCGGTACAATCTTGGGAATGGTACTGCGTACACAGATATAAATTATTGATACCACAACCGGGAAAAAGAAAGTAAGAACCATAAACAGCTTTCTGTGCTTAAGTCCTCGCGCCTTTGCGTCATTACCGACAGCAAAGGTTAACAAGATTCTGGCTATCAGTCTAAGCAACTGTACAACGGACATTAATGTTGCAATCGGCATATATTATACATCTCCTCACACATTTTATAACAATATAACACCAATTGAAAAAAACTTCAATAGAAATCAATATTTATTGTGTACTTTTTCTGCAAAGCACAAAAAATCCTTTAATTCAATTTTTGTGCCGTCGTCAAGAACAGCGGTTCCACTCATCTTGCCGAATACCTGGTGCTGGTCGGTAACAATAATTTTTAGGTCGATAAGGGCGTTTCTGTCAATAATCGGTACAAAATCCATATCGAATCTTCCGTCCGACGACTTGATGGTCCATGGGTCGGTATAATTATCGCTGATATTGAACACAATATCGTCAAATTTGTGGGCAATACCGTCATAGAATATAACATTCTCACTGGCGGCGGAGGTGTCACCAAAACCATATCCCAGGTTAAAGCCAAAGGGCACGCCGTCAATCTGTCCCGAACCGGATGACCAAAACCAAAAATTGTTATATGTCCAAACTCCTCTGCCCCAATCAAGTCCGGCAAAGTCAATGTTGCTATCCAAAGTGAATGTGTCGTCGCCGTAGGTTACCGTACCCGACGCACGCAGGCAATTAATCTTTTGGTTATAATAGAATGCGTGCTCATCCTCGGCCCAAGGCGTTGCGATAACCATACTGTCGCGGGGTACATCGGTAAGGGTAATATCGCATTTGATGCCCTTGCCGTCAAAGGTGGGATAGCTCATCAAAAGCCTACGCTCTGTGCCGTCGTTCTTAAACTTCATGCTTAGTTTTTTGTTAGAAAACTGCACATCACCTACAACGGATGTGGATGGCAAACCGGTCTTGCCAAACGGAAACGGTGTAATTACGGACTCGGTATGTTCTGTCGCGTCCTTCAAATTAACAAAGCTAACGCTGTACATACCCAGGTAACCAAGATCGGATATAGTAAGGCACAAAGCAAACTTGCCTGAATTTGACATAACATAGTAGTAGTCCCATTCTTTAATACGGGTTTTCCGTTTTTTTATTGCTGTTCTGTCATATTTTTGTACCAAAGATGTACTCCATCCCGGCTCAATTAACCTGCCGTTTTTATCCAGCAAATCGTGGGAATTAACAACCTGATGATTACGCATTTTAATTCCATAGCCTTTCCGGCTACAAATAGTATAATAAAAATCCCTAACGCCTTATTGTAGCCGGATAAGGCGTATAATTGGAATTAAGCCACCTCAAAATTTGCCAGGGGCATAATTTTGAGAGTAATACAATAGGTTAGTGTGATTTTTTACACTATCTACTGCAATTTATTCTGTAATTCCATAATAACACTAAGTGATAATTCTTTCAAGCAAAATATAAAAACAGCAGTGCCGAAGCACCGCTGTCAGACAGTCGATAAAGTGGGTTGAACCACGCCAAATAATATAATATGTAACCGATTTCTGCATCTCTTGTGTAAATAGAGGTGTGTGCGATTTATCGCACTCGGAGAGATTGTAAAAGCGGCTTAGACATCTAATGATGAATCTAAGCCGCTTTGGCGTTTTTCGTTTTTTGCTCAGTCGAGGTACCATCGTACATCTTCCTTCGCAAGAAAACGAAATTCAATCCCATTTCTCGAAGTCTGTCAGCGTGTAGAAATTTATAATTTGACTTTTTCTACACGCTGAACAGCAGTGCCGAAGCACTGCTGTTAATTACTTGAAGGTGTATTCGCCGTCAACATAATCCACGGTAATATTGTCACCTGCTTTGACGGTACCGTCAAGCATCAATTCAGACAGCTTATCCTCAATATTTGACCTGATTGCCCTCCTCAACGGACGGGCGCCATATACCTTGTCAAATCCGTCCTCGGCAAGAGCAGATATTACCGCATCTGTAAATGTAATGCCTATTTCAAGGGACTTTACTCTATCGGTTAGTGTCGATAGCATTCGCCTTGCAATCTCGCGAATATCCTCCTGCTCAAGCTGATTGAACACAATGATTTCGTCAAGACGGTTAAGGAATTCAGGCTTAAAGGTTTTCTTTAACTCTGCCATAACCAATTCCTCAATTTTGTAATCATCGCTGTCGTCTCCAAATCCAAGAGACTTCTTAGGTTCGGTAATCTTGGAGGCGCCCACATTGGATGTCATAATGATTATGGTATTCTTGAAAGAAACAGATCTACCCTGGGAGTCGGTTAACACACCGTCCTCCAAAATCTGCAGCAGCATATTGAACACATCGGGATGAGCCTTTTCTATCTCATCAAACAGTACTACGGAATACGGGTGCCTGCGCACTTTCTCCGTCAGCTGTCCACCCTCATCAAAACCCACATAGCCCGGAGGAGAGCCAATCAATTTTGATACCGTATGCTTTTCCATATACTCGGACATATCAAGCTTGATTATAGCATTTTCTGTACCGAACATAGCCTCGGCAAGGGTCTTGCACAATTCGGTTTTGCCGACACCGGTGGGACCAAGGAAGATAAAGGAGCCAATAGGTCTCTTTGGATTTTTCAGCCCGACTCTGCCGCGCCTGATAGCCTTGGCTATGGAAGTAACCGCCTTGTCCTGGCCGACTATACGCTGATGGAGTACCTGCTCCATATTGAGCAATCTTTCGCTCTCCTCCTTAGTCAGCTGAGTTACGGGAATACCTGTCCATTGAGCCACAACTGACGCAATCTCGTCTGTGGTTACGGAACGCACCTCGTGGGATGTTGAATTTTTCCACTTATCCTTTTCGTCATCAAGCAACTTCTTCAGGCTTGTTTGCTTGTCTCTTAATTTAGCGGCGGACTCAAAATCCTGAGATGTGATGGCAGCCTGCTTTTCCTGCTCCAATCGCTTTATTTCTGCTTCCATATCGCGAAGATTACGGGGTATGGTCTGCGCATTAAGACGCACTATCGACGCAGCTTCATCAATAAGGTCAATAGCTTTATCAGGCAAATATCTGTCTGCAATATATCGTGACGACATCTTTACGGCATCTTCAATTGCCCGGTCGGTTATCTTTACCTTGTGATGCGCCTCATACTTGTCACGGATACCCTTTAGTATCTCGATGGCCTCCTCCTGGGTAGGCTCACCTACTGTAACAGGCTGGAATCTGCGCTCCAATGCTGCATCCTTTTCTATATTCTTGCGGTACTCGTCAATGGTGGTTGCGCCAATAATTTGGATTTCTCCGCGGGCTAAAGCCGGCTTTAAAATATTGGCTGCATCAACTGCGCCCTCGGCAGCGCCGGCACCCATAATATTGTGTACCTCGTCTATGAACAGGATAACATCCTTATTCTCTGTTACCTCATCCATTGCTTTCTTTATTCTTTCCTCGAAGTCGCCGCGATACTTTGTACCGGCAACCATAGAGGTCAAGTCCAAAGATATAATAGTCTTGTTTCTCAGCAGCTCCGGCACCTCGTCCTTTACTATTTTCAGAGCAAGTCCTTCGGCTATCGCGGTCTTTCCGACACCCGGTTCACCTATAAGGCAAGGATTGTTCTTGCTGCGTCGGGACAGAATTTGGATGACTCGGTTAATTTCCTCCTCCCTGCCGATAACAGGGTCAATCTTTCCCTCCTTGGCACATTCGGTCAAATTCTTGCCGAATTCGTCAAGGGTAGGAGTTTTTGACTTAGCTTGTTTTTTATTCTTTCCACCCTGGGAGTTATCGCTTTCACCGCTGGAAATAGAAGATGCCAGCTCGTCCAGAACACTACCCTCATCAATTCCCAAATCATTAATAAATTTGACAGCATAGGAGTCCGTCTCTTTTATCAACGAAATAAGCAGATGCTCGGTACCGACAAAAGAGTGCATCATACCCCTGGCAATCTGGTAGGATAGCTCAATAATCCTCTTTGCCATGGGTGTAAAATCATTTGGCGTCAGTCTTGTGGGATTACCGAAACCAATTCTTTCCTTAAACAATTTTTCAAGGTCGTCGGTTGTAATACCCTTGCCTGCAAGAGTAGCGGCTGCCAATCCGCTGCCCTCCTTAACCAATCCGTACAATATATGCTCACTGCCCACATAGGAGTGACCGAATTGCTCTGCGGTCTTTATAGCAATATTCAAAACATCATTTGCTTTTTGTGTAAAAGAATTAAATTTGTACATATCAATACCCCCTTGTCGGGTGTATCACCCGACTATTTTAATACTTCTCTGACCATATTTGCTCTGATTTTGGCACAGGTACTTTGGCTTATATCGGCTTTTGCGGCATCTGTAAGAGTTGCGTCCTGCAATGTGTACAGCATATCCCCGATCTGCTGATATGAATAGTCAAAGTAACCCAATGATATACCAAGGCGTACCAAAGAAAGACTGTTCAAAAATTCCTCTTTGTCCAGCTGTCTTGCCATCTTCAACACCCCGAGGGTTCTGTACACTCTATCCTCACAATCGGGATTTTCCTTTAGTGCCTCCCGTGCATTACGCTCCTGAATTATAATTTGGTCGCAAATTGCGCTCAAATTATTCAAAGCACTTTTTTCTGTTATTCCCAGTGATACTTGGTTGCTGAGAAGATATATGTCTCCTGCGCCATCTCTGTACAGCTCTCTGAGAGAAAGTCCCAGCTTGCCCACCATGGAAGTTAGGCTGTATATTGCATTTCTTTGTGCCAATCCGGGCAGATGGAGTGCAAATGTAGCCTTTAGTCCGGTACCGAGATTAATCGGCGAGGATGTCAAAAATCCCAGCTGCTGAGAATATGCAATCTTTAGGTTAGCAAGAAGAATGTCATCAATTTTGTTTGCTGTATTATAGGCAGATGCTATATCATTGCCGGCAACAAATGAATTGATGCGAATATGGTCCTCTTCACATAGCATTATTGACACATTCTCATGTTTTGATAACAGAAAGCTTGAGTTTTGCCTTGTGTCAAAAAATTCACGACTAATCAATCCTTTTTCTACATAGGAAGCGGCCTTTGTGTCTGTAATATCATTCATATTGATTAGGTCAAACTCATTGGCAACAGAGGAGTTTTTGATTGTGGCATATAGCTTTTTTGTTACTGATTTTTTTACTTCTCCACTCATTCTGGAGGGAAAAGGAGCATCGGCAAGGTTGCGGGCCAGGCGCACCTTGGAAAACAAAACAACATCGGAATTATTGCCGTTACCTTGATACCATCTTGACATAATTACGCCTCCTCATTAATTGACTTGATTTTGTCTCTGATTACTGCGGCATCCTCAAATCTCTGCTCTTTAATAGCCTGCCGAAGTTCTTCCTTTAGGCTATCAATGCTTTCGGCGGATTCTACCGGATTTTCTACCGATTCTGTATAGGTAACATTTTTGCCAATATGCTTTGTTTTGCCGTGAATCTTTTCGATACCGGGAATCAATCTGTCCTCAAACTTATCGTAGCAATGGGCACAGCCCACTCTGCCGTTGTTGATAATATCGTTTAGTGATGCACCGCAGCCGGGGCATCTGTCGATACCTGCCAACGAATTAAGAGCAGATACGCCCGAGCTCAGCAGTCCGCCGAAAAAACTATCCATACTGAATGGTTTAAAAGAAAATTCATCCATTACACCAAGCTCTTTTGCACACTCCTCGCACAAATACATTTCTTCCTTTTGGCCGTTAATTACTCTCTTGTAGTGAGTATTGGCATCCCTGTTATTGCAATGTGAACATTTCATAATAAATACCTCCTATAAACTATACTGTCATCACTAATTGATGTATGCCAGCAACATTTGCTTTAGCTGACGGGCACGGATTACATTTGCGTCTCTTTGGAGCATACCCTTGTAATTGCTGTCCATAAGAGCAGAGCTCATCATCAATGCCGTCTTTTTATCAATAATATCGTGATAACACAAATTGTTAATATGAGTACGGGCAGTTCGCTCGTCAATGCAGTCACCAATGCCGTTAATTAGGCTTGTGATGGCATTGGATTTGCTGTCTGCACGAGTAATGAGGATATATCCTCCTCCGCCTCGCCTACTCTCTATCCTGTATCCTGCCTCCGGAGTAAATCTGGAGGTGATAACGTAATTTATCTGACTGGGTACGCAGCCCAATTGGTTTGCTAAATCATTACGCTGAATCTGTACCGATGATGTCTGGTCATCAAACATATCCATAATCATATCGGCAATCATATCGCTCATTTTCATATCATCATCTCCATTTTATTGATTTTGACTTTGACTTTCTTTGTCCTTTGATTATGTTATAGCACATTGGTCAAGAAAAGTCAAGAATTATTTTTTGTAAATTTTTGGTGTCAATACAAATTTTTTGTCATAAGATGTAGTATATGCCTTTTGGCTGTTACGGCAGGGCATATTTTTCTGTACAGTAGGTAAGATATGCAAATCTGCATGGCAGTAGATAATCAGCCACTCAAAGAATGACACCTACTATTCAACACTGTATAAAAAAAGAGACGGATGCTTCCGCCTCTTTTTTACTATTTTGGCATTGAGTAAACAATTCCGTTTTCCTCACACCATTCGATTGCCTTGCTGAGTATGTAATTATCCTCAAAATAACGCCAATTCTCCTCAAGCTCCGGATATTCGTTAAAATACTTCCAAAATGACTCAACATAGTTTTCGTCGTTCATTTTTTTCATAGCATTTTTTAATTTAACATTATCTAAAACTTCTACATACGCTCTGATTACTTCCTCATTGTTAACAATAAAGTAAGGAATAAATCCCAGCTTGAGCATATATTCGCTTTGTGAAAGTTCCTCCGGTTTGCCTAATTCAGCCAGTTGGGATATATCCTTGATTGTGTAATCCGACAAAGAAAACCAATACTGGCCTATACCTCCCCAGCCTTTTAACAAAACATCATGGGTTAACACTAATTCTTTCATACTGACATTCAAACTTTCTTACTTAATAGAATTCATTAATCCACCATTTTTTATAATATCCTGAATGAATGGTGGGAATGGCTGAGCCTGATACTCCTTGCCGGTGGTAATGTCGGTAATAACGCCGGTATCAAAATTAACCTCAACCTCGTCACCGTCGTTAATCTCCTTGGAGGCTGCCTCGCACTCCAGAATAGCAAGGCCGATATTGATGGCATTGCGATAAAAAATACGAGCGAATGTGCCGGCAATGACGCAGGAGATGCCCGATGCCTTTATGGCAATGGGAGCATGCTCACGGGACGAGCCGCAGCCGAAATTTGCTCCGGCAACCATAATTTCACCCGCCTTAACATTGCCTGCAAAGGTGGGGTCAATATCCTCCATACAATGCTGTGCAAGCCATTCCTCGTCACTTCTGTTAAGATAACGGGCAGGTATGATAACATCGGTATCAACATTGTCGCCGAATTTATGTACTAAACCTTTTGCATTCATAGTATGATTACCTCCTTATAATGCTGCAGGGTCAGCAATGTAACCCCTGATAGCAGATGCAGCGGCAACAGCCGGTGACGCAAGATAAATCTCGGAATCCTTGTGACCCATTCTGCCTACAAAATTACGGTTGGAGGTAGATACAGCCTTTTCGCCGGAAGCGAGAATGCCCATATGACCGCCCAGACACGGTCCGCATGTAGGTGTGGAAACGATTGCACCGGCCTCAATAAATGTCTCGATAATGCCTTCCTTGACACAATCGAGATAGATTTTTTGAGTAGCAGGGATAATGATACAGCGCACGCCGTCGGCAATTTTGTTGCCTTTGATTATTTCGGCGGCAACACGCATATCCTCCATACGACCGTTGGTACAAGAGCCGATAACTACCTGGTCAATGTCTATATGTTCAATTTCGTCAAAGGTCTTTGTGTTCTCCGGCAGATGAGGAAAAGCAACTGTTGACTTCAGTTCGGACAGGTCGATAGTAACAACGCTGTCATACTCTGCGTCATCGTCAGCCTCATATATCTTGTATGGGCGCTCGCTCCTGCCCTTAACATATTCAAGAGTAACATCGTCAACCGGGAAAATACCGTTCTTTGCGCCGCACTCAATTGCCATATTAGCAATGCACAATCTGTCGTCCATGGACAAATCGGCAATACCGTCGCCGGTAAATTCCAGCGACTTGTACAACGCGCCGTCAACGCCAATCTCACCGATTAAATGCAAAATAACATCCTTGCCGGAAACATACTTATTTTTCTTTCCGGTGATAACAACCTTGATAGCAGAAGGCACCTTGAACCAAGTCTTGCCGGTAACCATTCCGGCAGCCATATCAGTTGAGCCAACGCCGGTAGAAAAAGCGCCTAACGCACCGTAGGTACAAGTGTGTGAATCCGCACCGATAACGCAATCGCCGCAGGTAACAACTCCCTGCTCAGGCAGTAACGCATGCTCAATACCCATCTGTCCCACATCATAATAGTGGGTAATACTGTTTGCCTTGGCAAATTCTCTGACCTGCTTGCAATTCTGTGCGGACTGAATATCCTTGTTAGGGGTAAAGTGGTCCATAACAAGCGAAATCTTTGTTTTATCAAATACTGTGTTCTTGCCGAATTTGGTCATCTCGTTGATTGCAACGGGAGAGGTGACATCATTTCCGTGTACAATATCCAAATTTGCCTCTATCAACTGACCCGGTACAACGCTGTCAAGACCTGCGTGAGCTGCAAGAATCTTTTGTGTCATAGTCATTCCCATAACAAAAATCCTCCTTATACATCTTCGGTAAACGAGCCCTCACCGCGGCGCAGTGATGTGATGCCTGTCCTTGCAAGCTCTACAATACCGAAATTGTCCTCTATCTCCTGAATAAAGGTATCAATAGTGCTTCCCGTACCGGTAAGCTCAAGCGTAACAGTCTCCAGCGATACATCTAGTACGCGGGAACCGAATCGTCTGTTGGTCTCCAGCAGACGGTTCTTTGTATCAACGCCCTTTGCCGACACCTTTATTAACAAAAGCTCGGATGAAACAGAATCTGTATCATTAAGTTCTGCAACCTTTTTTACAATTTCAAGCTTCATAAGCTGGCGCTTAATTTGTCTGAAATTTTCAGGCTCGGTGTTGGTTTCGATAGTCATACGCGAAA
Source organism: Eubacteriales bacterium (assembly GCA_029225565.1). Lineage (GTDB taxonomy): Bacteria > Bacillota > Clostridia > Oscillospirales > Acutalibacteraceae > Eubacterium_R. Next base: position 76,632 of record JAQXWS010000038.1, read on the forward strand.
ACTTTTCGTCCTCGGTTTCGCTTACTGTCAGGGACGAAATATTATATCCGCGGCGAGAAAACAAGCTGGCAACTCTTTGTAGTACACCACTCTCGTTATCTACAAGTACGGATAATACAAGTTTTTCTTTCATAGGATGTTGCCTCCTTTAGTTGAATTCTTCGATAATATCGGTATGCGCTCCTCCCGGAGGAATCATGGGCAGTACATTGGAATCGGGGCTGATGCGGCAATCACAAAGTACCGGACCGGGATAAGCCAGTGCCTCTGCAACAGCAGAGTCAATATCGTCATTGGTGTTAATGCGAATACCCTTGATGCCAAAGGCTTCGGCAACTGCAACAAAATCTGTCTTTCTGTGGGGGTCGGTGTCGGAAAATCTGTTGTCATAAAACAGCTTTTGCCATTGGCGTACCATACCCAAAACTTTGTTATTCATAATGAACATCTTTACCGGAATATTGTAAGATGCCATTGTAGCAAGCTCGTTCAGGTTCATATGGAAGCCGCCGTCACCGGCAAACATAATAACCTGCTTGTCAGGACAGCCAATCTGAGCTCCAAAGGCAGCACCCATGGAATAGCCCATAGTACCCAGGCCTCCGGAAGTAAGGAGAGTTCTGGGCATAGTAAACTTGTAGAACTGGGCAGCCCAAAGCTGATGCTGACCGACATCGGTAACAATAATAGTGTCATCCTTGACAGAAGAATTGATTTTTTCAATAAGAATCTGGGGATTAACATAATCGCCAATCTGCAATTGCTTGAACGGACGGGAAAATGATGCAATTTCCTTTTTCCAAGCTTTGTGGTCCAGCTGGTCAATAGCCTCTGTCAGCATTGGAATAACGTCGGCTAAATCACCGCGAAGATGGTAATTAGATACAATGTTCTTGTCCATCTCGGCAGCATCAATGTCAATATGTAATATCTCTGCATCCGGAGCAAACTTATATCTGTTACCCGCAACACGGTCGCTGAATCTGGCACCGCAGGTAATAAGAACATCACAGTCATGAGCAGCCTTGTTGCACTCAAAATGACCGTGCATACCGATTAGGCCGAGATGCAAAGGGTGACCGTTTGGAAATGCGCCCAATCCCATAAGACTGGACACTACAGGGGCATCAATTTTTTCCGCAAAGGAAACAAGTGCCTGTCCGATATTGGACTGAACTGTACCGCCGCCGCAGTAGATAATGGGTCTCTTTGACTTTTTGATTAATTCAACAGCTCTGTCAAAACACTTTTTATTAGGCTTTTTGAATGGGTCGGCAACAACCTTTGGCTCAGGTGAATACTCACAGGTAAGAGCAGTAATGTCCTTTGGAATATCAACAAGGACAGGACCCTTACGGCCGGTCATTGCAATCCTAAAAGCACGGCGGATTGTGTCGGCAAGGTCATTAATGTCCTTTACCATAAAATTATGCTTTGTTATCGGCATTGTTACGCCGGTAATATCTATTTCTTGAAAAGAATCCCTGCCAAGACCGGAGGTGGCATAATTACAAGTGATTGCAACCACAGGAATTGAATCCATATATGCGGTGGCAATACCGGTTACAAGGTTTGTTGCGCCCGGACCTGAGGTGGCAAAGCATACGCCTACCTTACCGGTAGCACGTGCGTATCCGTCCGCTGCGTGAGCAGCGCCCTGCTCATGAGCCGTAAGAATGTGATTGAAGGTATCTCCATACTTGTACAGCTCGTCAAAAATATTGAGTATGGTACCACCCGGATAACCGAAAATGGTATCTACTCCCTGCTCTTTAAGTACTTCCAGAACAATTTGAGAACCGTTAAGCTCCATAAAAACCTCTCCCTCTTTGCAAAAAATATTAGTTAGTATTTTAGAATATTCTAAAGGAGATGTCAAGGAAATTTACGCACTTGTAAAAAAAAGAATTTTGTTATATAATACTCTGCGAAAAAAGTCAAAGGAGATTAGATATGAAACTTGGTATGGTTGGACTACCAAATGTAGGAAAAAGCACACTCTTTAATGCAATAACCAATGCAGGTGCGCAAAGCGCAAATTACCCTTTCTGCACAATAGAGCCCAATGTTGGTATGGTTAGCGTTCCGGACGAAAGGCTGGATAAGCTGGCAGAGATGTATCACCCGGACAAATTTACCCCTGCAACTATTGAATTTGTTGATATTGCCGGCCTGGTTAAGGGCGCAAGCCAAGGCGAGGGACTGGGTAACAAATTTTTGTCCCACATAAGAGAGGTTGACGCTATAATACATGTTGTAAGATGCTTCGACAACGACGATATAACTCATGTTGACGGTAGCGTGGACCCGGCAAGGGATATTGAGACCATCAATTTGGAGCTTATTCTGTCCGACCTGGACATACTGGCACGCAGAATTGACAACAGAAAAAAGGCAATGAAAGGCGACAAAACCATCGCAGGAGAGGTTGCTTTTCTTCAGCGTCTGGCAGCAGAAATGGAGCAAGGCAAAACAGCACGGGCAATTGATATCAGCGACGACGAAGCGGAATACCTGAAGGAAGTGTCTCTGCTCACCATAAAACCGGTAATCTACGCTTGCAATATGGGCGAAAACGACTTTGAATCCGGTATCGAAAACAACAAATACTACCAAATTGTAACAGAAATCGCAAATACCGAGGGTGCAGAAACTTTTCCAATCTGTGCCGAAATGGAAGCAGAAATTGCCGAATTAGAGCCGGACGAAAAAGAGGCTTTTCTTGAGGATATGGGTCTGGAAAAATCCGGACTTGACCGACTAATAAAGAAAAGTTATTCCCTGCTCGGTCTCATCAGTTATCTCACTGCAGGCAAGCCCGAGGTGAGGGCATGGACAATAAAAAAAGGCACAAAAGCACCCCAGGCAGCCGGAAAAATTCATACCGATTTTGAGCGTGGATTCATCCGTGCGGAGGTAGTATCCTTTGATGACCTTATGGCCTGCGGCTCAATGACCGCCGCAAAGGACAAGGGTCTGGTTCGCTCCGAGGGAAAAGAATATGTAATGAAAGACGGAGACATCGTCCTGTTTAGATTTAATGTGTAAGCAATTTTTGTATATTATCTACAATAATATGTAGATATTAACAAAATTTTTAGCTGTAATTATTGCTTTTTCGACAAATCTTACAAAAGAATATTGACTATATTTATTTTCTGTAATATTATATTTATAGATTTTAACATTATCTAAGGAGTAGCAATGCATATAGATTCCAACAATACGGATATGGAATTGATAGAAAAATCAAAGAACGGTGATAGCACAGCCACCGATGCCTTGATTATGAAGTACCGTCCAACGGTTGAGGCTATCGCAATGAAGTACATCGGAGCCCCACTGGAAAAAGACGACCTGGTACAGGAGGGTATGATCGGACTGCTGGCGGCTATCAATTCTTATTCAAAAAACAAGGGTGCAAAATTCATTACCTACTCCGCTACATGCGTTAAGAATTCTATACAAAATGCTATCAAGAAGCAATCCAGGATGAAGGACATACCCCAAAACAGTATAGTCACCCTTGAGGAGGACTATATGGACAACAAGTTTGCCCTTAGTGCCGAGGACGAATTTTTGGCAAAAGAAAGTGTTAACATTCTTACTGACACCCTGTATGAGCAATTATCCAGTTTTGAGAACGAGGTACTAAAGCTACATATAGTGGGCTATAGCTACAATGTAATTGCAGAAAAATTGGACAAAAAGCCAAAGGCAATCGACAATGCGATTCAACGAATTCGCAAGAAGCTGGAAGCGGTTTCTTTTTGAATACACCAAAAATACAGAGATTGGAGAGGAAGCAAATGTACGAAGATAAGACCTTGGTATGCAAAGATTGCAATGAAGAATTTGTGTTTACTGCCGGTGAGCAGGAATTCTACGCAGAAAAGGGCTTTGTTAACGAGCCTCAGCGATGCAAAGCTTGCAGAAACGCCAGAAAAGCAGCTAAGGCCGACAGAGTGATGCATGAAGCAGTATGTGCAGAATGCGGCGCATCCTGTAAGATTCCCTTTGAGCCAAAAGAGAATCGCCCGGTTTATTGCAGCGAATGCTTTGCTAAAATTAACGAAGAATAATGATTTCTAAGCACTCTCTTTGAGGGTGCTTTTTGTTGTAGCAAGACCAAAGCAAGGAGAACTCTAAAAAGGCAAGCCTTTTTCATTTGCTTTGCAAATAACCGATTATATATGTCCGTGCTCCTCTGCCTGCGGCGAACCGTCGCACATGGACTAAAGAGTTCTCGTCTCTCAACAAATAATAAAAGCCACCCGAAATATGGGTGGTTTTTATTGGCGCAGAAGGAGAGACTCGAACTCTCGCGCCGGTTACCCGACCTACGCCCTTAGCAGGGGCGCCTCGTCACCAACTTGAGTACTTCTGCGTGTGACTTGGATTTACCTGTCAAGTTTTACACTTTCGTGCAGGAATTACTTTATCATAATTGGGTACAAATGTCAAGCATATTTTATTTGATTAATTCAAAATTTTTCTTGACAAAAGACGCTACATTGTGATAATATATCAAAGCATTGATAAACGCAGAGGTATCGAAGTGGTCATAACGAGGCGGTCTTGAAAACCGTTTGTCCGAAAGGGCGCGTGGGTTCGAATCCCACCCTCTGCGCCATAGTCCTATACACGATTTGTGTGTAGGACTTTTTTTATTCTATTATATAACATTGATACACGCATATACTATTATATGTGGTGATAATATGAACAAAAGGATTTTGAAGCCGGAGATTATTGGTTTTATAGTAGTTTGCGTTGTGGGTACGCTGATGCACTTCTTTTTTGAATGGAGTGGAGAATCAAAGCTTGTTGCCCTCCTCTGCCCTGTTAACGAAAGTCCCTGGGAACATCTGAAGCTGTTATTCTTTCCGTATTTCTTTTACGGAATATATGAGGCGATATTGTTAAAAAAGGACAAATTCAATGTGTTCTTTGCGAAATATATGGGAATAATAGCAGGATTAATTACAATATTGAATATATACTACCTGAGCCTGGGTGTTACCGGTAAAATGAATAATTTTGTAAATATTGCATCGTACTTTGTAGGTGTTGCCGTCGCCTTTGTTATCAGCTACATTTTGATAAACAGCAGTATAGGCGGCAGTATGGCAAACGGAGTATCCCTGGCAATGCTGATAGTAACCGGAATGATATTTGTATTATTCACATTTGAGCCGCCTATGATACCACTGTTTCAGGACCCGCAAAGTCTGCAATACGGAATATAACGAGCCCCATACCAAATGCGGTATGGGGTATAATGTTACCTGTTATTCTCAAGATTATCAATACGATGATTGACAACCTTAATTTTTTCTTCCAGTACGGGCACTCGCTGGGCAAAATTATTGTGCTTATCCACCTTTAATTCCAGCTGCTTAATGCGATAAGCAGTTAGCTTTGATGATGTGATAATGCCACCGAATGTACCGGCAAGGGTGCCTACCAGAGATAACAGAGCTACTATAATTTCGCTATTCATTTTTCATCTCCCATAATTATTTCTGAGACAAAAAATATATTAGCAAAGGATACAAATATGTCAAATCAATGTCCAAAAAATCTGCCTGTCAATATGCACAATATTGGTTATAAAAGGAATAATACTTTACACAATTAATGCATATTTATCCATTTTTATGCATATTTATAACAAATTTTGCCATATCTATTGACAACGGATATTATAAGTGTATAATAAGTTAGATTTAAAAATAGTAATGGAGTAATTATACAATGACAAAGGTATTTATCGACGGCAGCCAAGGTACTACCGGATTAAAAATATTCAACCGCTTTGAAAACAGAAATGACATTGAATTACTGACTATCAATCAAGAAAAAAGGAAGGACCCTACAGAACGGGCAAGAATGATAAATATGTCGGACATTACATTCCTTTGTTTGCCGGATGATGCCAGCAGAGAGGCTGTATCCATGGTTACCAACGAGAATGTAAAAATTATCGACACATCCACGGCACACAGAACTAATCCCGAATGGGCATACGGATTTCCGGAGCTTAGCGACCAACTGCTGCACAAGGTACAGACCTGCAACAGAATTGCTGTACCGGGATGCTATGCCAGCGGATTCAACAGCATAGTATATCCCCTGATAAGCCACGGCATAATAAGTGCCGACTACCCGATTACCTGCTATGCAATGAGTGGATACACCGGCGCAGGGAAAAAAGGCATTGCACAATACGAGGATACTCAGCGAGACCCTGAACTTGATGCGCCCAGGCAATATGCATTGAGCCAAGAGCATAAGCACTTAAAAGAAATGAAGGCAATCAGCGGACTTGCAGTAACACCGTTTTTTGCTCCCCATATATGTGACTACCCAAGAGGCATGGTGGTAAGCATTCCCCTATTCACGGATATGATGACAAAAAAATATACAAAGCAAGAGCTGCAACAAGTATTTGCATCCCATTACCGAGGAAAAGCCTTTGTCAAGGTAAGACCCATCGGCTACACGACGGGTATGATTTCCGGCAACACCTTTGCCGGACGCGATGATATGGAGATAGAAATTAACGGCAATGATGACAGAATAGTAATCACATCCAGGTTTGATAATCTCGGAAAGGGTGCCAGCGGTGCGGCTATTGAGTGTATGAACATCGCTTTGGGACTTGACCCGACAACCGGACTTAACATAGGAGAATAATTATGAACAATATATACAAAACAATCGAAGGAGGCATATGCGCCTCCAAGGGCTACAAGGCAAACGGTACATACTGCGGAATCAAAAAGTCTGCCAACGACGACCCTAACACACCCCACAAGAATGACATTTGTCTGTATGTCAGCGAAGTACCTGCAAACGCAGCCGCCGTATATACCCAAAACAAGGTAAAAGGCGCTCCGATAATTGTAACTAAAGCAAATCTGGAAAAAAGCGAAGGCAAGGCAATTGCAGTAATTGCCAATTCCAAAAATGCAAACACCTGCAATGCAGACGGAATAGAAAAGGCTAACAAAATGTGCCTGTTGGTATCACGGGAGCTTGGAATCCCCCAAGAGCAGGTTATTGTGGCGTCCACCGGTGTTATCGGTCAGATACTGCCTATAGAGCCGATAGAAAAAGCGGTACCTATACTTGCAAAAGGACTGGACCACCACAAAAATCTTGAGGCCGCAACAGCTATCATGACCACAGACACCGTAAAAAAGGAGTATGCGGTAGAATTTGATATAAACGGCATTACCTGTCACCTTGGCGGTATGGCAAAGGGCTCGGGAATGATTCACCCAAATATGGCTACTACCCTTAACTTCATTACCAGCGACTGTGCTATCAGCAGCGAAATGCTGCAAAAGGCATTGTCCGAAATAGTAAAAATAACTTATAACTGCCTGTCCATAGACGGCGACCAGTCCACAAACGATATGGTATGTCTGATGGCCAACGGCATGGCGTCAAATGAAGAAATAACCTGTGAGGGCGATGAATACGAAATTTTTAAATCGGCACTATATCAGGTAATGTCCAACCTAACAAGAATGCTTGCCAAGGACGGCGAAGGCGCAACCAAGCTACTGGAATGTGTGTGCAGCGGTGCAAAGGACAAGGAAACCGCCATCGCAGTAGCTAAAAGCGTTGTATGCTCCAGCCTCTTCAAAGCCGCTATGTTCGGTGAGGACGCAAACTGGGGACGCGTGCTGTGTGCCATAGGATATGCGGACGCTGAATTTGATATAAACAAGGTTGATGTTGACCTATCCAGCGCAAAAGGTATTGTGGGCGTATGCCGTAACGGGTCCGGCGTTGAGTTCAGCGAGGATGAAGCGTCCAAGATACTGTCCTGTGACGAAATTAATATTTTAATAAATCTCCATGACGGCAGCTGTGACGCAACGGCTTGGGGATGCGACCTGACTTACGACTATGTAAAAATCAACGGCGACTACCGCACCTAACGGAGGAATAACAGCAATGGATATTACTAATCAGCAAAAGGCGGCTGTGCTGGCTGAGGCGCTGCCCCACATACAAAGATACAGAAAAAAGATTATTGTAGTAAAATATGGTGGCAACGCCATGATAAACGATGAGCTCAAAGAGGCTGTTATGCGTGACCTGGTACTGCTGACAACAGTCGGCATAAAGGTGGTACTGGTACACGGAGGAGGCCCTGCCATAAACAAAACCCTGGACAAAATGGGTATCGAGAGTAAGTTTTTGGACGGATTGAGAGTAACAGACCAAGATACTGTTGATGTTGTACAAATGGTACTTGCCGGCAAGGTGAACAAAGACCTTGTGTGCCAAATCGGTAACCTGGGAGGCCACGCAATCGGCCTGTCGGGAATGGACGGAAATATGATAAAATGCAAAGCTATGGACGATAGTCACGGCTATGTGGGCGAAATAACGGAGATGAATATGGAGGCTGTTATTGAGATACTGAATAACAACTGGATTCCTGTTATATCCACAATCGGCTACGACGAAAACGGACATTGCTACAACATCAATGCCGACACCGTGGCAGCAGCCGTTGCAGGTGAACTAAAGGCAGAGGCGCTGGTGTCAATGACGGATATTGTAGGTCTGTTGAGAGACAAGGATGATGAATCCACACTAATACACCGTGTTTACATATCCAACACCCCTGCTCTGATTGCAGACGGCATAATCAGCGGCGGTATGATACCAAAGATTGACTCAATGACACAGGCAATCCGCAAAGGCTGCAAAAAGGCATTCATTATTGACGGCAGAGTACCCCACTCCATACTGATGGAGCTGCTGACAGATGAAGGTATGGGCACTATGTTTAGGAGCAGATAGGAGAAAAAATGAATACAAAAGAACTGGATAACCAATATGTGGCCCACTCTTACGGCAGATTCGATGTGTGCCTGCAAAAAGGAAAGGGCTCAACATTGTATGACGAATACGGTAAGGAATACATAGATTTCGGCTCCGGTATCGGTGTTACAGCCTTTGGTATCTGCGATGAAGAATGGAAGCAGGCAGTAACAAACCAACTGAATCAACTGCAGCACACCAGTAATCTGTACTATACACAACCCTGTGCAAGGCTGGCACAGCTACTGTGCGAAAGGTCAGGAATGAAAAAGGTATTCTTTGGCAATTCCGGAGCCGAGGCAAACGAGGGAGCAATCAAATTTGCCAGAAAATACAGCTACGACAAATATGGTGAAGGCAGAAGTACAATCATCACTATGACCGACAGCTTTCACGGCAGAACAATCACAACATTAGCCGCAACGGGTCAGGACGAATTTCATACCGATTTCGGCCCATTCACAGACGGTTTCATATACTGCAGAACAAACGATATTGAGCATCTGCGCCAACTTATAACCGACGATGTGTGTGCAATTATGTTTGAGTGCATACAGGGTGAAGGCGGTGTAAACGACCTTAGCCAAGAATTTGTTGCAGAAATAGAAAGAACAGCAAAGGCTAAAGACATTCTGATGATTGTAGATGAGGTCCAAACCGGCAACGGCAGAACCGGTACCTACTTTGCGTACCAAAATTACGGAATATCCCCGGATATAGTATCCACTGCAAAAGGACTTGCAGGAGGACTTCCCATGGGTGCTGTGCTGTTTGGTGACAAGGTAGCCGACTGCGTAACATACGGCAGTCACGGCTCCACCTTCGGGGGCAACCCGATAGCTGCCGCAGGCGCCATCAGCATAGTGGAGCGAATTGACGACGGATTCCTACGGGAAGTAAAAGAAAAAAGTGAATACATTATTTCTGCCATTAAGGAAATGAAAAATGTTGAATCAATAAGCGGCAAAGGCTTGATGCTGGGAATCAGCACAACAAAAAATGCCGGTGACATTGCAAAGGAGTGCCTACAAGATGGTCTGCTGGTGCTTACTGCCCACAAAAACAAAGTGAGACTCCTCCCTGCCCTCAACATCAGTTACAACGAAATTGACAAGGGACTAAAAATATTGAAAGAGGTAATAGAAAAATGAAGCACTTACTAAAACTACAGGACTTAAGCAAAAAAGAAATACTTGATATACTCAATCTGGCTGACCAATTGAAATATGAAAATCACAACGGAATTAAGCATCATTATCTTGAGGGCAAGACCTTGGGAATGATTTTTCAAAAAAGCAGTACAAGAACAAGAGTCAGCTTTGAGACCGGAATGTATCAGCTGGGAGGGCAAGCATTGTTCCTTAGCAATAGGGACCTGCAAATCGGCAGAGGCGAGCCTGTACAGGATACAGCAAGAGTTCTCAGCAGATACCTGGATGGTATTATGATTCGCACATTTGAGCAAAAAGAGGTTGAGGATTTGGCAGAATACGGCTCGATTCCAATCATCAACGGTCTTACGGATTACTGTCACCCATGCCAGGTATTGGCTGACCTGATGACTATCAGAGAGCACAAAAAAAGCTTTGACGGACTAAAATTCTGCTTTATCGGTGACGGCAACAATATGGCAAACAGCCTCATTGTCGGTGCAATACTGATGGGTATGGAATGTGCTATTGCCTGTCCCGATGAATACAAGCCTGACCCGCAAATTATGGAGTGGGCTGAGGCAAACGGCAAATTTACTTGTTCAAGCAATATTCAGGCTTGCGCAAAGGACGCAGATGTACTGTACACAGATGTGTGGGCATCAATGGGTCAGGAGGAAGAAAAGACGGAGCGCGAAAAAGTATTTAAGGAATACCAAATCAACGACTCCGTTATGGCAGTGGCAAAGGATGATGCAATGGTACTGCACTGTCTTCCTGCACACAGAGAGGAAGAAATCACCGCAAAGGTGTTTGAGGCCCATGCCGACGAAATCTTTGACGAAGCAGAAAACAGACTCCACGCACAAAAGGCTGTGCTGGTAAAATTAATGGCTGACTAAGGAACAACAATGGATAAAGAAGTATATATTTGTCTGGAAAACGGTCAAGTATTCAAGGGCTACGGCTTTGGGGCATATCACGATGTGATGGGCGAATTGGTTTTCACTACCGGTATGGGAGGGTATATAGAAACACTAACCGACCCCAGCTACTATGGACAGATAGTGATGCAAACATTCCCCCTCATAGGTAACTACGGTATCATAAAAGAGGATATGGAAAGCAAAAAGTCATATATTACCGCATACATAGTACGGGAAAAATGTGACGACCCATCCAATTTTAGGTGTGACGAAAGTCTTAACACCTTTTTGGTACGCAACAACATACCGGGTGTATATGGCGTTGACACCCGCGAAATAACAAAAATTATTCGCGAAAGCGGTGTAATGAACGCAATTATTACCACCGACCCAAGAACTGTGGACTATGACAAACTCAAGGAATACAGAATAATCGACGCCGTAAAGAGCGTATCAACTCACAAAGCCGAATTGATGCCAAGTAATGAGCATAAATACAATGTTGTGCTCATGGACTTCGGCGCAAAAAAGAACATTGTTCGCGAGCTTTGTAAGCGTGGATGCAATGTTGCAGTAATGCCCTATGACACCAAGGCAGAAGAAATGCTGAAGCTGGGTGTTGACGGAGTTATGCTGTCCAACGGACCCGGTGACCCGCTGGAAAACACAGAAGTAATAGAAGAAATAAAAAAGCTGGTAGGCAAGGTACCGATATTCGGTATATGCCTTGGACATCAGCTGTTGGCTCTGGCCATGGGCGGCGAAACCATAAAGCTAAAGTACGGACACAGAGGGGTTAACCAGCCTGTAAAATGTCTGGAAACAGGAAGAACCTATATTTCGTCCCAAAATCACGGATATGCAGTTGTTAACGAAAGCATCACAGACTACGGCACGGTGTCCTACATTAACGCAAATGACGGCACCTGCGAGGGAATTGAATACCCGGACAAGCAGGCATTTTCGGTACAATTTCATCCGGAAGCCTGCAGCGGACCCCATGACACAAGATTTTTGTTCGACAAATTTATAAAAATGATGGGAGGTAAGGAATAATGCCTCTTAACAAAGATATAAAAAAAGTATTGGTAATAGGCTCCGGCCCCATTGTAATCGGCCAGGCGGCAGAGTTTGACTATGCAGGCGCCCAGGCATGCAGGGTGCTAAAGGACGAGGGCATTGAGGTTGTACTAATCAACTCAAATCCTGCCACCATTATGACCGACAAGGCATTGGCTGACCACATATACCTGGAGCCGCTGACCGAGGACACGGTAAAGCGAATTATTGCTAAGGAACAACCGGATTCAATTCTGTGCGGACTGGGTGGCCAAACAGGACTTACCATAGGTATGCAGCTTGCCAAAAGCGGCTACCTGGAAAAAATGGGCGTCAAGCTGTTAGGCACAGACGCTCAGGCTATCGACAAGGCCGAGGACAGGCAAATGTTCCGTGACACTATGGTAAAGCTAAATCAACCGGTAGTGCCCAGCGATATTGCCAACGATTTGGAGACAGCCGGACGAATTGCAGATGACATCGGCTACCCTGTTATCATAAGGCCTGCGTTTACATTAGGCGGCGCAGGAGGCGGCGTAGCTCATAACAGGGACGAACTGAATATTATTGCAAAAAACGGACTGATGCTATCCCCCATCACCCAAGTGCTGGTAGAAAAATACATTGCCGGATGGAAAGAGATTGAGTTTGAGGTAATGCGTGACCATGTGGGAAATGTAATTGCCGTATGCTCTATGGAAAACTTTGACCCGGTTGGAGTGCACACCGGCGACAGCGTGGTAATTGCTCCTGCTGTAACCCTGTCAGATAAAGAATACCAGATGCTGCGCTCGGCATCGCTGGACATTATAACAGAATTGGGCATAGAGGGTGGCTGTAACTGTCAGTTTGCTCTCAATCCCGAAAGCTTTGAATACAGCGTAATCGAGGTTAATCCCCGTGTCAGCCGTTCATCAGCATTGGCCTCCAAGGCAACCGGCTATCCTATAGCAAAGGTAACCACAAAGATTGCCCTGGGCTACACCCTTGATGAGATAACCAACGATGTTACCGGAAAGACCTGTGCTTGCTTTGAGCCAACGCTGGACTACGTTGTAGTAAAGGTGCCTAAGTGGCCCTTTGACAAATTTGTACAGGCATCACGCAAGCTGGGCACACAGATGAAGGCTACCGGTGAGGTAATGAGCATAGCGCCCACCTTTGAAGCCGCTATAATGAAAGCGGTGCGTGGCGCAGAAATAGGTCTTGACACCCTGAATAACAAAGCTGTTGAAGGCAAGGATACCCAAGAGCTGCTGCATTCCCAGGACGACCTCAGGCTGTTCTCGGTTTTTAAAGCGCTAAAAGAAGGTTATTCCGTGGACAAGATTCACGAAATTACCATGATTGACGAATGGTTTTTATACAAGCTGAAAAACCTTGCCGAATACGAAAAAAAGATTGAGGATACCCCTTTATCCAAAGAGATGTATATAAAGGGCAAGAATCTGGGATACACGGACAAGGCCTTAATCGACCTCAGCAGAAATCCTCTTGCATACCACAGGGACGCAGTATATAAGATGGTTGACACCTGCGGCGCCGAATTTGAAGCGCAAACCCCATATTTTTACTCAACCTATGACGAACACTGCGAGTCAAGACAACTGCCTGCAAGTGAAAAAGAAAGAATTCTTGTACTTGGTTCCGGTCCTATCCGTATCGGGCAAGGAATAGAATTTGACTACTCCTCTGTTCACTGTGTTTGGACATTAAAGGAATTGGGATACGAAGTTATCCTGGTCAACAATAATCCGGAGACTGTATCCACCGACTTTGATACAGGCGACCGACTCTACTTTGAGCCACTTACGCAAGAAGATGTCATGAATATTATCAAGGTGGAAAAGCCTATTGGCGTAGTTGTTGCTTTTGGCGGGCAAACAGCAATAAAGCTGACAAAATTCCTTGACAAAAACGGCATCACTATTCTGGGTACATCGGCAGAATCAATCGACATTGCAGAGGACAGAGAGCGCTTTGACGCATTGCTTGAAAAATTCGGTATTTTTCGTCCCAAGGGTACCAGCGTAATGACAACGCAGCAGGCGCTGGACGCAGCCAAAGAGCTGGTATATCCTGTATTGCTGCGGCCGAGCTATGTAATAGGCGGGCAGAATATGACCATTGCGTACACCGATGATGATGTTGAGCAGTATATGTCGTTGATTCTTGCGCAGGGTATAGAGAATCCCGTACTGGTTGACAAGTATATGATGGGTACCGAGTTGGAGGTTGATTGCATCAGCGACGGCGAAAAGGTGCTCATTCCCGGAATAATGGAACATATTGAGCGCGCAGGCGTACACAGCGGTGATTCAATTGCTGTATATCCGCCCTACAATCTTAATGACATTATGCTGGAAAAAATCTGTGACATATCCAACAAACTGGCACTGTCGCTGGGTACCAAGGGACTAATCAACATACAGTACCTAATCTACCAAAATGAGTTGTATGTAATAGAAGTTAATCCCAGAGCGTCCCGTACAATACCGTACATCAGCAAGGTAACGGGAGTGCCGATGGTGGAGCTTGCAACCAAGATTATGGTAGGCGCTACTCTGGATGATTTGGGATACGGCACAGGACTGTACAAAACCCCGCCCTACTTTGCGGTAAAAGTGCCTGTATTCAGCTTTGAAAAGCTGAACGATGTCAACTCACAGCTTGGTCCGGAAATGAAGTCCACCGGAGAGGTGCTGGGTGTAGGTAAAAACCTGAATGAGGCATTGTTTAAGGGACTTGTCAGCGCAGGATTCAATGTGGACTGTGGCAAAAACGGCCACGGTGTGCTGATAACCGTAACAAAACAAGACCGATACGAAATTGTAAATCTTGCAAAAAAGCTTGATGACCTGGGCGCAAAGCTGTGGGCAACGCCGGAAACAGCAAAGGAAATCAGCCGACTGGGAATAGATGTATCGGTAGTCAACAAGCTGCGTGAGGACAACTCCATTATGGATTTGGTGGAGTCGGGTATGCTGGATTACATTGTATATACCGGCAAGTCGGACAAGAATTCCATTGCCGACTATATCAGATTGCATAACAGGGCTAACCAGCTGGGTATCGCAACGCTGACATCACTTGATACCGCCAATGCGCTGGCTGATATAATTGCATCGAGATACAATCAGCAAAACACCGAATTGGTAGATATAAACAATATGCGCCAAGAAAAAGGCATACTTAAGTTCTCCAAAATGGAGGGAACCGGTGATGATTATATCTACTTTAACAATCAATGCGGCATCATCACCTGCCCTGAGAGCTTTGCAATTGAGTTTTGTGACAGGCATCACAGCGTCGGTGCAGTCGGCATTGTACTGATTGAGAACAGCGACATTGCAGATGCAAAGATGCGCATATTCAACCGTGACGGCTCGGAGGGAGCAATGGCCGGTAACTGCATCCGTTGTGTGGGCAAATACCTATATGACAACGGTATGGTAATCAAGGACAGAATGACTGTCGAAACCGTGTCGGGCGTCAAGTCCCTACGAGTATTCACAAGGGACGGCAAGGTGTCCTCTGCTACTGTTGATATAGGCAAGGCGGTACTGGACTCTGCCATGATACCCGTAAATATTGACACCGACAGAGTAGTCGGCAGGAACATTGATATTGACGGCAAAAAGTTCAATATTACCTGCGTCAATGTGGGTAACCCCCACTGCGTTACATTTGTGGATAATGTTGATAAGATTGACATAGAAACAATCGGTCCCAAATTTGAGAATAATCCTATGTTCCCTGACAGAATCAATACCGAATTTGTAAGAGTTGTAAATTCAAATACCATCAAGATGCGCGTATGGGAGCGAGGCAACGGGGAGACTCCTGCTTGCGGTACAGGCGCCTGTGCCGCCGTTGTGGCAGCTGTAGAAAACAACTATTGCAAAAAGAATACCGACATTACAGTAAAGGTAAGAGGCGGTGATTTGCTGGTTAATTACAGCGATAACGGTATCACCTTGTCGGGCGATTGCAACCTAATCTACACCGGCGAAATAGAATACTAAAAAAGTAACCGAAATAGAATACTAAAAAAGTAAACCACTGTGATTCTTCACAGTGGTTTTGCTATTGTAATATGTATTATTTTGTCCAATAATAAACTGTCAGACATTTTGAAACGGCCAAAGCCTTTTCGGTCTGATTAGGTTCCTTAATAACAAGCTTGCCATCGGCAAGGGATTTGTACACCTTTGCGTAACCGGCATTGTAATTATCGTCGTTCTTGTCGGAGCTGATATTGGTGACATAAATGCAACCGTTGGAGCAATCACCAACCACATTGCCTGCCTTGTAATCGGAGAGTACCATCTTAACAGCGGCGCCGTAGTCATTAACTACGCTGGCAATACAGTTGTTGCTGTCTTTTTGGTCATAACCGTAACCAAATCCATATACCGGATAATCAAAGTTGCTGTTGGCGGTAAAGACAGAATCCGCCATTGGATTTCCGCCGGCAAATACAACCTGTGTGCCGTTGTCAATCATCTCTTCCACAACAGCAGCATATCTGTCCACCATCAGGAACTTTGTGGAATAGTCATACTCGTTATCCATGGCAATACCTGTTTGCTTGCCGTGATTATCAACATTCTCCCACTTGTAGAACATATAGCCGTCCCGGGGCGGATTGGCAGTAACGGTCACCTCGTCGTCGGCAATGTATGAGCCTGAGCCCGTGCCGTCAACAACATCTACATAGAATGTCGGGTATTGGCTGTCAACATACACAGGAGTCAGCTCTATAGGCTGTGATTCAACAGTAACCTCTGTGCCGATAGAATTAACATCTGCAATCTTGTTTGCATCATCACATTCCCAATGGTCAAAAACCTTGCCCTTATCGGCAACGGGAGCAGTAACCCACACCGTGCTGTCCTTTTGGGCATTGACGGTATCGCCGCCCTTGATAGTAACAGGAACAGTCTCGCTATCGCTATACACAGCTGTGATAGTGCAGTCGCAGTCACCTACCAAAAGATTCATACTATCCTTTTTGGAGGAAGAAATATTTACCTTCTTGTCAGAAACTCCATCAGTATCACTCTTGACCTCCCAGTGATCGAACACCTTGTTTTCCTCAGGAGGATACGCTGTGATGGTTACATTCTGTCCGTCGGTATATGCACCCGTACCGTAGCCGTTGACTACATTTACCTTGAACACGTCCTCTTTGCAGTCCTCAATCTTGGTATAGACTGCTTTGACGGTAAAGGAATAATCAAAACTCAGGTTATCGTCATCAAAATTAGCATAATCGAGAACAACCGGCGTTGCGCTCTCATCGGCAGCTTTTGCCGCGCCCTGCACATATCCGGAGCCGTAATTGCCGGACACAGCATCGTCGGCGCCGAAGAATCCCAGCTTTGTGTTACCCATAGCTACAGCCGAATATCCGGCAAGATAGCCTGCCTGGAGATTGTCAAAAGTAACAGACGCAATATTTTTGTGGGTATTGTGAGAGCATAAAGGCTGAGAATCAATGAGAACAAAATTGATATCGCTGTGTGCATCTGCAACCTCGCAGATATAATCAGCAAAAACCTGTCCCGGGAAAACTATTGTCTTTGCGCCGTTATCAATTGCAAGATCCACATATCTCTTGATTATTTCGCTATCCAATAGGTCATCCTCGTTAAGACCGGGTTGATAGTAGCGATAAGAAACATTGTTTTCGTCGCCGAAAGATTTAACACCGTTCCAGGCGCTCTCATTATAGTTTCCGTCTGTGATGGGTGAACCGTCGGTAATCATCACAAGGTCGTATTTTGTATCGCTTTTTGAGCAGCCTGCCAATGCAAAAACACAGGTTACAGCCAGAGAGAGCGCAACAAAAACAGAAACAAGCTTTTTCATTCAATCATTCCTTTCCACAAAAGAATATAACAAAAATATAATACCAAAATATAAACAATAATGCAATATAAAAAACAAAAATGGTTTGATTATTGTACTATTTGATACTATAATGTAGATATGAGGTGATATAATGTTTACTCAAGAAGCAAAAGCAATAGCAGAAATGATTCCCTCCCGACCGAAAATTGCTGTGGTATTAGGCTCCGGGTTGGGCGGTCTTGTGAGCAAGGTACAGGACGCAAAATGCATTAGCTACAGCGGAATTAAATCACTGCCCGTACCTACAGCTCCAAGTCATAACGGCAGATTCGTTTTCGGCAAGCTGGGCGGCAGGGATATTGTACTCATGGACGGCAGAGTTCACCTGTATGAGGGATATACGCCGCAACAGGTGGTTGCTCCAATAAGATTACTTAGAGCCATTGGAGTTGATACAATCATATTAACCAACGCTGCCGGCGGAATTAACAAAAACCTGTCTGTAGGTGACTTTATGATGATTGAAGACCATATATCAATGTTCGTTCCGTCCCCTCTTATCGGCAGTAATGACGAATCCCTGGGCACTCGCTTTCCGGATATGAGCAACGCATACAGTAAAGAATTGCAAAGGATAGTTATCAAATCGGCTATGAATATCGGCATTGATATAAAACGAGGCGTATATGCACAATTGACCGGACCGCAATTTGAGACCCCGGCAGAGATTAAAGCGCTGTCCGCCCTTGGAGCAGACTCTGTTGGTATGAGCACCGTAATTGAGTCCATAGCGGCAAATCACTGCGGTATGAGGGTAGCGGGTATCAGCATGATAGCGAATATGGCCTGCGGTATATTGGACAAGCCGTTAAGCGGCGAAGATGTTAATGAGGCTGCAGGACAATCCGCAAACGAATTTCAGGCACTAATCACCGAGATAGTAAGGAATATAGAATGAAAAACATATTGTACAAAGACGGCAAGCTGTTACTGCTTGACCAAACGCTGTTGCCAAACCAAGAGGTATATATTGAGCCGAAAACCAAGGAGGACTACTACTACGCAATCAAAAAGCTGCAGGTACGCGGCGCTCCGGCAATAGGAATATTCGCCGCATACGGTATGGCGCTAATTGAAGATGACAAGGCTATGCTAAAGCAGTATTTGGATTCTGCCCGTCCCACGGCAGTCAATCTGTCCTGGGCTACGGACAGAATGCTAAAGGCGTACTATGACGGCAAATCGCTGATAGATGAGGCAATAGCAATCCACAACGAGGACATTGCAATGTGCAAAAAAATCAGCGAGTACGGACTGTCGCTGCTCAATGACGGCGACGGAATACTCACCCACTGCAACGCAGGCGCCCTTGCCACCGGCGAATACGGAACAGGACTGGGCCCATTGCTGTTAGGCAAGGAACGGGGATATAATTTTCATATTTACAGCGACGAAACGAGGCCGTTGCTACAGGGTGCAAGACTTACCAGCTACGAATTGGAAAAAGCAGGCTGTGATGTAACGCTGATATGCGACAATATGGCAAGCATAGTTATGAAGCAGGGCAAAATCGACGCTGTCCTTGTTGGGGCTGACAGAATTGCGGCAAACGGCGACACCGCAAACAAGGTGGGAACAAGCGGCGTGGCAATTCTTGCAAAGCATTATGGCATACCATTTTATGTTCTGGCTCCGTATTCCACAATAGATTATACTTGTGCAACAGGTGATGATATTGTGATAGAAGAACGGGACCCACAGGAAATTAAATCAATGTGGTACACCCGTGATATGGCATTGCCCCAAACAAAATGCTACAACCCCTCATTCGATGTAACAGACAATAATCTAATTACTGCTATAATAACGGACAAGGGTATAATAAAAGCACCATATACAACAAATCTGATGAGGATAAAGAATGATTAAGTTTACTAACGGACTTGTGCTGAACAAGGATTTTGAAATAACAAATGATGATGTATATGTTGACGGTGACCGAATTGTTGCCGTTGGCAACAGCCATCTGCAAGCCGACAGAGTATATGACCTAAAGGGTAACCTGCTGATGCCGTCTTTTAAGAACGCGCATACCCACTCTGCAATGACATTTGCCAGGTCCTTTGCCGATGACCTGCCTTTACAGCCATGGCTGTACGATATGATATTCCCTTTGGAGGCAAAGCTGGTGGATGAGGATATTTACGATTTGTCACGGCTGGCATTTCTGGAGTATCTAACCTCCGGTATCACTGCCTGCTTTGATATGTACTACTTCCCCGAAGCCATGGCGAAGGCAAGCGTTGACTTTGGATTCAGGACAGTAATGACCTGCGGACTCAATAACTTCAAGGAGGATTTGGAAAAACTGGAGGAATACTACAACAAATTCAACAGCTACCATCCTCTTATCAGCTACAAGCTGGGCTTCCATGCAGAATACACAACATCCATGGAATTAATGCAGGGTGTATCCCGCCTTGCCAACAAGTACAAGGCTCCTGTATTTATGCACTCCAGCGAAACCGAAGGCGAGGTAAAGGATTGTGTAAAAAAATGCGGTATGTCCCCTACCCGACTGTTTGACAGCTTGGGGATGTGGAACTATGGCGGCGGTGCATACCACTCTGTATGGGTGGACGACAACGACCTGGAAATATACAAGAACAGAGGCGTGTACGCAATAATCAATGCCGGCTCAAACAGCAAGCTGGCGTCGGGAATTGCACCGGTATCCAAGATGATTAACAAAGGAATCAATCTGGCAATCGGCACAGACGGACCAAGCAGTAACAACGCGCTGGATATGTTCCGCGAGATGTTCTTGATAGCCGCTACACAAAAGCTGAATGACCGTGACGCAGCCTCCACCGACGCAAACCGGATACTGAAAATGGCTACAGTGGGCTCCGCACACTGTATGGGTCTAACGGATTGTGACACAATAGACGCGGGCAAAAAAGCGGATTTGATAGTAATAGATATGCACAGACCCAGCATGCAGCCTGTCAATAATATAACAAAAAACATTGTATATAGCGGCGGCAAGGATGTAATCAAGATGACCATGATTGACGGCAAAATACTGTACAGCAACGGTGAGTTCATCGGCATTGATACCGACGAGATATACAAAAAGGCCCAGGCAGTTATTGACAGAATAAGATAAATGCGATGAGATATAAAAATTGACTAAACACGGCATTAGTGTTAGTATGAGCTAATTCGTTAAAAGAAAATCATACCAAGTTCACACCTATTTTTGAACCCCATAGATCGGTGTAGGGCATAATCATATATCAACAAACCCGTTGATGAGTATATCATCAGCGGGTTAATTTTATTTTTGGAGGCTTACAATGATAAATAATATCGGAACGCAGATGGTATTCCTATAAGCTGTTTCCACGCAGCTTTAGGTTATATAATCTGAGCTTTAGCAAAACGCCTAAAGTTCCTTATGTGTTGGATTTATAGCAATCAAATCTATTTATTTTACATAAATTTGACATAAAACAAATTAGTTCTTTATTTTTTTGTTATACGCTCTTGATGAGGTGATATAGATGAACACGAAAACAAATATTATCACATTTACAATATCGTCAATTATATTTGTTATTGGTGTAATTTTAGTAAAATTGAATTTAGGAAGACTGGGTACAATAGGTTTTACCGGATATACTCTGTGCACCTTTTCAATCATTGCTGTAATTATTATGTTTTCGATAACGATTGCAACCCTTATGGAGAGGAAAAAACAATGAAAAATAAATTGATAGCCTTTGCTGAAAAGCACTCGGAAATTTGGAAATTTATCAAATTCTCATTCACCGGTGCAAGTACATCTGTTTTAGAGCTTGGAGTATTTCTGTTCCTTCAATACTTGGTTTTCAAATCTTTAAACGAAGTACCTGTTACCGATAATGCAATATTAAGCTTTTTAGGAATTGAATATAAAGGATATATGTATTCATACTGTATATCTGCAATAATCGGTTATGCAGCTGCTTACATAATGAACAGAAAGCTAACATTCAAAGCCGATGCCAATCCTATTTTATCAACAGTAATATATGCCATTATGGTGATATGCACTATAGCATTTAATACTTGGTTTGGTGCATTCCTTGGAACATGGGTAAAAAATAACGGATGGGATAATGTTATTGTTGAAATGATTATGAAAATTATTGTTATGACAGTTCCAACTATTTGGACATACCCCTTAAACAGATTTGTTATTCATAGGAAAAAAAGACAGAATGACCAAATTAAAAGCTAATCATCCTGAAATCTGGAAATTTGTAAAATTTAATATATCAGTACTGATAACCTCAATACTTGATGTTGTTTCATACCTATTTTTACTCTATGTTGTCTTTAAAAAATATAACGATATTGCCCTACCTAATAGTGCGTTATTATCACTCCTGGGAATAAAATACAAAGGATACCTATTCTCGTATCTTTTATCTACCTCAATCGGATATATTGCAGCGTATTTGATAAACAGGAAAATAACATTTCATTCAAATATTAATCCTGCATATAGTTCTGTTTTATATTTTTTACTGGCAGTGTTTAATATTTTAGTTAGTTCATACATAGGTGGCGTTTTTGGTTCGTTTATTTTGGAAAGAAATATAAATACTCCGATTGTAGAAATAGTTTCAAAATTCATTATTATTAACATTCCTACAATCTGGACCTACCCTATTGAAAGGTATATTATTCAAATTAAGAAGAAAGAAATGAAAGAAAAAATTATAGCAGTTGATTTGGATGGAACTCTTTTAAACAGTAATTCTGCCATAAGTAATGATAACATCAGTGCAATAAAAAGGCTGTCTGAAAATGGTATAAAAACGGCAATTTTAACCGGCCGTACTTTTTATGAAATTCCTCTTGAAGTACGCAAATGTGACAGCATTGAATATTTTGTTTATTCAAACGGAGCAGGAATAAATCAGCGTATAAAAGGAATAAAAAGTTGCTCACCAATCTCAAAGGATACAGCTATTAAAATTTTTGATATATTACGGTCATATACCTGTTTTGTTGAATTATACTCAAACGGATTCCCGTTTGTAAATGATTCTGAATTTAATTATGAATCCCTTGAATTCTACAATATAGATGGTAATTTTATTCCTGTTATGATGAAAACACGAAGAGCCATCGAGAATATTGAATCAATTTTGTATGATGATGCTTATAAAATTGAAATGTTTGATATATTTTTTAAATATGAAAGCGAAAAGAAGGAATGTGAAAAACGCCTTAGCTCTGAGCTTATCAATATCGAATTAACCTCCTCCATGTCTAACAATCTGGAAATAACCAACTTAGGTATTGACAAAGGGTATGGCTTAAGAAAGCTTTGTGAGATTACCGATACCGACATCAAAAATGTTATTGTAATAGGTGACAGCAAAAATGATATATCGGCATTTAAGACAGCTAATACCGGCTTTGCTGTTTCAAACGCATGCCCGGAGTTAAAAAGATTAGCAAATAAAACCATTTGTTCAAATGATGAAAATGTAATGTGCTATATAGAAAAGGAACTTTTATGAGTAATGCAATTCATTTTTTAAATACCGGGCATAGCGATTGTATAATTCTTGAAAGCAATAATCATTTTGCAATGATTGATGCAGGCGAGGATACAGATTATCCTGCTGATAAACCTTGGCTTGAGCTAAAGGGCTACGAGCAAGAGGTTTGCGATTACCTGCTTAAAAATTGTGTTAATAATAAAGGAGAAATCGTTTTAGATTTTATTCTGGCAACACATTGCCATTCTGACCATATCGGTGGATTTGATACTGTTATTAACCATCCAAAAGTAAAAATAAAAAGAGCTTTCTTGAAGCCCTATTATGAAGAAAATATTTTTATAATGGAAAGAAAAAGATGGGACAATGTTGAGGTTTATCAGCAAATGAAAAACGCCTTGGAATCAAAAAATGTTCCTATTATTGAAAGGTTTGACGGACTGACTTTTTTATTTGGTGATATGAAAATCACATTTTTTAACGGAGAATATAAAAAACCGGCATTTAAATTCGGAGAAAATGTAAATAGTGTTGTTACTCTGGTTGAGTATAACGGATACAAAGCTCTGCTTGCAGGTGATATGAACTACAAAAATGGTGGTGAAAAGCTAATTGCAAGTAATGTTGGTAAAATTGATTTGTTAAAGGTTGGACATCACGGATATGTAGGCTCAACCTCATTATATTGGACAAAAAGCCTAATGCCCACATACTCTGTTATTTGTAATGACCGAAAAAGAGTTTATCCTGATGTTAATTTTAAGTTGAAAAGCATTGCAAAATCCCAGGTAATATGTACTGTTAATACAAATGGCGTAAAATTTTTGCTCAACGATAAAATTGATTATGTCACAAATATTATGTAGATAAAGCTTATTGCGTAATCCGGGCATACTTCTCCCTTTATGATCTTACTAATTTACATTGCCATAAGCTTCCTCAATGCGCCGTTTTCCTTTGGGATTTCTCCTCTCCTGACAGACGACGGCTTGAATTTTCCGTTGCTTATACTTTCGAGCAATTCATTCCTTTGTTCTTTAGCTAAGGTAATGCCTCCGACTTCTTTCAGTCTCCGCCTCACGACAGACGCAATTGTCTTTAGCATACAGTACGCTACTGCCAAGCCAGTAGCGTACTTTCACCGCCAAGTTATTACGCGTGCCGAGCACACAAAATAAAAAAGTAGGTTTTAAAACCTACTTTTTTTGGAGCTGATAACCGGATTTTTGAAGGAAACCACTCGCTACGAAAAGGTACACTGTACCTTTTCTCCCAAATTTTTTCGGCTATGCATAAAAATTTGGAGCTATGTGTCACCGGTTAAAATCCATTTTTATTATATGAAAAAAGGACAACACGAAAATCCGCGTTGTCCTTTTTTGGAGCTGATAACCGGATTTGAACCGGTGACCTCATCCTTACCAAGGATGCACTCTACCTACTGAGCTATATCAGCAATGATGGCGACCCGGAACGGGCTCGAACCGTCGACCTCCAGCGTGACAGGCTGGCGTTCTAACCAGCTGAACTACCGGGCCATCTGTGACCGAATAGTATTATAACTAATAAGCAGTAGTTTGTCAAGGATAAAATTTTTATGGTGAACAGAAATAAATTTTTTGTCAAAAACGGGCGAAAAAATACACGATTTTGACTGATTTGTGCATAGAATGATAATAAATTAACAAATTTTGCTTGAATTATCGGTCAAACTATTGTATAATGTGTACATATTATACTCAAAAAAGGAGAAAGAAGACTATGTACACCACAGCAATATGGCTAAAATATATACTAATCTTTGCAGTAGGAATTGTTTTGCTTTTACTTGGAATAATACTGCTGCGCAACGGTCAATCAAAAAAGCTTGAAGGCGTTGTGGCTCTGCTGATTTCGGTTTCTCTTTTGGTTTACTCCGGTATTAGCTGCGTAAGGATTGAGGAGCCTGAATATGTAACCTCCAGAATAACATATGTATCCCAGGTAAAAAACAACAAAATGTTCGACAAGCAATACACATTTAAGGACAAATACGGAAAGATTTACACCCTAAAGATGGACCCTATCACCCACCGCAAAATATTCAAAAACCAGCAATTCTGCAAGAATATGCGATATTTTGTTACATACGACAAGCACTCAAAAACAATAGTAAAAATAAAATAGGTACAACATGGCATAATATTACATCAATAATTACAATCACCATTGTTAAGTATGAAGCTACAAAAACAGACGGCAAACTACCCTATAGTGAACACAGTGTGGTAGAATTAAAAAAACTCCCGAATGGGAGTTTTCAGCGTGTAGAAAAAGTTAAATTATAAATTCCTACACGCTGACAGACTTCGAGAAATGGGATTGAATTTCGTTTTCTTGCGAGGGAAGATGTATGCTTATACCTCGACTGAGCAAAAAACGAAAAACGCCAAAAGCGGCTTAGATTCATCATTAGATGTCTAAGCCGCTTTT
>JAQXWS010000039.1 GCA_029225565.1 Eubacteriales bacterium
GGTTTTTCAAGTCTAACAATTCGTTTTCATATCGCTTAATATGTATATATTCTCTTGGCATAACAAAACCTCCTATGGTAGTTTTTATTCTACCATAGGAGGTCTCTTTTTTCTATTGTCCATTTTTTACGGACTTGTTCATTGCGAGATGTCTTTTTTTACTTCTTTTTGAATTTGTCAAAAAAGCCTTCCTTGCCGTTGCCCTTTGGTGAGTACGATGCGTCAAATTGCTTTAGCAAAGCTTTTTGCTCAGCGGTAAGATTAACCGGAATGTCAACAATGACGCGTACATATAGGTCGCCTTTGCCCATGCTGTTGAGCCTTTGGATACCTTTGTTTTTTAGCTTAAATACTTCGTGGGACTGGGTACCTGCCGGGATATTGTATTTTACATCGCCGTCAAGGGTGGGCACTCTAACTTCTACGCCAAGTGCAGCCTGGGCGATGGATATGTGCTTTTCGTACCACAGGTCATATCCGTCACGCTCAAAGTCGGTTTTGTTGCTGACATTTACCACAACTCTCAGATCGCCGGCGGGACCGCCGTTGAGACCTGCATCACCGTAGCCGCGAACATTGACTACCTGACGATGGTCGATGCCTGCCGGTATATTGATGTCAACTTTAGTTTTCTTTCGTACCTTGCCTTTGCCGGCGCATTTTGTACATGGTTTGTCGATGATTGTGCCCTTACCGCCGCAGTGACTGCAGGTGCGTTGGGTTTGCATTACGCCAAAAGCAGTACGCTGCTGAATGTTGACAACACCGCGACCCTGACATTCGGGACAGGTTTTTGGCGAGCTTCCGGGGGCAGCACCGGTACCGTTACATTGCGAGCAGTCCTCGACTCTTGATACCTCTACTGTCTTTTTGCAACCCTTTGCGGCTTCCTCAAGGGTTACGGATACCGTGCTTTGGATGTCATTGCCCTTGCGTGGCGCATTGGGATTTCTGCCGCCGCCAAAGCCGCCGCCTCCGCCAAAGAATGAGGAGAATATGTCGCCCAGGTCGATGTCTCCGTCAAATCCGAAACCACCGCCGAATCCGCCTGCACCGCCGGCTCCTGCGCCATAGTTGGGGTCAACTCCTGCAAAGCCGAACTGGTCGTATCTCTGCTTTTTTTGCGGGTCGGACAACACCTCGTACGCCTCGTTACATTCTTTGAATTTCGCTTCGGCCTCGGCATTGTCCGGATTAAGGTCCGGATGGTACTTTTTTGCGGTTTTTCTGTATGCTTTTTTTATTTCATCCTCGGTTGCGTTTTTGCTTACACCCAGGACTTCGTAGTAATCTCTTTTTTCTTCAGGCATTTTTGCCTCCAAATATGTGTATTAGTATTATAATCGCCAATATCCTACTGCGTTGGCAGTAGGAATTGGCATTCGTGATTGACTGTTAGTTGTCATCAACCTCGGTGTAGTCAGCATCTGTGTAGCCCGCATCCTGCTGTGGCTCCTGGGCTTGTGCTTGTGCACCCTGAGCAGCCTGGGCAGCCTGGGCTGCCTCGTAAAGCTTTTGGGATACCTCGTAGAACTTGTTTGTCAAGTCCTCCTGAGCTGACTTGATAGCCTCGTTGTCAGTGCCCTTAAGAGCTTCTTTCAGGGCGTTAACCTTTGTCTCGAGTGCGCTCTTGTCGTCGGCAGAGAACTTGTCTCCGTCTTCGGACAGCATTTTTTCGGTCTGATATACCATCTGGTCAGCGTTGTTGCGAAGGTCAACCTCTTCTCTCTTTTTCTTGTCCTCTTCGGCAAACTGCTCAGCTTCTTTTACAGCCTTGTCAATGTCTTCTTTGCTCATATTAGAAGATGCGGTGATGCTGATTTGCTGTTCCTTGCCTGTGCCAAGATCCTTGGCTGATACATGAACAATGCCGTTAGCGTCAATATCAAAGGTAACCTCAATCTGCGGTACACCGCGACGAGCAGGGAGGATGCCGTCAAGATGGAACATACCCAGCGTTTTGTTATCCTTTGCAAACTCTCTCTCACCCTGGAGTACGTGTACCTCAACAGAGGTCTGATTATCGGCAGCGGTTGAGAAAATCTGTGACTTTTTGGTTGGGATTGTGGTGTTTCTCTCGATGATAACGGTGTTTACGCCACCCATTGTCTCGATGCCCAGTGACAGGGGAGTAACATCCAGCAAAAGCAGACCCTTTACATCGCCGCCAAGGACGCCGCCCTGAAGCGCTGCACCCATAGCAACGCACTCATCCGGGTTGATACCCTTGAACGGCTCTTTGCCGGAGAACTTCTTGATAGCCTCCTGTACAGCAGGGATTCGGGTGGAACCGCCCACAAGGAGTATCTTGTCAATATCATTCATTGAAAGGCCGGAATCCTTCATTGCCTGACGAACAGGACCCATAGTAGCTTCTACAAGGTCAGCTGTCATCTCGTTAAATTTTGCTCTTGAAAGAGTGGTCTCCATGTGCTTTGGACCGGTTGCGTCAGCTGTGATGAAGGGCAGGCTAATCTGCGCTGTGGTCATACCTGACAAGTCGATTTTTGCCTTTTCTGCGGCTTCCTTGATTCTCTGCATAGCCATCTTGTCGCCGGATAGGTCGATGCCATTCTGTGCCTTAAACTCTGCAACAATCCAGTCCATAATCTTTTTGTCAAAGTCATCACCGCCCAGGCAGTTGTTACCTGCGGTAGCAAGAACCTCTTGTACGCCGTCACCCATCTCGATGATGGATACATCGAATGTACCGCCGCCAAGGTCGTAAACCATTACCTTTTGGTCGTCTTCCTTGTCAATGCCGAATGCAAGTGCGGCAGCAGTTGGCTCGTTGATGATTCTCTTTACCTCAAGACCTGCAATCTTGCCGGCATCCTTGGTTGCCTGACGCTGTGCGTCGGTAAAGTAAGCAGGAACCGTGATAACGGCCTCTGTCACTTTTTCGCCAAGGTAAGCCTCTGCATCGCCCTTTAGCTTTTGCAGAATGATGGAGCTAATCTCTTGAGGAGTGTAGCTTTTGTCGTCAATTGTTACCTTGTAGTCGGAGCCCATATGTCTCTTGATGGAAGAAATAGTTCTGTCAGGGTTTGTGATAGCCTGACGCTTTGCAACGGCACCAACCATTCTCTCTCCGTCTTTGCTGAATGCAACAACTGACGGGGTGGTTCTTGTGCCCTCTGCGTTTGCAATTACTACAGCCTCTCCGCCTTCGATAACGGATACACAGCTGTTTGTTGTACCTAAGTCAATACCAATAATCTTTGCCATAATGTTTATCTCCTTTTTTGTTGTAATTTAGTTGGCAGTCTTGACCATTGCCGGTCTTATGACTCTGTCGTTTATTTTGTAGCCCTTTTGGAATACGTCGGTAATCACATTTTCCTCCAAGCTATCGTCCTCAATGTGCATTACCGCATTGTGATAGTTGGGGTCAAATTTGTCACCGACTTCGCCAAAGGCGGTTACTCCCATTTTTTCCAGCGCCGCCATAAGTGAGTCCATTGTCATTTGGACACCTTTTTTTAGGGATTCGTAATCGGCGCTCTCTTGACTCAATGCACGCTCCAGGTTATCTATGCTTGGCAGAATGTCAGCAACGACATTGCCCTTTGCGTTGGAGTATGTCTGCTCCTTCTCCTTGGCACTGCGTGCGCGAAAGTTGGCGTATTCTGCTGCTGTACGGAGCAGCTGGTCCTTTGCGTCCTGCAGCTGGTCCTCCAGCGTAGGTTCTTTCTTTTCTTCCTCAACAGTAACCTCTGCCTCGGTTTTTTCCTCCTGCGTTGGCGCAGTGTTCTTTTCTTTTTTACTCAAATTTTATTCCACCCTCCTTCAGGTAGGTTGATACCGTATTTATTATATAATCTACTCTTGGGAGAATAGAACTATAATCAATTCTTAGCGAGCCGATTATACCCAGCGTTGCTATTTGGTTGTTGTTGTATATGAACTTCGCTATTGCCATTGAGGTGTTGCGTAATTCATATACGGGATTTTCTTCGCCCAGCAGCAGCCTTGTGTCCATATTCGTTTTTGCAAATTCCGTCAGCAAAAATTCAAGCTTCTTTTTTTCTGCCAACAGGGTCAGCAGGTTGTAAACGCTGGTTCCCAATTCTTCTTGCGACAGCAGATTGGTTTCGCCTGTGATTGCCAGCGCTCCTGCCGCCGCCTCTCTGCATAAGGAACAAAGTGAGGACAGTATCGGCAGCATATCGAATATTTTTTCTCCCAGGGCAGGGGCTGTGGACTGTATCAGCGACAGGTCAATGTCAACCAGTGGTACACCCACAAAATATTCTCGGCTGATTCTGTAAAACGATGCCTTAAAATCATTGTCCACAGGACAGTTCAGCTTGCATAGAGAGGAACGGATTTTGCCTCCTACGCTAAGCACCACCAACATTGCCTTGTTGTCGCCCACAGGTATCAGCTCAACGCCTTGTACACAATCGTATGGATCGCGTACGGTGCTAAAAAACGCTGTACATCCCGTCGTGTCTGCCAGTAGGTTAGCTGCATCTGCCAGCAATCGCTCCGGGTCGGAGGCATTTACGCTCAACACCTCATCAATCTGTTGCTGTTCATATATACTCAGCTTACGGGCGGTCATAAGATTATCTACATAGTATCGGTAGGAGGACTTTGTAGGCACTCTGCCGCCGCTGGTGTGCCTCTGCTCCAAAAATCCAATATTGGTCAGATAAGCCATCTCGTTCCTTATTGTAGCTGAGCTGACAGGGTAGGGCAACAGCTGACACATTGTCTTTGAGCCAATCGGCTCACCGGTTTTGATATAGTGGTCTATTATCAATTCCAGAATGGCAGAACGTCTTTCGCCAATCATTGTTGCTCCTCCTTGTACAATTCTATCAGTTGGCACTCTCACCTTGTGAGTGCTAACTCTATAACTAATATTATATCCAAAGTTCCGATTTGTCAACACTTTTATAAAATATTTTTTTTGGTTTTACAGATTGTTAACACAAAATTCACACTCTGCTATGCAGAGTGCTCAGCGTGTAGAAAAAGTCAAATTACAAATTTCTACACGCTGACAGACTTCGAGAAATGGGATTGAATTTCGTTTTCTTGCGAAGGAAGATGTATGTTTATACCTCGACTGAGCAAAAAACGAAAAACGCCAAAAGTGGCTTAGATTCATCATTAGATGTCTAAGCCACTTTTACAATATTCACGAGTGGGATAAATCGCACCCACCTTTCTTTACACAAGAGAGGCAGAAATCGGCTACATATTATATTATTTGGCGTGGTTCAACCCACTTTATCGATAGTTTGCACACTCTGTGACACAGAGTGCTAATATGCTAATATATTATATACATTATATATTGTTGACATTTTTGTCGGTATATTCTATACTGAACTTGTCGAGGTGATAGTATGAAAATCCATTTGTCATCAGCCAAGGAATGCCAAACTCTCAGGGGATGGGGAACATCGGCCTGTTGGTGGAGTCAGTACTGCCAAGGTAATCCCGCACGGGATATTGCCCGTCTGCTGTATTCCAAGGAGGGGCTGGGTCTTAATATTTATCGCTACAATATCGGCGGCGGTACTGATATTGACAACTGCCGTGTTAGCAATCCCTGGCGCCGTACCGACAGTATGCTCCGCTTCGATAAGGAAAAGGAGGAATATTCCTGGGACTTTTCACGGGATAAAAATGCTGTGGATATGATGAAACGATGCTTGGATTACGGCACCGTTGATACATTGATTTTGTTTTGTAATTCACCTCATTACAGTCAATGCTCATCAGGGCAGGCGTCCGGCTCGCTGCTGTACCACACTTGCAATATCCCGCTGTCCAAGTACGAGGCATTTGTGAATTATGTGTTGGATGTGGCACAGCATTTTATTGATGAGGGATTACCGGTAAAATACATCAGTCCCATCAACGAGCCTCAATGGAAGTGGGGAGGCACCCATGTATGGCAGGAGGGCTGTCATTACGAACCGGAGGAGGTTAGGCAGATATTCAGCCTGTTTGCCCGGACTATTACCCGGCGTGGTATGGATGTCAGGCTTTACGGTCCCGAGAGTGGCGAGTATCTTGGCGACACTATGGAGTACCTACAGCCCTTGTTTGATGACCGTACCGTGATGAGCCTGTTGGATGTTGTGGCTGTTCACTCCTATCACTGCGACACAAGGCCGGAGGTAAGGTATGAATTTGCCGACAGGATTTTGCCCAAATGTCCCGTTAGGGTGGATATGAGCGAATGGTGCGAATTACCCAACAAAAGCCACACAAAGGACTTCAAGGGCGCATTAATCACCGCACGCATTATCGGCCAGGATTTGGCATACGCTGGCTGCGAGAGCTGGACCTCATGGGTGGCTGTAAACCAATTCAGTATTAAGGACGACGGCAATGATTACAGTGATGCCTTGATTTCTGCCAACGACGACTTTTCTGACTGGTGTATTGCAAAAAGATACTATGCGCTGGCACATTACACAAAATTTATACCCGTAGGCTCAAGAGTGCTTGACCTGGGTCTGCACCCAACAGAAGAAAATAATAGCTTTAATGTTTTTGGCTTTGTTACACCTGACAATAGCAGGGTTTTGGTTGTGGTCAACGAGGGCGCACCGACTGCAATTGATATTGAAGGCGAATACGACACAATGACCGTTATTCGTTCCTGCCAGGACGATGAGCTGGCAGAGAGCACCGGACTCTTTGTATCAAAAATAAATATTGACCAAAACAGTATATACACAATAGTAATCAAGTAAAGGAGATTATATTATGGACAATCAGTATTACCAACCGCCACAGCAGGGCAACCAACCACCGCAGCAACAAAATCAGTACCAGAATCAACCGCCACAATATATGCCGCCCGGTTATCCGGTGTATGACTCTACCCGCGAGGTTCTGTCTGTAGGCCAGTATTTAGGTATGTTCATTCTGTCGGCAATTCCTGTGGTTAATGTGATTTGCTGGGTGGTATGGCTGTTATCACCGGACACAAATAAAAATAAAAAGAATTTTCTAAAAGCTTGCATCATTATGTGGATAATAATGGTAGTGCTGGCAGGCGCTTTAGGATTTTCGGTTTATACCGGCACATCATACCTGTCAGGACTGTAAGAATGCGCAAAAAAGATGGTACAGTTGTTTCTGTACCATCTTTGTTTTTTAGTTAGTTATATTCTTGCTACGCCGTCTTTTACGGCAGCGTCGGCAACAGCCTTTGCCACAGTGTCCTTGATGCGCTCGTCAAATGCGTATGGCAGGATATAGTCCGGCTCCAGCTTGTGGTCATCAACAAGTGATGCGATTGCATAAGCAGCGGCAATCTTCATATTTTCGGTGATGGCTGACGCTCTCACATCCAATGCTCCACGGAAAATACCGGGGAATGCAACGACATTGTTGATTTGGTTAGGAAAGTCGGAACGACCTGTACCCACAATCTTTGCACCGGCAGCCTTTGCCTCATCCGGCATAATCTCCGGCGTCGGATTAGCCATAGCCAAAACAATTGGGTCAGGATTCATGGTCTTAATCATATCCTGTGTCAGTACGCCCGGTGCGGATACGCCGATAAAGATGTCCGTACCTACCACAGCGTCCTTTAGGGTGCCCTTTGTCATTTCCCGGTTGGTAAGCTTTGCAATTTCTGACTTGGATGAATTAAGGTTTTCTCTGCCCTCGTAGATAGCGCCGGTTCTGTCGCAGAGTATTACATCACGCAGACCCAGGGTCATCAGCAGCTTTGCAATGGCAATGCCGGCAGCGCCCGAGCCATTGATAACAGCCTTGCATTCGCTAAGTGGCTTGCCGATAAGCTTCGTGCCGTTGATAAGAGCTGCCGATACAACTACTGCAGTTCCGTGCTGGTCATCATGAAAAATAGGAATATCGCACTTTGCCTTAAGCTTTTCTTCTATCTCAAAGCATCTTGGCGCGGCAATATCCTCCAGATTGATACCGCCGAATGAGCCGCTGATGTTGTAAACAGTCTCTACAAACTCGTCAACATCCTTTGTCCTTACGCAAAGAGGGAATGCGTCAACATCGCCGAATTCTTTGAATAATACGCATTTACCCTCCATAACAGGCATACCTGCCTCGGGACCGATGTCACCCAATCCCAGTACAGCAGTACCGTCGGTGATAACTGCCACCATATTCCACCTGCGTGTCAGCTCCCAGCTCTTTTTGTAGTCCTTTTGAATTTCCAAGCAAGGCTCTGCAACACCCGGTGTGTACGCCAGAGACAGACTGTCCTTGTCATTAACCTTGGCGCGGGCAGTTACCTCCAGCTTGCCCTGCCAGTCATAATGCTTTTGCAGTGATACTTTTCTGTAATCCATAATAATACACATAGCCTTTCCGGCTACAAATAGTAATAATTATCACATTTTTCCTTGTTGTAGCCGGACAAGGTGTGATGTGAATTAAGTTGTCCGAATTATGCCGTTAGCAAATACGGACAGCCCTTTTTATGTAGTCGCAAAATATGAGCAGGATACCTTGGGCATCCTGTCCATATTTTTTACTTATTCTCGATGTGGGAGATTATCTTTTCGTCCTTTTCGTAAGGAACATAGTTGTCCTCCCAAGGGAAGGTGTAGCTGAGTCCCAGCTTGTCCCTAACCTGGTTAATCTCGGCCTGTACAGCCTCGTTGATAGGCACACCGTGGGGCTCTCTTTCCTTCCAGATTTCGTATTCCTTTTCGCCGGCGGTGTAGATTCTGTCAGCGCCCGGAGCCTTTTTGC
This sequence comes from Eubacteriales bacterium, assembly GCA_029225565.1. Classification (GTDB taxonomy): domain Bacteria; phylum Bacillota; class Clostridia; order Oscillospirales; family Acutalibacteraceae; genus Eubacterium_R. The sequence continues at coordinate 8,716 of JAQXWS010000039.1, forward strand.
TGGCTCTCATCGAACGGAGAATGTCGCCTGCCTTTTTGCGCAGTACATCCTCACCCAGGAAGTGGTCTGCATCAATGGCGATAAAGAAGTGGCCCAGCTGATACGGCTTCAGATTTCCGTCGGCGTCCTTGCCGTTAAGGTCCTTTCCGTACAGTCCGTCCTGCAGCGCTGCTGACAAAAGCTCAACAGTCAGCGCAAAGCCGTAGCCCTTGTAGCCGCCCAAAGCCTCTCCGATACCGCCCAGAGTGGTAAGCGCGGCACTGCCCTCGCGAATACGCTTTAGTGCAACGCCTGCGTCACCCTCAACAGCCTCACCGTCAATGCCGATGATTGTGCCCGGGTGTACATCCTCTTTGATTCTCTCGTAGTATTCGATTTTGCCGTTTTGTGTGATAGATGTGGCACAGTCGAAGATAAAGTCAAATTTTTCGTCGGTAGGGATACCTATGGTAAATGGGTTTGTGCCGAACATACCCTCAACGCCCCATGTGGGAGCTACGGAAGGTCTTGCATTGGTACCGGTCATACCGATGCATCCCTGCTGAGTTGCCTGTGTTGCATAGTAACCTGCTATGCCGTAGTGACAGGAGTTGCGTACCGCTACCATACCAAGGCCGTATTTCTTTGCCTTGTCGATAGCCATTTGCATTGCTTTTTTGCCGATTACCTGTCCCATACCGTCGTGACCGTCAACAACCGCTGTTGTCTCGGTCTCCTTGATGATTTCAAAATTGGTTGTGGGCTGCTGAATACCTGCTACGATTCTGTCAATGTATATTGGCTTGAATCTGTTACAGCCGTGGCTCTCAATACCTCTTTTGTCCGACTCCAGCAGAACATCGGTACAGATTTCTGCATCCTCTCTTGGCACGCCGTAGCCAACAAAAGCGTCAGTAACAAAATCAGTAATTAAGTTCCATGGACACACTACTTTTCCCATTGTTATATCTCCTTTTTTATATTTTTTATTATTATACCACAATATTTTGTAATATCAATATTTTATCTTTCCCAGTTGCGGGAGCGTTCTACTGCTCGCTTCCAATCAGAGTACTTCTTGTTTCTCAAGTCCTCTGCCATGGACGGCACAAATATTTTGTCAACCTGGCGGTTTGCCTCAATCTCTGCGGTGTCCTTCCATACTCCGGTAGCCAGACCTGCCAGATATGCGGCTCCCAGAGCCGTAGCCTCTCTGTTGACAGGTCTGTTTACATTGCAGCCTGTCATATCCGCCTGCATCTGCATCATAATGTCGGACACGCTGGCGCCGCCGTCAACACGCAAGTCCTTGAGCTTGATTTCGCTGTCGTTCATCATAGCTTCCAGCAGGTCGGTCATTTGGTAGGTTATGCTCTCCAGTACGGCACGGCATATATGCTTGCGATTTATTGAACGGGTGATACCTACCATAATTCCTCTGGCGTACATATCCCAGTAAGGAGCGCCGAGTCCTGTAAATGCCGGTACAAGGTACAGTCCGTTGGTGTCGGGTACCTGTTCTGCCAGTTCATCGCACTCCTGGGCTGTGGATATCAGCTCCAGCTCATCACGCAGCCATTTGATTACCGAGCCTGCGTTGAATGCAGAGCCCTCAAGGTCGTATGTAACCTTGTCGTCCAGACCCCAGGCAATACCCGACAGCAGATTGCTGCGGCTGTCTATTCTGTCCTCGCCGGTGTTCATCAGCAGGAAACAGCCTGTACCGTATGTGTTCTTAGCCTGCCCTTTGTCAAAGCAACCTTGACCGAACAGTGCGCCCGGCTGGTCGCCGATTGCACCGGCGATTGGTATGCCTGCCAGTTCTTCGATACCGGTGATTTTTGATACATTGCCATATATACAGCTGGATGGCTTGACCTCCGGCAGGATACACATAGGTATATCCAGCTCCTTGCAAAGCTTTTCGTCCCAGCATAGCCTGTCAATATCAAACAGCATTGTTCTGCATGCGTTGGAATAGTCGGTAACATGGGCCTTGCCGTGGGACAAATTCCATATCAGCCAGGTGTCGATGGTGCCGAACAGTAATTCGCCCTTTTCTGCACGCTCTCTCGCACCCTCTACATTGTCCAAAATCCACTTAATCTTGGTAGCGCTAAAGTAGGCGTCAATCAGCAGTCCCGTAGTCTGCTTGATATAATTTGACAGACCCTTTGCTTTTAGCTCTTCGCAGTATTCTGCTGTTCTGCGGCACTGCCAGACGATTGCGTTATATATCGGTTTGCCGGTTTCCTTGTCCCATATTACCGTCGTTTCTCTCTGGTTGGTAATACCGATACCGGCAATATCCTGTGGGTCAATATCGGAGCTTCTTATACACCCCATCATTGCGCTGACCATGGAGAACAGTATCTCATTTGCATCATGCTCAACCCACCCGTTTTGGGGGTAGTACTGGGTGAATTCATTTTGGCTTTTTGCTACGATTTCGCCCTTTTTGTTGAATATGATAGCACGGGAGCTGGTGGTACCCTGGTCCAGTGCCATTACATACTTTTTTGACATAACATCCTCTCTCCTTTGCGGAATAAAAAATAAGGCTGTAGATATACTTTCTACACCCTTAATTTTACTATTATTATATATAACTGTCAACACTCATAACCTACGAAAAATAACCCGTTTTTTTGGTAATAATTACATATTATTCCTCTGTAGTATGTGTTTCGATAAATGATACTATGTCATCCACGGTTTCCATATTTTCAATTACCTCGTCGGGTACTTCGATGGAATACCGGTCCTCAATGGTCATAACAATATCAATTGCATCCAGCGAATCGGCGCCCAAATCATCGGCAAGATTGGAGGCAATGTCAATTTTATTTATATCCACATTCAGTTGCTCTGCCAAAATCTCTTTTACCTCATCAAAAATCATAAATAACAAGCTCCTTCAAAAAAATGTTGTTATAACTGTTCTTATGTGTTATTATCATATTATAAATTTTTCTGCTGTTTGTCAACAGAAAAATTACAAATGTTTACCGAGGTATGTTTTATGCAGAAATTGAAGTATGGCCTCATAGGTTATCCCTTGGGTCACTCCATGAGTGGCGTGATACATAGGGAGCTGTTTAGACTCAGCGGTGTGGACGCAGGTTATGATATGGTGGAGATAGCTCCACGGGATATTGACAGGGTATTTGACATTATGAGAGGATACCGTGGCTTTAATGTCACAATCCCTCACAAAATTAATATTATTCCTCATTTGGACAGGCTGTCTGACAGAGCTGAATTGTTTGGTGCAGTCAATACAGTTGATGTTGCTGATGACGGTGTAACCGGTCACAATACCGACTGTGTAGGCTTTCTTCGTGCATTGGATATGGCCGACATCAAGTTAGGGGGCAGAGTTCTGCTGTGCGGCAGCGGGGGCGTTGCCCGTATGATTGCATTCGAGAGCGTGCTGGCAGGAGCTGATTTGACTATTGCTGTTCGTCCCGAGGATATTAGTGCGGCTAATGTTCTAAAGTCAGAGATAGAAAAAAAGACCGGCAGCAGCTGTAATGTGATTTTGCTTAGCGAGACAGAAGGGGGATACGACCTTGTTGTAAACGGTACTCCCGTGGGTATGTATCCAAATACGGACGCCTGCCCGGTGGACAAGGCTGTTATCCAATCCTCAAGGGCTGCCTTTGATGTAATATATAATCCGCTGGAAACTCGGTTTATCACCTATGCCAAGGAGGCCGGACTGAAGTATTCGGGTGGATTATCCATGTTGGTATGGCAGGCTGCCGTGGCAGAGGAAATATGGAACGGCGTCAAGTTTAGCCATGATGATATACAAAAGGTGATTGACATCACCGGCAAGGAGTTGACCAAGTGATGACCAATATTGTGCTTTGCGGTTTTATGGGCAGCGGCAAGACCATTGTGGGCAAGGAACTTGCCAAGATTATGGGCTGCAAATTTGTTGATACCGATGAGCTTATAGAAAAGGAGCAGGGAGTAGCCATCAAGGCTATTTTTGCCACTCACGGCGAGGATTATTTTCGGGATTTGGAGCATGATATGTGCAAAAAAGTGGCCACTATGAAAAACTGTGTTGTATCTACCGGCGGCGGCGCAATGACATATCAGCGCAATGTGGATGCAATTAAGGAGGGCTCAAAGGTCGTTTTTCTTGATGCATCATTTGATGTTATTTGTGACCGTATCGGGGACAGCACTACCCGTCCCTTGTTCCGTGACAGACAAAAGGCCAGGGAGCTCTACAACCTGCGCAAGGACAAGTATTTGGCGGCTGCGGACTATGTTATAGACGGCGATATGTCCGCCCGGAAAACAGCATTGGAAATTGCAAGTATATTCAAATAATTTTTGTGCCATAATAGTTACAAAAATTTACTAATTTCATTTTTGGTTGAAATATGTATTTTCTTGTGCTATAATGTCACAGAATTTTACTCGTGTGTTAATGAGGTGAATAAATGAGTACTAACACTTCAATAAAAAATGCTAACCACAGCGTAGAAATGTTCAAGAAGTATAAGAATCTTCTTTTGGAGCTTACACGCAAAAATGTTAATTTGAAATACCGTAATTCCTGGTTGGGTATCTTTTGGTCTTTTTTGCAGCCGTTACTGAATATGATTGTTATGTCCGTTGTATTTTCGGGACTATTCGGCAGAGGCAACAAGAACATTATCTGTTATCCTGTGTTCCTTTTTACAGGCCGATTGATTTATGAGTTCTTTTCTACCTCCACCAGACAGGCAATGGTGTCGTTCAGGCACAATGCCGCTATCATAAAAAAGGTATATGTACCAAAGTATATGTACCCGCTTTCATCTATTTTTTCGACCTTTGTAAATCTGGCAATGTCGCTTTTGTGCCTTGTGGGAGTATGGATTTTCTTCAAGCTTACCGGCATCAGCAACGGACATGACCTGGAGATTTCTTGGCACGCACTGTTGTTTTTTGTTCCTATGATTTTGGTGCTGATATTCTCAACCGGTGTCGGACTGATATTGTCGGTGCTGGAGGTTTACTTTAGGGACATCGAGTACATTTGGCAGGTAGTTACACGACTTTTGCTGTATATGGTGCCTATTTTGTATCCTGTTGAGAGCATCACTACGGATTGGATAGTATATGTTATCAAGATTAATCCGCTTTATTCCTACATCGAGATGTTCCGTGACGTTGTGTTCTACGGCCAGCTATTCAACACCAATATGCTGATATATGGCACCGTTTCTGCTGTTGTATCATTGCTGATTGGCGTAATAGTATTTGACAGAAAGAGCGATGACATAGTATATCATCTGTAAATTATTAAAAGGAGCGAACTGTGTTCGCTCCGTTTTTTGCAAAAAAATACGGACACACCATATTATGGTGTGTCCTTTTTCATTATATGTACTTGTCGAATATATGCTTCATTCCGGTATGAGTAGGGGCATACGGTGTCTGCAGACCGTCTGAACCGGGATTGTTGTTGCCTTCGACCAAAATAGGACCGTCCGTAGATATTGCTATATCCCATCCGTAGTATCCCTCTATGTCCAATTCTTGGCATTTTCTGTCAATCATTTCTATAGCTTCGTCGAAGCAAGGAATCTTGAATCCGTCTATTCTAACTCCGGTTGCAGGATGATTTACAAATACTTCGTTAAGATGGTTGGAGGCCGGTGTGCATATTTCGCCCTTTTCGAGATCTAATGCAGCTATCATACCTCCGCTGTGTAGATTATCAACCATGCTTTCGCCGCCGGACATTCTTACGCCACCATATACAAAGTGAGTTTTTCCTACCTCAATGCCATGGTCGGGATTATTAGTGCGTATAGTAACAATTCTCAGTGTGTTAACAGAATTCTTGGACAGTTTTTGCATTTCCGGGTGTTGATTGATTTTAGATTCCACAACGCCAAGGGGCTTTTGCATAATATCGTCATATACAGCCTTTAGGTCGTCGGAATTACTTATATTGTAAAATTCGATGCCGTGACCACCCAGTCCGGTGCGGGGCTTGTAGAGAATTGTATCCTCTCCATCAAATAATTTTACAAATTCATCGTAACTGATATTAACCGTTGAACAGCACTTTCGACCCAAGCAATCCTTAAAATCATCGTAAAATAGGTCTTTATAGTACAACACCCTTCTGGTATCTGTATGGACTTTGCTGTATTTTTCGGTTATTAATTTGCTGAATCCGATAGTAAAGAAGGTTCGTTGCTGCTCATCGGTAAGCTCCCAAAATCTGCAAATAGAATAGTTTTCGAAAGAAGCGCCGGATATTCTCTTAGCTCTGTTCATCCTTTCTATTGCTTCCTCTTCGGTCCATCCGCTTTCTTTTACAACCCTTGCGATGTAGGCTTTGTTGTTTTCCTTTTTCTCGGCTTCTTTTTGTATCTTTGCCTTTTCGTCAATGATTCTTTCTTCCATAATCTTTTCGACAAGGCGTGGCTTCATATCCTCACTTACACTGTAAAACTTGTTGACATAGTATTCCTTGTTAGTAAGTCCGTATTTTTCTTTTGCCAGTTGAAATGCCGATTGTGATTCATCATAGGTCATACCGGCGTAGTACACTCCTGCAAATATTGACTTGTCACTTAATCTGCCTTTTGATATTTTGCCTTTGTTTACCAGTATCTTGTGCTTCTGTATTGCTTCCTCTCGATTCATTCGGTAAAATCCGTATTGAATATAATCGATTAGTCTTAATTTGTAATTTGTTGTCATATAGGTGACAAGCTCTTCGGCTTCTTCCTTGCTGCATCCTTGTGAATATGCAGTCGAGAGTATGCAATGATTTTCTGTTATACGCTTTCTTTTTTGCTGCAGGATTAATTGTTGGGCAAAATACTCAATAAGCCTGTCATTTGGCGCATTGTATATTCCGTATTTAACATACTCGCTGTTGAGTATTCCGTAGTTCTTTTTTGCCGACATCATATTTGCTTTGGATGTTTTTTCATCCCAGCCGGTTTCTGCCGCTACGGTGGCAATTCTTTCATTCAACAGTTGTTGATTTTTGAGCCTCTTTTGGTAACCCTCAGCCAGTGCATCTTCGGATAGATTGTACAGCTTTAATTTGTAGTATTCAACATACTTGCAGCCTGTGAGCTCTTGTGCTTTTTGCATTTTTTCGGCTGTAACATTATGCTCCCATCCGGTTTTTGCCATTACCTTTTGGATTTGTTTTTCTTGCGATGCCAGCTTTTTTGCAGCCTTTGCTTCCATTAGTTTTTCTTCAATTTCGGACTCATTGTATTTCCACAGGTCGTATCTGTCATAGTCCTTAAATGAGATACCTTTTTCGTCCCTGGCCTTGTGCATGGCGTCCCGTACCTGTTTTCTCGATTTACCCGATTTTTCAGTTACAGCTGTAATATGCTCATTCAATGGTTTGCTCTGGGTCTGGTTGTTTTTGCTCATTTTTTGCTCCTTATTCGTACGGATTGAACATTGGGTACATTTTCATTTTGAATTCGTTTAGTTTGTGCATACGGTCGATGACTGCCTTTGTATCCGGGTCGTCTATTTCTCCCGTTCGGATGTATCTGTCCAGAACATCATAGGCAAAGCCAAGATTTTCCTCGTCGGTCTTGCCGCATAGACCGTCGATAGGCACCTTGTTTACCAGCACATCGGGTAATCCCAGTTCTTTGCCTATTTGTTTTACTTCCGTTACGGTAAAGTTTGCACAGGGAGAAAAATCTCCTGCCGCGTCGCCGTATCTGGTAGAATATCCTACCCAATCTTCGGATAAATTGCAGGTGTTAGCCACGCGTCCGTTGTGGCTCTGTGCCACGGCGTAGAGAGTTGTCATCCTGACTCTGGGCGGAAGATTCGTCTTTGCTTGAGTTGTTAATTCAAATGGGAAATTAGACTTTAGTCCCTCAACAGCGTTATTGATGTTTACGGTGTAGTGCTTAATTCCCAAATGGCTTACCAATAGCTGCGCCATATCTATGTCGCTTTGGTGACCGCATGGCATCATTACGCCGATGACTCTGTCTTTTCCCAGAGCCTCAACGCACAGAGCAGCCACAACGGAGCTGTCCTTGCCGCCGCTGATACCCACTATTGCGTTGCAACCCCTACCGTTTTCCTCAAAAAAGGCACGAATCCACTCCACACATTTGTCCTTCATTTTTTTTGCGTCAAACATTTTGTCGCCTCCTATATAGTTTGCATTATTATAATACACCTAAAGTGAGTTTATTTCAATGATAAATAGATAATTATTACCTTTTTTTGTACATTAATTCCTATTGACAAAGTAGGGATTGATATATATAATTATATGGATTGGTTTATATTATTAAAATACTGTATTAGAGTTGGTGAATACTATGAAAGTCAGTCAAATACTCAACGAAAGCAGAGTTACGGTATCATACGAGGTGTTTCCTCCAAAGCAGTGGGACAAGATAGACGGCACAAAGGCCGTAGTGCAAGAAATGAGCAAGTCGCACCCTTCATTTATGTCCGTTACTTACGGTGCCGCAGGCACTAAATCCGGCTTTACCAGAGAGATTGCCAAAGAAATCAGCAACAATGGCATAACTCCCTTATCACATCTTACCTGCCTTACCTCAACCAGGGACAAGATTCATCAGGTTGTAGGTGAGCTAAAGGAGGACGGTGTTGAGAATATCCTTGCTTTGCGAGGGGATATTCCTCAGGGCTTTGAGTTCCCGGATACTCAGTATTTTGAACACGCATACCAGTTGGTTAATGAGATAAAGAGTATCGGCGATTTTTGTATCGGAGGCGCTTGCTATCCCGAGATTCATCCCGAAAGCAAAAATCGTGTTGAGGATATTGAGTATTTAAAACAAAAGGTGGATTGCGGTGTAGAATTCCTTACTACCCAAATGTTTTTTGATAACGATAAGTTTTTCAATTTTTACGAGATGTGCCGCATCAAGGGCATCAATGTGCCGATTATTGCCGGAATTATGCCCATTACCAACGCAAATCAAATCAGGCACTCCATTGAGTTGTCTAATTGCAGCGTGCCGGACAAGTTCTACCGTATTATGGACAGGTTCGGTGATAATCCCGAGTCCATGAAGCAAGCAGGCATAGTCTATGCAACAGAGCAGATTATCGACCTGATGGCAAACGGCATAAATAATATTCATATTTATACTATGAACAAGCCGGATGTTGCCGGTGCAATTATGAATGGCTTGTCGGCGATTATCAATGAATAAGGCAGAGATTTTGCGTTATCTGCGTACCAACAGTCGTACACAGGACGAAGGTATTTTGTCCTTGGTGGACAGAGCAATGGAACAGGTTGAGTGTACGGCAATGCCACGCACATTGTATCGTATATATGACTGCTGCGTAACCGATGACGGCGTTAGAATCGGCGACCGCTTTTTTAGGAGCAAGAGACTGGCAGACAATATGGCAGGGTGCAGCAGGGTAGTGGTGTTCGGCGCTACTCTGGGTACGGGAATTGACCGAATTATCAAGGCAAATTCTGCCACCGATATAGCCATGGCTATGGCGTTGCAGGCAGCCGCAGCCTCAAAAATAGAGGAGATTTGTGATGATTTGGAACAACAGATTATTACCAAGCACGGCGTGACCCTGAGGCAGAGATATTCTCCGGGATATTTTGATTTGGACATCAGTCAGCAGCGGGATTTATTCTCTCTTTTGGAATTGACAAAAAGAATAGGCTTGACCCTTACCGACACCTGTGAGATGGTGCCTACAAAGAGCGTCACAGCCTTTATAGGAATTGATTAGTATGATAAAGTATTTTGACGGCGGTCTGGGCACAATGCTCAACCTTAGGGCCGGTGAATTACCAGAAAAACTGAATATTACCGACCCACAGCGTGTTTTTGCCGTTCATCAGGCATACGCAGATGCAGGTGCCGATATTATCACAACCAACACCTTTGGTGCCAACAGGCTTAAGTATGATAATGTTGAGGAACTGGTTCGTGCAGGCGTTGACCTTGCCGCAAAAACAGGCAAGCAGGTTGCTCTGGATTTGGGACCGACCGGCAAATTGCTCAAGCCCATGGGTGACCTGGATTTTGAGGAATGTGTGGATATTTATGCCCAGGTTGTTAATGCCGGCAAGGAGGGTGCCGACCTGGTACTCATCGAAACCATGGGCGACCTGTATGAGATTAAGGCCGCTATGCTGGCGGTTAAGGAAAATTGTGACCTGCCGGTTTATGTTTCCATGATTTTTGACGAAAACGCAAGGCTTTTAACAGGCGCAGATGTCAGGACAGCCTGCGCCGTGGTGGAGGGCCTCGGTGCAGATGTAATCGGATTCAACTGCGGATTGGGTCCCGAGCAGATGATACCGTTGGTTAATGAACTGATACAATGCTCGTCAACACCTATTATGGTCAGTCCCAATGCCGGACTGCCGGAAAGTGTGGACGGCAAAACCGTTTACAACGTTAACCCGCAGGATTTTGCACGCTGTATGACCGATATTGCAGGTATGGGCGTGTCTTATCTTGGCGGTTGCTGTGGTACTACTCCCGCACATATTCGTGCACTTATTGATGCTACAAGGGGGATTGCAGACGCTGTACCTGAGCAGAAGAATGACACCGTTGTTACCAGTTATTCCCGAAGCGTAACTCTTGGAGTAAAGCCGGTTGTTATCGGTGAGCGTATTAACCCCACCGGCAAAAAATTGCTTAAGCAAGCTCTGCGTGAAAACGATATGGAGTATATTCTCCGCGAGGGCATTACCCAGGTTGAGGCAGGCGCCCATATTCTGGATGTCAATGTGGGACTTCCGGAGATTGACGAACCCGCAATGCTTACCTCTGCTGTTTACGAATTGCAATCCGTAACGCCTGCACCACTCCAGCTGGACAGCGCCGATGTGGAGGCTATGGAGCAGGCTTTGCGTATATACAACGGCAAGGCGATGATTAATTCGGTTAACGGCAAAAGGTCGTCAATGGACGCAATTTTTCCTTTGGCAAAAAAATACGGCGGAGTGGTTGTTTGCCTTTGCCTTGACGAAAACGGTATTCCTGATACCGCCTGTGGCAGAATCGAAATTGCCAAGCGCATTATTGCCACTGCCCGGGATTACGGAATAGACAAAAAGGATTTGGTTATTGACGCGCTGACTATGACCATTTCTACCGATACCAACAACGCTGTGGAAACGTTGAACGCGGTGGATTACATTCGCAACGAATTGGGCGTTCACACAGTACTGGGTGTGTCCAATATCAGCTTTGGCTTGCCTAATCGAGAGGCAATCAACACAGCGTTCTACACTATGGCTATGCAAAGGGGATTGTCTGCCGGTATTATCAACCCAAAGTCAGTCGGTATGATGAATGCTTATTACTCATATTGCGCATTGGCAGGATATGATGATAACTGCGGTGACTATATTCAGTTTGCCACACCGGTGGATACTGTTGCCTCAACAGGGGATATAACTCTGATTGACGCTATTGTTAAGGGACTAAAGGAGGATTCCTCCCGTTGCGCAAGGGAGCTGCTGAGGGACAACGAACCGTTGACCGTTATTAACCAACATATTATTCCCGCACTGGACAAGGTGGGGGACGGGTTTGAAAAGAATACTGTTTTTTTGCCTCAGTTGTTGATGTCCGCCGATTCTGCAAAGGCTGCTTTTGACGAAATTAAGGCGTTTATGGTGCAGTCCGGCAACGCCCGGGTTAAGGGCGAAAAGATAATTATCGCCACGGTTGAAGGGGATATTCACGATATTGGCAAAAACATAGTCAAGGTCTTGCTTGCCAACTACGGATTCGATGTGATTGATCTCGGCAAGGATGTAAAATGTGAGGATGTTTTGCAGGCTGTAATTGACAATGATGTAAGGCTGGTGGGCTTGTCGGCATTGATGACCACCACCGTTCCCAATATGGAGCGTACCATACAGCTTATTCATGACAACACCGATGCAAAGGTTTTTGTCGGCGGTGCCGTATTGACCAGGGATTACGCCGATATGATTAATGCCGACCGGTATGCAAGGGACGCAATGGAGAGTGTGCGCATTGCACAGGAGTTTTTTGGAATTGGAGAATAACTGATATGATGATTTCTACCAAGGGTCGTTACGCCCTGTCTATTATGATTGATTTGGCGCAAAGCGGTACCGACGGCTATGTGTCCCTAAAGGACATTTCCGACCGTCAGCAAATCAGTATGAAATATCTTGAAACTATTATAGCAAAGCTGTCCAAGGGCGGCCTTGTTGACAGCGCAAGAGGCAAGAGTGGCGGCTATCGCTTGAACAGACCGGTTGAGGACTATTCTGTGGGCGAGATTTTGATTTTGACGGAAAAAACACTTGCTCCTGTTGCCTGTGTTAATTGCGAGACAAAGTGTACCAAGGAGAGCTCGTGCCTCACCCGACCTATGTGGAATGAGCTGAACACAGTGATTATGGATTTTCTTAATTCAAAGACTTTGGCTGACTTGTTATAACAGAATCAGTAATGAAATTGGGTGTACTGAGAGGGCGAACTGTGTTCGCCTTCTTATTTTTGTCAAAAAATAGTATAGAAAAATTAACATTTTTATTGAATATTGGTGTAATTTGTGCAATAATAATATATCAATTTAAAATATAGGAGATATTATGACCGAGTTTAACGAGTTAGCACAGCTTTTATTCCCGACAATAGACAAGGAGCCGGAATATTACGAGGCTCTGTATCCGCCGAGAAATCTTAAGGAGGGCGCCAGGGTAACCCGACTTGCTCCAAGTCCCACCGGATTTTTGCATTTAGGCAACCTTTTTGCCGGTACTGTGGCATACAGAACTGCCAAGACCACCGATGGTGTGTTTTTTGTCAGAGTTGAGGATACGGACCAAAAACGCAAGGTTGACGGCGCCGTTGAGGTAATGCTCAACGGCCTTAAGACCTACGATATTACCGCTGATGAGGGTGTTATGCCCGACGGAAGCCAAAAGGGTGACTACGGTCCCTATGTTCAGAGCCAGAGGGTGCATATATACCAAGCTTACGCAAAGAGCCTTGTGGCTCAGGGCTTGGCTTACCCGTGCTTTTGCTCTGCGGAGGAATTGGACCGAATCAGAGAGAGCCAGGCTAACGAGGACATAAAGGGCTATTGGGGCGAATATGCCCGTTGCAGAAATCTCAGCATGGAGCAAATCAAAGAGAATATTGCGGCAGGCAAGCAATGGACATTGCGACTTAGGTCACCGGGCGAGGTGGACAAAAGGTGCTGCTTTGACGATATGATTAAGGGCAGGATTGAGATGCCGGAGAATGTTCAGGATGTGGTTATCCTGAAGAGCGACGGAATCCCCACATATCACTTTGCCCACGCTGTTGACGACCATCTTATGAGGACTACCCATGTTGTTCGCGGTGACGAGTGGATTGCCTCAGCCCCCATTCATCTGCAGCTATTCAAGGTGCTGGGCTTCAAGCCTGTCAAGTACGCTCATGTTGCCCCATTGATGAAAGAGGAGAACGGCAACAAGCGCAAGCTGTCCAAGCGCAAGGACCCGGAGCTGGCAGTAACATATTACAACCAAGAGGGCTATCCCGCAGAGTCTGTCAACGAGTATATGATGACTATTATGAACTCCAATTTTGAGGATTGGCGCAGAGCGAATCCCGACGAAAGCCTGGACAAGTTCCCGTTCAATTTAAAAAAGATGAGTGTATCCGGCGCTCTTTTTGATATTGTAAAGCTAACGGATGTATCCAAGAATGTTATTTCCAAGATGCCTGCAAAAAAGGTGTACAGCCTGGCATATAGCTGGGCCAAGGAGTACAATCATCAATTGGCAAATCTTTTTGAACAGGATGAGGACAAGGCAATCGCAATACTCAATATCGACCGCGAAAACAAAAAGCCCCGCAAGGACATTGCAAAGTGGTCCGATGTGCCCGATTACTTAAGCTATATGTACGACCTGACCTTTGTGCCAAACTATGAGCTGACCGGCAATGCAACACCTGCGCTGGCTGTTAAGGTATTGGAAAAATATATTGACACCGTTGACCTCGCCGACGACAAGGATACCTGGTTTGCCCGCATAAAGGATATGTGTTCATCGGTAGGTTGTACCCCTAATGTAAAAGAGTATAAGGCTGACCCGGACGCATTTGAGGGTCATGTGGGCGATGTGTCCACAATTATCAGGGTGGCACTTACCGGCAGAACAAACACCCCCGATTTGTACCACATTATCTCCTTACTGGGCGAAGATACAGTAAAAGAGAGATTAACAAAAGCGTTACAACATTACAAGGAGGCATAATAATGGCAATCGACGACATTAAAGAAGAGGAAACAGCAATTGCATCCAACTTTATCCACGAGTTCATTGACGAGGATTTGGCACAGGGAGTGTACAGCAGAGTACAAACCCGTTTTCCTCCCGAGCCTAACGGCTACCTCCATATCGGCCATGCCAAGGCTATCTGCATCAATTTCGGCGTAAAGAACAAGTACAAGGGTGTGTGCAACCTCCGTTTTGACGATACCAACCCAACCAAAGAGGACACCGAGTATGTTGAGGCTATAGAGGAGGACATCAAGTGGCTGGGCTTCGATTGGGACAATGTATATTTTGCCAGCGACTATTTTGACTTCCTGTACGAATGTGCAATCAAGCTTATCAAAAAAGGCCTTGCCTATGTGGATGACCTTAATGCTGATGAAATTAGAGAATATCGCGGCACACTCACTCAGCCCGGCAAGAATTCTCCTTACAGGGACAGAAGTATTGAGGAAAATCTTGACCTTTTTGCCCGTATGACCGACGGCGAGTTCCAAGCAGGGGAAAAGGTACTGCGCGCAAAGATTGATATGGCGTCCAGTAATCTGAATATGCGTGACCCTATCATTTATCGCATTATGTACGCCACCCATCACAGAACCGGTGACAAGTGGTGCGTATATCCAATGTACGATTTTGCACACCCGTTGTCCGACGCTTGCGAAAATGTTACACATTCTCTGTGCTCCCTGGAGTTCGAGAATCACAGACCGCTGTACAACTGGTTTGTTGAGCAATGCATTGACGGCGAAAAGCCAAGACAGATTGAGTTCGCCCGTCTTAACCTAAACTACACACTTACCTCCAAGCGAAAGTGCCTTAAACTGGTGGAGGACGGCATTGTGGACGGATGGAACGACCCCCGTATGGCTACCATCAGCGGTATGCGCCGTCGCGGTTATCCGGCAGAGGCTATTCGCGATTTTTGCGACAAAATCGGCGTATCCAAGGCATATAGCGTAATTGATTTTCCAATGCTGGAGAGCTGTGTCAGGGACAATCTTAACCAAAATGCGCCCAGAGCAATGGCGGTTATCGACCCTATCAAGCTGATAATTGACAATTACCCACAGGACAAGGTTGAGACTCTTGAGGTTGAGTATCATCCCGACCATCCCGAGTTCGGCAAACGCCAAATCCCATTCAGCAGGGAATTGTGGATTGAACGGGACGATTTTATGATTGAGCCTATCAAGAAGTATCGCCGTCTGTTTGTGGGCAACGAGGTTAGACTGTACAAAGCATATTGTGTTACCTGCACCGGCTACGATTTGGACGATAAAGGCGAGGTTGTGGCTGTTCACGCTCAGTACGACCCGGATACCTTTGGCGGCGACACACCGGACGGACGCAAGGTTAGGGGTACTATCCACTGGCTCAGCACCGACCATTGCATACCGGCTACGGTAAATCTGTATGATCGCCTGTTTAATGTAGAAAATCCAAGTGATGAGGAGGGTGTCGGTTCCTTTGAGGATAACCTGAATCCCGAATCTTTGATAAAGAAATCCGCATATATTGAGCCTGCGCTGGCCAACACTAAGCCCGGCGACAGATTTCAGTTTATGCGTACAGGCTATTTTTGTACCGATACCACCAGTACTGCTGACAATATTGTGTTCAACCGTACTGTTGCGCTTCGTGACAGCTTTAACAAGAAAAAGTAATTTTTAGCAAAGAAGGCATTAATTTTGGCTGAAAGAAAGAATATAAAGAATATTGCAATCATTGCCCATGTTGACCATGGCAAGACTACATTGGTGGATGAGATGCTGCATCAGAGTGGCATTTTTCGTGACAACGAGGTTGTTCAGGAGCGTGTTATGGACTCCAATGATTTGGAAAAAGAGCGTGGCATCACAATCCTGTCCAAAAACACATCCATTCACTACAAGGACACAAAAATCAATATCGTAGATACTCCCGGTCACGCGGATTTTGGCGGCGAGGTGGAGCGTATTCTTATGATGGTGGACGGCGTTTTGCTGCTGGTAGATGCTTTTGAGGGCTGTATGCCACAGACTCGCTTTGTGCTAAAGAAAGCCCTGGGGCTCCACAAGACTCCGCTGGTTGTAGTCAACAAGGTTGATCGTGACGGAGCAAGACCGGAGGAGGTCGTGGACGAGGTGCTTGATTTGTTTATCGAGCTGGGAGCTGACGATGACCAAATTGATTTTCCGGTTGTTTATGCATCGGCAAGGGACGGTTACTCCGGCCTTGACCCCAATGTTCGAGATGGGGATATGAGACCGCTGCTGGACGCCATTCTCGAAAATATTCCGTCTCCCTCCGGTGACCCGGACGGCCCTGCACAAATACTGTTTTCATCTTTGGAATATGACGATTATGTTGGCAGAATAGGCGTTGGCAGAGTTGAGCGTGGCACCATGCATATCAACCGACCCTATGTTCTTTGTGACTGCGAGGGCAAATGCCAGAATGTCAAGGTGTCCCAAATGTTCCAGTTTGAGGGACTCAAAAGAGTGCCTTGTACCGAGGCCACCTTTGGCGACCTGGTGTGTGTTGCCGGTATTCCCGACCTTAATATCGGCGAGACTGCCTGCGACCCGGATTGCGTTGAGCCGCTTCCGTTTGTCAAGATAGATGAACCTACCATAAGTATGAATTTTATGGTCAACGACTCACCCTTTGCCGGCAAGGAGGGCAAGTATGTTACCTCCCGCAACCTCCGTGACAGATTGTTCAAGGAGGTGGAGACAAATGTGTCCATGCGGGTTGAGGAGACCGACTCAATGGATACCTTCAAGGTTTCCGGTAGGGGAGAGTTGCACTTGTCAATACTTATTGAGACCATGCGCAGAGAGAATTTTGAATTCGCTGTGTCACGACCACAGGTTATTCTCAAGCAGGACAAAAGCACCGGCCAGACCCTTGAGCCTATGGAGATGGCTATTATCGAGGTACCCGAGGAGTATGTGGGCGCCGTTATGACAAAGCTGTGCTCTCGCAAGGGCGAGGTGCAGAATATGGACACTCGCACTACCGGTATGACCCACATGGAAATCAAGATACCCTCCAGAGGTCTGATAGGTTATCGCAGCGAATTCCTAACCGATACCAACGGCAACGGCATTATGAATCAGCTGTTTGCCGGCTACGAACCCTACAAGGGGGATATAGAGACTCGTTCCCGCGGCTCAATAGTAGCCCACGAAACCGGCACAACCACCGGCTACGGATTGTGGAATACCCAGGACAGGGGCAAGCTGTTTGTCGGCCCCGGAGTTGATGTATATGAGGGTATGATAGTCGGCGAGTGCGCCAAGGACGAGGACATTGTGTGCAATGTCTGCAAAAAGAAGCATGTCACCAACACCCGTGCATCAGGCTCGGACGAGGCACTGAAGCTTGTGCCGCATACCGTGCTGTCCTTGGAGCAGAGTATGGAATTTCTTGCGGACGACGAGCTTTTGGAGGTTACTCCTAACTCAATCAGACTACGCAAAACCATCCTCAACAAGGAACTACGACTAAAGGCAGAGAGCCGTGCAAAAAAGTAATATGACTGCAGGACTGTACATACACATTCCTTTTTGCAAAAGCAAGTGCCCGTATTGTGATTTTTACAGCATAAAGTATCAGCCCGATGTGGCCACCCGCTATGTTGACAGGCTTATATCCACTATGGATGATTACAGTGGCACATTCGATACTATTTACTTTGGCGGAGGCACACCGGGTATATTGCCGGCGGAGGAGCTTGGCAAAATAATTGCTGCAGCAAAAGACCGCTTTGATATAGCCGACCGTTGCGAAATTACTGTTGAGTGCAATCCCAGCAAGGATATGGCCCGGGACTTTGTGCAGTACAAAAGCTACGGAATCAACCGAATCAGCATAGGTATGCAGAGTGCTGTGGACAGGGAGCGTTTCGCTCTGGGACGCGCAGCGGGCAGGGATAAGGTGCAAAAATCTATTGTCGATGCCCGTAATGCCGGCATAGACAATATCAGTCTGGATATTATGCTTGGTACCCCAAAGCAGAGTTTGGAGTCCCTGGACGATACATTGCACTTTGTTGAATCTATGGCTGTACAGCACATCAGCGCATATATGCTCAAGATAGAGGAGGGCACCCGGTTTTACCAAATGAGGGACTCTCTTGCTCTCCCTTGCGAGGACGACCTGTCCGCTATGTACCTAAAGGTTGTGGATAGCCTCAACAAAATGGGACTTCGCCAGTACGAAATCAGCAATTTCGCTCTGCCGGGGTATGAGAGCCGACATAATAAGAAATATTGGCAGCTGGCTCCGTATTTAGGGCTTGGCAAAAGCGCTCATTCCTTTTGGAACGGCAGACGCTTCTATTATGACAAGAAATTTAATCTTGTTGATGACGGCGTCGGCGGAAGTGATGAAGAGAGGATTATGCTGGGGCTCAGGCTCACCGAGGGCATTGACAAATCCTTGTTGAACAGGGATGTTACTCCATACATTGATATGGGACTGATGGTATATAAGGGTGACAGAGTTGCCCTCACCCCACAGGGCATGTTGGTGAGCAATACCATCATATCTCAGCTGATATAAGCAAAAACCACTCAAGCGAGTGGTTTCAGACTGTCGATAAAGTGGGTTGAACCACGCAAAATAATGTATATAATAATTAACCGATTTCTGTCTCTCTTATGTAAAGAAAGGTGTGAGCGATTTATCGCGCTCGGAGAAATTGTAAAAGCGGCTTAGACATCTAATGATGAATCTAAGCCGCTTTTGGCGTTTTTCGTTTTTTGCTCAGTCGAGGTATAAGCATACATCTTCCTTCGCAAGAAAACGAAATTCAATCCCATTTCTCGAAGTCTGTCAGCGTGTAGAAATTTATAATCTGACTTTTTCT
>JAQXWS010000040.1 GCA_029225565.1 Eubacteriales bacterium
CCCTGATTGACCGAGAATGACACGTTATCCAGCGCTTTTACCATTGTGTCATCCTTGCCATAAATCTTTGATAGGTTTTTTACTTCAAGAATTTTCATAGTTATTATCTCCCTTCGTTGCCTACAGTATATCCAGCCAATCTTACAATCCGGTGAAACAAAAATTACAATATTGTCACATTACGCTAAACCAAGCTCTTGTAAAATTTGATACTGAACGTGGTACCCTCACCGCACACACTGTCCACAGAAATGGACGCTCTTTCTTTTTCCAGTACTGCTTTTGCAAAGGCGAGACCGATACCCACACTATCGGCAGAAGAATTTTCGCCATGGTAAAAGCGCTCAAAAATATGGGGCAAATCCTTTTTTTCTATACCGCAGCCGTTGTCGCTGATAATAAGCTCGTCATACACATTTGTGCAATTTGTGGATATGGACAGTTGTCCGTCCCTTTGGGTATGCTCGATTGAATTTTTGAGCACATTCTGGATAGCCTCAACAGTCCAGTTGCTGTCGCCGCAAAATTCAAAATCGTCAATATTGCAATTGACGGTAATATTTTTAAGTTCCAATGTCAACAAAAACGGGCTGAGACAAGCATTGACAACATCGGTTATCCTATGCTGTTCAAACACCGGCTCAACAGTACCGGCGTCCAGCTTTGACAGCTTGAGCAAGGTTGTAATCAGCCAGCTCATCTTTTCCAGCTGGGTGTCAATTACCGATACAAATTCTCCTGTTTTGCCGTCGGGATGCTCCTCCTTTAGCAGGTCGGTCAACACCATCATGGATGTCAACGGAGTTTTCAGCTGGTGAGAAATGTCTGCCAGGGAATCCGCCAGCTGCACCTTATCTGCGGAAAGCATCTCGTTTTGAGTTTTAAGCAATGTGATAACCTTGTACAAATTATTCTTCAATATGGACAGCTCGCCCTCCATATTGTCGCTTATATCCAGGTCGTAATTGCCGCTGCAAATCTGTGCCAGATAATTGTTAAGCTCGTACAAAGCGGCATATCTGCCACGGGTAATCCAGTAAAATAAGCATATAATTACCAAACCCAATACCAGGCATATCAATCCGCACCAAATGTTAATGAATGCGCACACCGCCGAGCACAACACGGTAGCCGCCGCGCCGAATCCAATCAGTAATTTTATATCCCTATTAATCATTTTCTATCATATAGCCAAGACCTCTGACCGTCTTAATAATCTGCGGGTCGCAAGGCTCCTCCTCTATTTTATCTCTAAGTCGCTTGATATATACCGTCAGCGTATTATCCTCCACAAAATCTCCCTCAACATCCCATATATTTTCCAGCAGTTGAGAACGGGACAGCACCTTGCCCCTGTTACTGATGAGTATCAGCAGCAGCCTGTACTCCATTGCGGTCAGCACAATCTCCGTACCGTCCTTGTAAACCTTTGCGTCATTAGTGCTGATGGTCAAATTCTTTATTCTGATAATTCCGTCGTTATAGTCCTTGTTGTAACGGCGCAAAACGCTCTTTATTCTCACCAGCAGTTCCTTGAGCCTAAAGGGCTTGGTGATATAATCATCGGCACCCATATCAAAGCCCATAACCACATTTACCTCGTCGTCATAAGCAGTAAGAAATATTACCGGCAGGTCGCCCCGTTCCTTAATAACTTTGCAAACATCGTATCCGCTGCCGTCGGGCAGAGTCAAATCCAACAAATACAGCGCAAAGCTCTGTTTGGCAACAATATCCATACCATCTGCAACCGACCTGGCAACAGTGACGGTGTATCCCTCGTTACTCAGGGAATATGAAAGACCCATTGCTATGGCGCTGTCGTCCTCTAACAAAAATATATCCATATTGTACTCCTATCGTATTTTCTAATTTGCTGTCTTAATGATAACACATACCATATTACACTTCCATTACAAATTTGTAATAAAAAAGAGGCTCATTGAGCCTCTTACAGCGTGTAGAAAAAGTCAGATTATAAATTTCTACACGCTGACAGACTTCGAGAAATGGGATTGAATTTCGTTTTCTTGCGAGGGAAGATGTATGCTTATACCTCGACTGAGCAAAAAACGAAAAACGCCAAAAGCGGCTTAGATTCATCATTAGATGTCTAAGCCGCTTTT
>JAQXWS010000041.1 GCA_029225565.1 Eubacteriales bacterium
TCGCACTCGGAGAGATTGTAAAAGTGGCTTAGACATCTAATGATGAATCTAAGCCGCTTTTGGCGTTTTTCGTTTTTTGCTCAGTCGAGGTACCATCGTACATCTTCCTTCGCAAGAAAACGAAATTCAATCCCATTTCTCGAAGTCTGTCAGCGTGTAGAAATTTATAATTTGACTTTTTCTACACGCTGAAACGCACCCGAATGGGTGCGTTTTTTTAGTCTAAATAATCCGGTGGCAGACCGTTTCCATAAATAGTTATTGTCAACATACAACTTTGAACAACTATAATTCCTACTATGATTGCTTTTTTAAGAACTTATACAGATTATACAAGATAAATATAGTCCTTGTAAATCAACATCATTTCTCTTTCGTTATTATCATAATGTACAATAGGGTTTGTAACCCCAACTTGCTGTTGTCGAACCACTGTATTGTGCAAGTATTTCTTGTTCATCAGCAAGTGTTTCCATAGGAGTAATAGTTAAAATGATAATCAAAATAGATAACAATATTGATACTGTTTTTTTCATAATTAACAATCCTTTCAATAATTAATAATTCGCAATGATAATGTATTTTTTTTCTAACTCCGTTAGTTCGTTTAAATTCACTCCGCAATTGATATTTCCATCGTACATAGTGAGCTCTGTTTTGTGCAAATAAATTTTAATATTTCTTGTTTGGTAATTTTTATATAACTTATTGTTGAGATCCTTTATGTATTCGTCAAAATAAGCATTAGTATTTCCGTAATTGTAATAAGTAGTAATTTCCAAAACATTCGGATTCTCTAAATAATCTTCAATGTTATCATCTTTAATGAAAATTCCATTAATCATTTCTCTAATCAATATTTCATCGACATTATTTTTTGTCCATAAAACATTTTTATAGTGGCCATTTTTTTGATCATAGATGCCATACACCGAATTTGCACCTATGTTTACTACATCGATGTTTTCATCAATTCTTTCTTGTAATATCTCAACTAGCCATTGTTCAACATCATTCATTTGATAAGCGTCGTAATATCTAAAATTCATAAATTTTACATTGAATATGCGACCGTCATCTTTTGCTTCATATACCAAATAAGAATCGTGCCAAACAACAGCCCAATAATCTATATCGAAATGAAAGTTTCCCGGACAATAATCGTAAACTTTGTAGTCACTCATTTTAGTGTCATATTTATTAGCCAAATATATTCTCGGAAAGAATGAAACAAATAATATCGTTCCAATAATATATAATGACAATAAAATAAGTGATATCATTCCAATTCTTTTCAAAACTGTTTTTTTACTTTTTCCCATACAAAGTGCTCCTTATAATTACCATAATGTCATTTAATTCTTAATTCGCAACTAATTTGTAAACTATAAATCAAGTTTATATACTAAAATTTTCTGTAAAATAATCAATACATTCCTTACAGAACCAGAACAAAATACAATTTCACATTAACAAAATTTATATTGATAAAAACGAATCCATATTTTGTGCTGAAAAGGTTCCTCTAAATCTATTACCTACTATCTTGTTTATAGTAAATGTACAATAAGGTTTATATCCCCAGCTTGCATCTGTGCTGCCGGAATACTGTGCATAGAAATCATTTGTATCATCGGCAAATGATACAAACGGGCTTGTTGAAATTACTAAAACGATACATAAAATAATTAAAATAACCTTTTTTATTACTTTACTAGTCACCTATTAATCTCCCCTTATCGTACAATTCATAAGTTTTTTCTGCTGTTTCAAATTTGTAATAATAAGTATCTTCTGTTTTATAGGATACTCTTGAAAACTGAACACTGTTATCTACAATAAACAAAGAAAGTTCTAACGCGCCAAATTGAGAAATGATTTTTTCTTGTACTTCGTTTTTGATTGATTTATACAAATTATTCGTATTATACTTTTTTTGATCATAGTATTTTTCTATGCTATCTGATTTATAGTAAACGGTTAATTTTGATTGTTCTTGAAAATAAGATTTTATATCTGTTTGTTCATATTTTTTTTCATATCCTATAATCTCTATTTTAAAACCGGCAATATTGGGGTTAATATTTTTTTGTAAATAATCTGTTCCCCATTTAAACAATTCTTCAAACTGGTAATTATCTAACATTGCATTTGTTTCATAATTTTTAACAACGCTAAAATATCTGCCCTTATATTTTATAAGCCAATTACAATTATTTCTATACCAATCAAATGGAATACCCAAATCAGTATCATCATGGAATTTTGAAGGCTCATAGTCCAATAAAATCAGCCTTTTACTGTCAAACCCATATTTTTCAATTAAATAATCAACTGCCTCACTTCTGTGAGATTGAAGATATATTGTATGTATTCCAACATAAAGTGAACAAATGACAACCGATACTATTAAAATTACAGATAAAACTTTTTTAACTTTTTTCATAATAAACCTCCTCAATCGTGATATTCGAAAATCCAAATTGAATATTTAATTTTATCTTTTTCTATTTTATAGTCTTCGGAGTCTGCTAAAAATTCGAATTCAGAACTCGGCAGCATATCTTTTATAGTATTTAAAATATTGTCTTTTTCTTCATTTGAAAGAGAATAATAGTATGATTCTTCTACAAATATTCCTGCATCAAAATCAACAAAACTATCTTTATAATCATCATATATGCAAGCATTATTGAAAAACTCAATAGCATCTTGTTTTGTTATTACCGATTGATTACCATAGTTTAATTGATAATTTAATAGATGTGTCGAATCAAAATGAATACCCACTATTTTTTCATCAACATTTTTTGATAGCCACTCTGTTGCCCATAACTGTATATCATCGAGTTGATAATCATCGTAGTATCTGCCGTTTATACGATTAACAAAAAATTCTCTTCCGTTATATTCAAATTGCCATTTATAATTATGCCATTCAATTTTAAAAGGCTCAAATATCCAATCAGTTGAAACCAAATGATACCTTCCTGTTTCATAATCCAGAATATCTAACTGCTCTTCAGTCATTTCATACTTATCTTGTAAATATTCAAAAGCACCTTTTGTCATAACTGTTTTTGTAACAAAATATCCACCAAATATAAAACCAACTATAAGAATAGAAACTATAAGAATAATTGTAATTGCTTTCTTTTTCTTTTTCATAAAGCACCTCACAACACAAAAGTTTTTGTCGCTTATATTCTAAATTAATAATTAATTATTGTCAAATAATACCGGATTCTACACCGAGGTTAAAGAATTTTTATCTTTCTATTGACAAACATATCTTTTTGGCATATTATAGTGGTACAAAATATTTCGGGGCAGGGTGCAATTCCCTACCGGCAGTGACAGTCTGCGACCCACTACGGTGGCTGATACGGTGCAATTCCGTAACCGACAGTTAAAGTCTGGATGAGAGAAATGTTTGTGTATTATAATACAATTTGTAATGCAAAAAACACCCCGGCTATAGCATAGTCGGGGTTCTCTTTTTTGTCCCAAAAAGGAGAGATTATTATGTCAAACAACACAAAAATGAACAAAACAAGATTGATTACCGGCTGCGGTATGCTGGCTGCGGTAGCCACTGCCCTGCAGTACCTGGAGATACCCAGTCCCGTCAGCTTTATCGCCCTGGACCTCAGTGACCTGCCGGCGCTGATAGGCTCCTTTGCCTACGGCCCCGTTGCCGGCGTAATCATTCAGCTGGTAAAGAATGTTATCCACCTTGCTGTCAGCCGCAGCGGATATGTGGGCGAGCTTTCCAACTTTATTCTGGGCGCCATCTTTGTGGGGATTGCCGGCATTATCTACAAGCGCAACAAAACAAAAAAGACCGCAATCCTGGCAGGTGTTATCGGCGCTTTGGCTATGGCTGCCGTCAGCTATCCGTCCAACCTGTTTGTGGTATATCCGTTTTACTACAACTTTATGCCAAAGGAGGCTGTGCTGGCTGTATATCAGGATTTGTTCAAGGTAAACAGCATCGAAATGGCGATACTGATATACAATGTGCCCTTTACATTTATCAAGGGCTTGATTTCCGTCGTGCTCAGCGCGCTGATTTATCAGCCCCTCAGGCCGTTGCTCAAGGGCAAGCAACAACAATCATAATCCTTTACTCGGGGAGCAGGCTTAGGTCTGCTCCTTTTATTGCAAAAAGAGGTTGATATTTCTTTAACAATATACTATAATACTAATGTATGGGCATAGCCCAAATAAGAATTATAGGAGAAAAATTATGTTAGTTTCTGCAACCGAAATGCTGAAAAAAGCAAAGGCAGGCCACTATGCAGTAGGCCAATTCAATATCAACAACCTTGAGTGGACAAAGTCCATTCTTCTTACCGCACAGGAGCTTCAAAGCCCTGTAATCCTGGGTGTGTCCGAGGGTGCCGGCAAGTATATGACCGGATTCAAGACCGTTGCCGCTATGGTAAAGGCTATGGACGAGGAGCTGGGTATCACCGTTCCTGTGGCTCTTCATCTTGACCACGGCTCATACGAGGGCTGCTACAAGTGCATCAAGGCCGGCTTTACTTCTATTATGTTTGACGGCTCTCACTACCCGATTGAAGAAAATGTGGCAAAGACCACTGAGCTTGTCAATGTTGCTCACGCTCTCGGCCTTAGCATCGAGGCAGAGGTTGGCTCCATCGGCGGCGAAGAGGACGGCGTTATTGGCGCAGGCGAGTGCGCTGACCCCGAGGAGTGCAAGATGATTGCCGACCTTGGCGTTGATATGCTGGCTGCCGGTATCGGCAACATCCACGGCAAGTATCCCGAAAACTGGGCAGGCTTGTCATTTGAGACTCTTGACGCCGTACAGCAAAAGACAGGTGCAATGCCACTTGTTCTCCACGGCGGCACAGGTATCCCCGAGGATATGATAAAGAAGGCAATCGACCTGGGCGTATCCAAGATTAATGTTAACACCGAATGCCAGCTGGCATTCCAGGAGGCTACTCGCAAGTATGTTGAGGAGGGCAAGGACCTTCAGGGTAAGGGCTTCGACCCTCGCAAGCTGCTGGCTCCCGGCGCTCAGGCAATCTGCGACACCGTCAAGGAAAAGATGGAGCTGTTCGGCTCTATCGGCAAGGCAAACGACTAATCGCCTAACCTAATACCCAACCTATTAACCTCCCCGTAGTTGTAATACGGGGAGGTTTAATCGGTTATAATTGTTTAATACTTCCCGTCGAAATTGTCCGGCGGGATTTTTGTTATTCTGTTTTTCAGATTCTGCCATTTTTCAAGGTTATCCAAATCCCATTCTGCCCTTGCCTTGGACAACTCGGCGTCGATGAGAATATCTGCCAACTCCTCCGGCGAATACCCAATATCCTCGTAATATCCCAATTGACGGAACACATCCGTCATATCCTGTTTGGAATAGTATATGTATTCGTTATCCACACAATTACGCTGTGTATATCTGTCCTTAAATCTCATTGCAACCTCCAAAATAAAAAATGCGTACAGCCGAAGCCATACGCACAAAAAACGCACAGCTCTTTGCTACCACACAAATTCCGAAACTCTTAATAACAAGTATGCGAAATATGAGCCTGCATTTTTATCGAGGATAAAAACGCATACTTTATTATAAGAGTGTAAAATTTGTGTGGTGCCTTAATTGTAGCACAGATTACAGATAATTGCAAGAATAATAGGAAGACACAGCCCCCCTTGTGTAAGGGGTGCTGTTGGGATTACATACAAAATCTGTGGCTGCCGATGGTTTTTATTACCGGGCGGGAGTGCATAAATGCGTCGTTGGTTTTTGCAGGATTAAAGTAGTATATGGCTCCGCCCGTAGGGTCCCAGCCGTTGAGGGCGTCACGGGCGGCACGCTTGCTGCTTTCTGCCACAGGCTGATACCAGTTGCTGTCATTTACGCAGGAGAAAGCCCCCTTTTGGTAAACAACTCCCGACAGACTGTCGGGAAAGCTGGGGTGCGCCACACGGTTGAGTATAACGGCGCCCACCGCTACCTGACCCTCGTAGCTTTCGCCCCGAGCCTCGGCGGAGATTACCTTTGCCAGCAGCTCCACATCGCTGTCAGAATAAGAATTGCCGCTGTCCCCAAGGCCCAGGTACAGCAGAGTTTTTTTGCCGCAGATTCCGTCGGCGGTTATGCCGCAGCTGCGCTGAAAAGCCGTTACGGCATTTTTTGTGGCGGTGCCGTATATTCCGTCCACATTTCCCTTGTAATGTCCCAGGGATTTAAGCTTTTTTTGGATAGAACGGACCTCGCTGCCGGTGGAGCCCAGTCGGGATGTTACCCAGGAAACCCCGGCATTGTCTGCGGTGATACCGGTCAGCACACCGCCGCTGATTGCAAAAAATAATACTACCGCCAGCAGAATTGCCAGCACTCGCTTTGTGTATCCGGTCATAATTTTTCTCCTTATCTACAATATACTGTTCATTATATATGTCAATGCCGTGCCTGCTCCCACACCCATCGCCACATACAGCACCGACATACCGATTTGGCGCAGGGTGGGTTTTTGGCGAGGGGGCTTTTGGCGGGTTTTTGAAAATTTCATTGCCTCGGCATGAAGTCGCTTGTCGTCCATGGTGGGCGAGTTGGGCTTGACGAAAAATATGATTTTTTCAAAATAGGGGGATTCGGTATTTGTGACCTCAAGTATCTGTTTGTTGACGCCTTTTATCATAGAATTTTCCTTTCTTTACAGCATTGTGTTGATGCTGTCATTTTTAGTAACCTTTTTATACAAATAGTGTTTGATGATTTGCAAAAAATTATACAATTTTTGGTCACCGAAAATTTGTTGAATTTGATAGAAAAAAATACTTGACACACCCTGTTTATAACGATTCGTAATATCAACGCCCCACATTGCAATTGTGGAAAACTATGTGGAAAATGTTTAAATTTTTGCCCAAAATGGCTATAAATGGGGCGTTTTTGGTGGTGGAAAGTTAAAAATTGACCCCTAACAGCCCAATTTTCAACACTTTACACACAGTTTTCAACAACCCGTTAAATTTTTATTTTTTTGTTAAAATTGCTATTTTTAACTTTTACTATTGACAAAATGATGTTATAATCAATTAATACAAATAGTGAATTTTGCGGAGAAAAAATGATGAAAATATGGCAGGATAATGACAAAATTTTTGTCGGCGAAATAAAGTGCCTGGACTTGGATTTGACCCTGGATTGCGGACAGGCATTCCGGTGGAGCAGGAACGAGGACGGCTCATATACAGGGGTTGCCCTCAGTCACCCCCTGACCGTGTACCGTGACGGGGATAACCTGGTGCTTCAGGGTACCACCATGGAGGAATTCCGTGATTTTTGGCGTCATTATTTTGATTTGGACAGGGATTACGAGAGCATTTGCGCCACCCTCAAGCAGGACGAGCTGCTGCGCTCCACTATTGACCGGTACTACGGTATCCGTATTCTCAACCAGGACGGCTGGGAGGCGCTGTGCTCCTTTGTTATCAGTCAGCAAAACAATATCAAGAGGATAAAAACCATTATCCGGCGACTGTGCGCCGCCTATGGCGACGACCTTGGGGGCGGGCTGTACGGCTTTCCCACTCCGGACAGACTGGCTCAGGTCAGCGAGGAGGAGCTGAGAGCCCTGGGCTTGGGCTATCGGGCAGGGTATATTGCTCAGCTGTCCCGTGCTGTTGCCGGCGGCGAGCTTGACTTGTCGGGAGTTAGCGATATGACCCTGGAAGAAGCTAAGGCCTTTTTGATGAACATCAGGGGCGTGGGAGTAAAGGTAGCCAGCTGTGCGCTGCTGTTCGGCTTCGGCTTTTATTCGGCGTTCCCGGTTGATGTGTGGATGAAGCGGGTGATGGAGTATTATCCCCAGGGACTGCCCGAGTGCTTTGCAGGATACGAGGGCATTGCCCAGCAGTATCTGTTCCACTGGGCAAGGAATAATTTGAAACAAGGATAGGTTTTATGCAAAAATTATTTATCGACTATACCCCGAGGGATACCGTGATTCTTGAGGGCGAGGAGGCTCGTCATATTGCCAAGTCACTGCGTATGCGAGTGGGGGATATGCTGACTGTTACCGACGGCGGCGGCAAGGACTATGGGTGCCAAATACAGGCAATAGACAGGGACACGGTCACCTTGGCTGTGTGCTATCAGCAGGCTTGCAACAGCGAGCCAACCTGTGCCGTTACCATTTATCAAGGGGTGCCCAAGAGCCAAAAAATGGAGGATATTATCCAAAAATGTGTGGAGTTGGGTGTTACCCGCATAGTACCCACCCTTACCAAGCGCAGTATCAGCCGCCCCGACCCAAAGCAGGCCGGCAAAAAGAATCAGCGCTACCAAAAGATAGCGCTGGAGGCCGCACAGCAAAGCGGCAGGGGCATTGTCCCGCAGATAGAACAGCAAATCACCTTAAAACAGGCAATATCCACCGATAAGTCAAAAAAGAAAATTGTGTTCTACGAGGGCGGCGGCTGCAGCCTAAAAGACATTGTGTCTCCCACCGACACAGCCGTGTCCGTCTATATCGGTCCGGAGGGGGGATTCGACCCCGATGAGGTGGAGGCTCTGGAGTCAGCCGGGGCAGTGGTGGCAACCCTGGGACCTCGTATTCTGCGCACACAAACGGCGCCGGTTGCAGCCCTTACGGCAATTATGCTGCTGACGGATAATATGTAAAATTGTCAGTTAACAGAAGAAATATAGCCCCCTTTTTATACAAGGGAGGCGTAAAAAATTAAAGAGCGCTCACCATAAGCGCTCTTGTTTTTTATTATAACACCATAAGCAGGGTGCCTGCGCCGATAAGCAAGCAGCCGATTACGGATTTTGCGTTCATATCCTCGTGGAGGAATACAAATGCCATCACCAGCGTCAGCACAACGCTGAGCTTGTCTATGGGAACAACCTTGGACACATCGCCCATCTGGATTGCACGGTAATAGCACAGCCAGGAGGCTCCCGTTGCCAGTCCGGACAAAATCAGGAATATCCAACTCTTTTTGCTGATTTCGCCCAATCCGTTCTGGGCGTGAGTCAGGAACACCATACCCCAGGACATAACCACGACCACCACGGTCCTGACAGCGGTGGCAAGGGTGGAGTCAACACCTTCAATGCCAACCTTTGCCAATATTGATGTGATGGCGGCAAAAACCGCCGACAACACTGCAAAAATGATCCACATAATACTCACCTCTACTTGTGCTCATACAGAACAAACAGCCGGTTTTCTGCAATTACACGGTAATCGTCATCGTGGGAGACAGAGGTGTAAAGGTTTACATCAACGCCCTTGTCCACCACCAAATGAGTAAAATCATACTTGTCCAAAAAATCCTTGTAATATACTGCCCCCGATTTTACATCAAGATACTCGCTAAGGTAATCGAACTGGTGATTTGCCTCCTTAACAAAGGAGTCGGCACGAGCGTCAATGTATGGGTGATAGCCGCGGAATTCCAGATAACCGCCTGCGTTGAATCCGGTGTACAGCACCATATCGTCGGTATCCTCCCGGTCCAAGGCGTCAACTATCTGTTCCAGTCCTGCCATGCTCTCGACCTCGGTGGGCTCGTTGTTCAGGCTGACCGAGTCAATAAACGAGCCGGCTATGATGAACAATACTATAAAGAAAATAACTTCCGTGCCTACAACAAGATTGAATTTTTTGTCCTCAAATTTGGCCAAAAACTTCTCTGGCTTCCATTGACCGGCATATACGCCGGCAACGCACAGCCCCACTACCAAAAAGTACGGAATCAGCTTGTAATACTTAATGCCCATTATCATTGTGCCGAAAATCAACAAATGATAGCGCAGGGGCGCAATGCTGTCGCCGGCCTTGATGTGATATATGAACAGTCCCAAAGCAACCGCCATTAACAAAATGGGATACAAATTTTCTATATCCAGAACCAACGGCTGCAGCTCGGAGATAAAATCGTTGACCTTGTTGCCGATGGATGTGGTAAATATAAAGCTCATACCCTTGTAACCGTAAGGGGTAATAAAGCCCGTACCCACCATCGCCACAGCGGTGATGACCAGCGGCAATATTTTGCAGCAGGATATGCTCCTGCCCCTGTACCTGATAGGCAGGGCGTTGGCAAAATACGGCATCATCATGATGAACAGCATTGTCCACATGGAGGCATGGAGATTGACCTCCAGCATCGACAATATCGGCAGAACAGTCAGATACTGCCATCGTCCTGTAGCCACATATTTTTCCAGCATTATCAGTTCTACCAGAACTATGGCATAGGTAAAAATATGCGGTCTTGTGGTAGCAAACAGCGTCAGCATACTGCCTGCCGCAAAAATTAATATGCTACTCACAAGGCTCCTTGTGCCGGTGATAATGCCTGCCAGCTTTTGCATCAGCGCAATTATTACCAAAAACATAATCGCTGCCAGCATAATCGGCCCTGCAACACCGAACCAATCATACAGCTTGTAGTATATTACATCGGACAGCCATTGCTGTGCCACCAAATCCATATCGGTATGGAATGTAAGAAAATCCTTGTGGGGTACGCCGTTGTTGGTGATGTACTCGCCGGTCTTGATAATCCAGTATGTATCATTGTCCAGTACCTTGCTGATGTTCAGCACCAAAACATATGGGCCCAGCAGCAGCAAAAGCTTGATTATCTTAAGGGTGTTAATACTCTTTTTCATTATCTGTCCCTCATATTGTTCATCATTCTTATGGTAGTGAGGTGCCTCTCCACCTCCTGCCTCTCCTGCCGCTTAAGGACGGAGAGGGTAACGCCGGAATTAAAGGACATCAGCGAGAATATCATCAATCCCACAGACACCATCAACGAGGGCATTCTGGGCACAAGTCCGGTGTCAAAAAATTCTATCAGCACAGGAACAAACAGCGCCAATGCCAGCACCATAACAACCGCAGCCACGGAGGAAAAAAACAAAAGGGGCTTTGTGTCCTTGAACAAAGACAGAATGGTCTTGATAACCCTTATTCCGTCCTTGTATGTATTCAGCTTGCTGACGCTGCCTTCGGGACGGTCGCGATAGTCAATTGGCTCCTCATAAATTTTGAAATTATTATCCAGCGCGAACACAGTCATCTCTGTCTCTATCTCAAATCCCTTTGACAGCACGGGGAAGGACTTGACAAAATCATAGCTAAAGGCACGCAAGCCCGTCATAATATCGTGAACCTTGGAGCCGTATATCATATTTATCATATCACGCACCAGCATATTACCGGCATTGTGGAACCGACGATTGTTCTCCTCAAAATAAGTGGAGGACAATCTGTCACCGATGGCCATATCCGCCCTGCCATCCAGAACGGCACGCTCCAGAGCGATGGCATTGTGACTGGGATAAGTGTCATCCCCATCCACCATAATATAGCAATCTGCCTCTATGTCGCGGAACATAGAGCGCACAACATTGCCCTTGCCCTGCTTGTATTCGTGGCGCACAATGGCGCCGCAGTCCTTGGCAATTTGGGCCGTATTGTCTGTAGAATTATTGTCGTAAACATAAATATCTGCCCAGGGCATATCTTGCTGAAAGTCCGATATAACCTTGGCAATGGTGCATTCCTCGTTGTAACAAGGAATAAGTATCGCAGTCCTGCTCACCGGCACTCCTCCCATCTGTACCCATTATATCCCAAAACGCCCCCAATGTAAAGGTAATAAAATAGCCTTGTACGCAACACCCAATTGCAGTTCATTTTATACAAAGGGCGTGATTTTTAACCAATTAAGGCTCCCCTTGTTGTAAGGGGAGCCTTAATCAGTTAACAAATATAGGAGCCTTGTTTACATAAGAGAGGCGGAATTGATTATGTGCACTATTGGTTAATTGTGCCCACAAGGACATCCAAATTATCCTCTATCAGTCGGAACATACGCTCAATGCGTGCCTTGTCCTCGTCATTACCCCTACAGCACATCGACAATGTCAATTCCTTGCGTACGGAGGTAACCGACAGCAGGGCATAAGGCTTGTACTTTACTGCGCCACTCATAAATCCGTCGGTTGGCTGATTGCCGTCCAGTGCCAGCTTTTCTACCTCCAGCACACCGATATTGCTCATAGCTACCAGCGGGTTGGCGTAGCCAATCTTGATGATTTCCTCGCTGGCTGCGTGTGGCAAAATCTTGTAGCCGAAGGACAGCAGCGGCAGGCCGTGAAGACCCATATACTTGTCCTCCTTGAATCCGGCAGAGGACTGAATAACATATTGCAGGGTATCAAAAATATCTGTGCCTCGATTGGGAATCTTGCACTGCATCCAGGCAGTATGGTTTGTAACACCCTGGTGGTCAACATCCTTTAGGTGGCGGCGCAGGTCAATGGCACAGGATATGGAGCAGCTCTCCCGCCAGTCAAATCCTGCAACCTCGTACAGGGCATAAAAGTATGCCGTGAGTATCATATCGTTAATAGTGGCGCCCTGCTTTTTGCCTGCAGTACGAATCAGGTCGAATTTGTCGGCGCTGATTTTGTGCTTGGCGATAAAGGACTTGTCCCTGATACTGTCGGGAGTAAATGGAAAGCCGTGCTCATCGGGTGTGTTGATATTCTTGTACAGGCTCTTTGCCATCCTCTTTTCAGAGGCGGAAAAATCCTCATACACACTCTCGTACGAGCGAGTGCCGGTTCTCAAATCAACGGGACTTGCGCCCTCCTGAACAAACCTTGTGTACTCGCTGCACAGAGTTTTCATAAAATACTTTAGGTCGCCGCCGTCCATACACATGTGGTTCTCTACCACGCAGAGAACGGACTTGTCCCCGTGGTTGAACACAGCCACCTTCATTTGGATTGACGCCTCGGGCGGAATATATTGCACCAAAAAGTCGTTGATTTCGGCGTCCAAATCCTCCTCGCTGACATCCTTGACGGTGAGCACATCGTCAATTTTGTAATCCATTACCGTCCAGTAGGGATGAATCTTGTTGTCGGTAAAGGAGGAGTGCAGCACCGGCGCCTTTTCAAAAAAGCAGACCAGCACCGTCTTGAGGGCCTCTATATCAATCTTGTAGTCGTAGCGCAGTTCAACATGGACCATACGGTCGTTGTAATCCCTAAAGAGATAATGCATTTTGTCCCACAGCTCTGCGTTTAGTTTTCTTGCCATGATTTCATCATCTCCTTTTCAAAATGCTTTGACTCCAGCAGCTCGCCGATAATAATCAGCACATCCACCGCTACACCTGCCGGTATCAGCAGCCAGCCGGTGCTCCAGGTGAGAACGCCCATATATGCCAGTATCACAAACAGCATTGCCGCAATGGCAGGAATGTAAACCAGATAATACACAACTGCCAGCTTGTGCTTGTTGATGGATACAAACAGCAAATCCGCCACAAACATGGCGATAATACCGCATATCACAATAATCCATGCAGAGTGGAAATCAACAACAACCAGGCAGAACAAGAATACTGCAACGGACAGCACCATTACCGCCATGGCTTGCAGTATTCGGGCTATAATATGGAACATTCGCTTCAGCTTAAGTACGGCGAACACACCCAAATACAGCAGATATACCACCCACAGCAAAATACCGTCAACCATAATCAGCCACAGGTGACCCCAATCGTGGGTTGCCAGTCCCAGACCAACAAAGGTGACTACCAGCAGCAGTATGTACGCAACGGAGCCCACCACATTGGTGATTACTCTGCGCTTTCTGCGGGAGTGGGCAGTCTGCTTTAGGTAATACTCCTTATACTCCTTTTCCAAATCCTGATGCTCGCTGATAATCAGGTCGCAAAACACCTTTCTGTTCTCTATGCCCCTGCTGCTAACCTCGGCAAAGCGCTCATTCATTTTGTACAACAGGTCACGCTTGAACCGGAATACCATCTTGTCACCCTTGGGGTTGGGCATCGCGGTGTCAAGGTACTCAATAAATTCCTTCATACATACCTCCCAAAATAAAAAACAGATACATTGCTGTATCTGAAAAGCTCACTCACATACAGCTACGCTATACATAAGTCTCGATATTTAATGCAATACCAGCCGTAAAGCAGGATGTTGATATTGCACCACTCTTGTGGCATCTACTCCCCTATAGATAAAATATATCACACCTATATATGGGTGTCAATTATATTTTTTTGCAACTGCTTACATTTTATAAAAAATGTAATAATAATTTTGGCACAAAATCATTGCTTTTGGCACCGGTAAAAAGTATAATAAAATAAAACTTTTGTATGTAAGGGAGAATGGTCATGATAACTGTTATCGCTACAATAACCATACTGATAGCCTGTACCATTGGCGCCATTGTCGGCTTCGGCGGCGGCGTAATCATCAAGCCGGTGCTGGACAGTATGGGCTTTGCCACCATTGATGTGGTCAACTTCATCAGCTCCTGCGCCGTGCTGGCAATGAGCATTAGCTCCATCATCAGGCACAGGATAGCCAAAACCCGGGTGGACAAAAAGATTGTACTGTGCGTTGCCGTAGGCGCCGTTGTGGGCGGATTTTGCGGTAACTCCCTGTTTTCGCTGCTGCTGAATGCGGCAGGCAACAGTGTTACAAAGGCAATTCAGGCAATTATGATTATTATTGTTGTTGCATTTGCCGTATTTTATGTTAACCAAAAAAATCCCTTTACCCTGAATATAAAAAATCCTGTGGCAATGGTGGGCGCAGGACTGCTGCTGGGTACCCTCAATTCCTTTTTCGGTATCGGGGGAGGCCCCATCAATATCACTGTACTGCTGCTGATGTTCTCCTTGGCAGTAAAGGACGGAGCCGTATATTCGCTGGCGATAGTATTCTTTTGCCAGACCAGTAATCTGATAACTCTGTTTGCAAAAAATCAATTTGCACCCTACGCCGATTACCTGCCGCTGATACTGTGCGCAATCGTTGCCGCTGTTGCCGGCGGTCTGCTGGGCAGCACGCTGAACAAAAAATTCAGTGACAAGACGGTAAAAATCATATTTACCGCAGTGATGCTGGTGGTATTCGGCATCAATATATACAACGCAATTACGGGGTTAAAATAATGCCGATTTCCATTATGCTAAAGCCGTCATCATCAGCCTGCAACCTAAGGTGCGACTACTGCTTTTATGCCGATGTGGCAGAGCATCGCAGTGTTGACAACAAAGGTATGATGACAGAAGAAACAGCCGAGAGGGTAATTGAATCCGCCCTGGACTACTGCAATGACCGAATATTCTTTACCTTTCAGGGTGGGGAGCCGCTGCTGAGGGGTATTGAATTTTTTTACCGATTTACAGCCACAGCCAAAAAGCTCAATACCAATGGGGCAAAAATACACTATGCCCTCCAGACCAACGGCACCCTGCTGAACGACGAGTGGTGCAGACTGTTCAGGGACAACGGCTTTTTGGTAGGGGTGTCCCTGGACGGGGACGAAGAGCTGAACGACTACCGCCGATTTGCCGACGGAACGCCGTCGTACCCCGCCGTAATGCAGGGTATAGAGCTGCTGAAAAAACACAATGTGCCTTTCAATATCCTGTCGGTACTGACAAAGAGAACTGCCAACAATTTCAGGCGCAGTTACCGCTTTTTTAAGGCCAACGGGCTGGAGCATTTGCAGTACATTCCCTGCCTGAAGCCCTTTGACGATGCCGATAACCGGTACAGTATGTCCGTTGATGATTACAGCGACTACCTGCAGTCATCATTCAGGGTGTATTACAACGATATTCTTCGGGGCAAGACTGTGAGCATCCGCCAGCTGGACAACTACTGCCTGCTGGCACAGGGGGGCAATGCCGAGCAATGCGGTATGAACGGCACCTGCTCCAACCAATTTGTGGTGGAGGGGGACGGTAGTGTTTATCCCTGCGATTTTTACTGCACCGACCGATGGTATCTGGGCAATATTAACGACGGTGATTTTTCCCATATGGGCAGCAGCAGTACGGCTACGGAGTTCATAAAGGAGTCCTTTGTTATGCCCGACCAATGCAAAGACTGCAAGCACCTGTTTCTCTGCAGGGCAGGGGGCTGCAAGCGTAACAGAGAGTCATATAACTACTGCAAGGCATACAAGCAGTTTTTTGACGCCAACACCGATAACCTAAAAAAGTTAGCGAGGTAATATTATGGAACAAATCAAAATCGGAGGAATCCTCCCTGCATCAAGAATAGCTATGGGCTGTATGCGACTGGCAGGCGCCCAACACAGCGTTGATGAAATTATGGAAACGGCTGTGGACCTGGGCATAAATTTTTTTGACCATGCCAATATTTACGGCGGGGGCGAATGCGAAAGGATATTCGGCGAATATATAAAGGAGCACCCGTCGTTCAGGGACAATATTATTCTGCAGACCAAGTGCGCCATCAAGCCGCACCAAAGCTACGATTTCGGCAAGGATTATATCATCAAATGCGTTGACGAATCCCTGCAAAGACTGTGCACCGACCATATTGATGTGCTGGTGCTCCACCGTCCCGATGTGCTTATGGAGCCGGAGGAGGTTGCCCTGGCATTCGACTGCCTTGAGTCCGCCGGCAAGGTTGCACACTTTGGCGTATCCAACCATAATCCGTACCAGATTGAGCTGCTTAAAACCGCGGTAAAACAGCCTATTATCACCAACCAAATGCAATTTTCCGTTATGGAGGCAGGCATGGTGACTGCAGGGCTGAATGTTAATATGAAAAACGACGAGTCCTATATGCACGACGCCGGAACTCTGGAGTACAGCCGTATAAAGAATATTACCATACAAACATGGTCGCCCTTTCAGGCAGGCAGACAAAAAAAGCCCTTTATCGGCAATCCCGATTACCCGGAGATTAACGCGAAGCTGGAAGAAATGGCAGAAAAATATAACTCCACCCCAACGGGAATTGCCACGGCGTGGATTCTGCGACTGCCCTGCAAAATGCAGCTAATCAGCGGCTCCATGAATCCAACCAGAATAAGAGAGATTTGTGCCGGCGCAGAAATCAAGCTGGAGCACGACGACTGGTACCAAATCTATCTGGCGGCAGGATACTGCCTGCCGTAACACGGCAAAAAATAAGCAAGGGAGGTGAACGCCGTGCCACACACCTGGGTACCCCATAATGACCAAAAGGCGCCGGTGCTTAAAAACATAATATATGGTATAAAAATAATGTTCCGTGCCGACAAAAACATAATACCCGCCGCCGTTATGGAACAAATCAGCGTGTCGCTGTTCGGCCAGTTCGTTCAGGGCGTTCTCTTCCTCAAGGTACTGTTGACCCTGATAGAGGGCAATGGCACATACCGGGATTTTGTAAAAACGCTGATGGTGTTCCTGGCAGTGGGCATAGCCAACGAGATTGTGGTAATTGTGTGCGACTATGTGCAGCTCACCGGCCACAAAAAGGTGTTCAAATCCCTAAACAATATGATATTCAAAAAGGCGTCACAGGTGGATATTTGCTGCTACGAGGACCCCGCCTTTTACGATTCCTACAAAAGAGCCTCCGAGATATTGACGGGTGGTTATTTTTTGGCTTTTTGCTGGGGCATATCCTATGTTGTAGCATCGGTAATATCCTTTTTGGCTGTTATCGGCGTGGTAGTGTCCATTGACCCGAAGTATCTGTTGTTCCTGGCACCGGTTGTGCTGGTTTTTGCAGTAGAGATATACAAGAGCAAGCTGTACTACAAGCGTGATATGGAGATGACCACCAACAACAGAATCAAGGCATATACCCAACGCACCGTATTCCTCAAGGATTTTAGCAAGGATATGCGCACCGGCAACATCTTCGGCGTAATGATGGCGGAGCTGGAGGGCGCAGTAAACAGGAATATCAGTATCATCAAGAACTACGGCATGCGACTGTTCTTTTACAATCTTTTGGGCTCCCTGTTCGGAGAAATTATACCGGTGGTAGGCTCCTACTCCCTGGCGTCGTACCAGTTTATCACCGGCAACAGTCTGACAATATCCGGCTTTAGCGTGGTACTGTCGTCAATTAATTCCGTGCGCGCCTCCACCATGCAGATTGCCAACAGCCTGGCAGAACTGAGCAACATGGCGTTGTATTTTCAAAATCTGAGAGAGTTCTTTGAGTACGAGCCCAGGATTACCGACGGCCCGTTGGATGTGCCGGATATGGAGAGTATTGAGCTGCGCAATGTGTCCTTCAAATACCCCGGTGCAGCCAAGTATTCCCTGCGTAATGTTAACCTAAAAATCAATGCCGGCGAAACTGTGGCGCTGGTTGGTATCAACGGCGCCGGAAAAACCACATTGGTCAAGCTGCTGCTGAGATTCTATGACCCCGATGAGGGAGAGATATTGTACAACGGCGTCAACATCAAGGAGTACAATGTGGAGCAATATCGCAAAAAATTCGCCACGGTATTCCAGGATTATCGCACCTTTGCTCTGTCTGTTAACGAAAATGTGCTGTGCCACGAGTGTGGGGATGACGAGGCGCCCCTGGCTCGGCAGGCTTTGGAGCAGGCAGGTGTGTGGGAAAAAATACAGACACTGCCCCGGGGAGCAGACACGGTGCTTACCAGGGAATTCGACGATAACGGGGCGGGCCTGTCCGGCGGCGAGGCACAAAAGACCGCCGTTGCCCGTATGTTTGCCCGCCGGTTCGATATAGCCATACTGGACGAGCCGTCCTCTGCTCTGGACCCAATTGCAGAATACAATATGTACGAAAATTTGGTAAAAGCAACCCAAAACAAAACGGTGGTATATATTTCGCATCGTCTGTCATCTGCCGTACTCAGCGACAAAATATTTGTGCTGGACGGCGGCACCGTCACCGAAAGCGGCTCCCACCAAGAACTGATGGATATGGCAGGGGAATACTGCAATATGTTCACTCTGCAAGCAAGCTCCTACAACAGAGGGGAGGCGACGGAGAATGAGTAAGCGTACCAAGGGCCCCGACATCAGAGGCAAGCACTCCACCTTTAGCAACATAATATACTTCTTGGGCATTATGTTTCGTATTTCACCGTGGCTGGTACTGGGCGAGTGCTTCTGGGGAGCAATCAACAGACTGCCCACCAGGATTATATCCGTACTGGGTGTAAAGTATGTAATAGACATTGTGGCATCAGGTGACGACAGACGCAAAATACTGTATGCCGTTATCATCATTGCCATTGTGCTGATTGCCGCCCAGGTGCTCAACGGAATATACCGAGAATTCTTTTTTGCTAAAGAAAAAGAAAAGGTGGACAAGGGCTTGTCCCGTCTTTTGTACAAAAAAGCAAAGTCCCTGGATTTGGAAAACTATGACAATCCGGACTTTTACAACAACTTTATTTTAGTTATCGAGGCATCTGCCGGAGGAATTACCGGGGTGCTGGGTATGGTACAGCAGTATGTGGGCGAGCTTATATCGCTGATTACAATATGCTCCATCATACTGACCATAGACCCGATATGCCTGGCTATTGTTGGGGGAATTGTGGTCATCTTTACTCCCATCAGCAATGTGATAGGCAAGCTGCAGGCACAGCGCCAAATCGATAACAACCGACTCCACCGCCGCGCCGACTACTTTGCACGAATATTCTACCTCCAGGATTACGCAAAGGAGATTAGGATGAACGACATCCGCCCCCTGCTGATGAAAAGATACAATCAGGCCGCTGACGATGTAATCCGCAACCAAAAGAAATATGTTGGCAAGATTGATTTTATCTACTTCTTTCAGGAATTGGGCGTCCAGGTAGTGGGATTTATGCTGTTACTGCCGCTGTATCTGGGCTACTGCGTGCTGCAAAAGGGCACTCTGTCACCGGGTGATTTTGTTGCCACATTTAACGGCGCATTCCAGATTGCCACATCGTTCTCCTTTTTGACGGTGGGCGTGGTTCGCACCTTTTCAGAGCGTGCCAGACTGATAGAAAAATATCGGGAGTTCCTGTCCAGGGATAAAAAAATAAATGACGGCGACGCCACAGCCGTCCTCACCGAGCCAAAGGAAATAAAGCTTAACAATGTGTCCTTTACCTATCCCGGCAACGACTCTCCGACCCTGAAGAATATCAATATGACCCTCCACCCAAGAGAAAAAATTGCCTTGGTGGGCTATAACGGAGCCGGCAAAACCACGCTGACCAATCTGCTTTTGCGACTGTATGATGTTACCGACGGCAGTATCACCGTTGACGGCTGTGATATTCGCGATGTGACGGTAAAATCACACAGGGACAGGTTTGCCGCCGTGTTTCAGGATTTTCAGATTTTTGCCGCCACTCTGGGCGAAAATGTTGCAATGGACACAAAATATGACAACAAGGCTGTAACCAACGCTCTGCGCCACAGCGGATATACCAAGGAGTTGCCCAACGGGCCGGACACCGTCCTGCTGCGAGAATTCGATGACGACGGCGTAATGATGTCCGGCGGAGAAAGCCAAAAGGTGGCTATCGCACGAGCGTTTTACAAAAACTGTCCTTATATTATTTTGGACGAGCCGTCTGCCAATCTTGACCCTGTGGCAGAATACAATCTCAATCGGGCAATGATAGAGGCCGCCCAAAACAAGACGGTAATATTCATTTCCCACCGTCTGTCCACCACAGTCAACGCCGACCGTATATTTGTTATGGAAAACGGCGAGATTATCGAGGAGGGCAGTCACAGTCAATTGATGGAAAAGGACGGCACATACGCATATATGTTCCGCCTCCAGGCAGAAAAATACCAAAACGAATAATAATCTCCTAAGCCGATTACGGCACCCCTTTGCACAAGGGGGGGCGAAGATGGCTGCCCCCCGGTCTTGCAAAAACTTGCAAAACGGGTAAAATAATGGTATAATTATAATATAATATAGCAAGGAGATGATGGTATGAAAAGGATATTTAGTGTTATGCTGGCAATGATGATGCTGGTCACCTGCTGGGCAATCCCCACAACAGCCGACGCGGCCACCAATTACAAGGTATCATTGTACGGCACATACAACCAAACAGAGGGACGCAAGGTTCTCGCTTTAGTAAACAGTATGCGTACCTCCTCCACCGACGCCTGGTACTGGAACAAGGACGGCACAAAGCACAGATGCAAAAATCTGTCCGCCCTAAAGTACGACTACGCGCTGGAAAAGATTGCAATCCAGCGTGCCGCAGAGATTGCGCTGTACTACTCCCATACCAGACCCAACAACACCTCCTGGAGCGATATTTACGAAAAAGGCGAGATAGGCGAAGAATATAATTGGATGGTCATTGGCGAAAATATTGCCTGCGGCACCTCAAATCTTATGAACACCGCAAAGCAGGTAAATGACGCGTGGCGCGAGGACGACGAAGACTATGCCGGCCAGGGTCACCGCCGCAATATGCTGAGCAGCAAATTCAATGCCATGGCAATAGGTCATGTGGTATATAACGGCTGTCACTACTGGGTGGAGCTGTTCTCCGACACGGTAAACAGTAGCAAATCCACCACAGCCAACAACAGCAGCACAAAAAAGACGGTCAGGCTGTACTCCGGCTTTATCACCGGCAAAACTATTCTTTCCCAGAGCGTTGCCAATGTTGAGGCGGTAGAAAAGCGTACTCTTCCGTCTGCAAAAATGAAGATAACAACCTCCGGCGGATGGAACAGGGATATGACGGTATATGCCACTCCAACCTCCGCATCCAGCTACAACACCTCCATTGCCAAGATTGAGGGCAGCTATCTGCGGGGCGTTGCCAAGGGCAACACCAATATCGGCGTAAAGGCTCTGGGCACCACAGTAAAGATTCCCGTAACCGTTACAAAGAATCATAGCTACAAAAAGACGGTGATTGCACCGACTTATGTTGCCCGGGGATACACAAAGTTTACCTGTACCAAATGCGGCAAGATTTATAAGGATTACTACACAGCCAAGAAAAAGCTGTCTGTACCCGGCAGCGTTTCCCTGGCGGCAAAAACAAAGGCTCTGCGCGTTACCTACAAAAAGGTGAGCGCCGCATCCGGTTACCAAATCAAATACAGCAGGTACAGCTCATTTTCTTCCTACAAGACAGTCAAGGTGTCCGGCGCATCATCGGTATCCAAGACCATCGGCAGCCTGACTTCAGGTAAGAGGTATTATGTAAAGGTGCGCGCCTATAAGGTGCAGAACGGCAAAACAGCGTACTCCTCCTGGAGTGGCTACAAGTCCGTAGTGGTAAAATAAGACCCGCACCCCTTTACCCCAACATTTGACATAGAGCCAAAAGAAATAAACCGAGCAGACAAAAGCCTACTCGGTTTATTTGGTGGAAGAGGGTGGACTCGAGCTTCGCTCGAGAGTTCGCTTGCTTACGCAAGCCGTCGCATTTATAGATTTGTGGTTCGAATCCACCAATTTTAGAATTCAAATAGAAAAAACAAAAAGCACCCACGAAAGTGATTGCCTTTTATTTGGTGGAAGAGGGTGGATTCGAACCACCGAAGTCGTTGACGTCAGATTTACAGTCTGATCCCTTTGGCCACTCGGGAACTCTTCCATTTACTTGGAGCTGGTGAACGGACTTGAACCCCTGACCTGCTGATTACAAATCAGCTGCTCTACCAACTGAGCTACACCAGCATCTCTCCAATGCCTTAATAATATATCATAAGTTTTTTGCATAGTCAAGGGTTTTTTGAAATTTTTTCTGCAATATCAGTTGCGTTGCATAATATATGAATGAGGTGATTTTTATGTGTGGTATTGCAGGAATACTTAGTGACAGCATTGACCTAAGGGGCGAAAGGGAGACCGTGTGGCGAATCAGCAATTCCCTGCGCTCCCGCGGACCGGACGCAAGAGGGGAGTATATCGACCGTGATGTGGCTCTGATTCATCGGCGGTTGTCGGTTATTGACCCCGTAAACGGCGCACAGCCAATGGCCTTTGGCAAGTACGTGATAGTCTATAACGGCGAGCTGTACAATACCGACGAGGTGCGCCGAGAGCTGATGGAGCTGGGATATATATTTGATACCCGGTGCGACACCGAGGTAGTGCTGAAGGCCTTTCATTTTTGGCGTGAGGAGAGCGCCAAGAGGCTCAACGGCATATTCGCCTATGCCATATATGATACGCAGGACAAGGAACTGTTTTTGTGTCGGGACAGAATTGGCGTCAAGCCGCTGTATTATTCTGCCGCCGGTAAAAAATTCAGTTTTGCCTCCCGTATTGAGAGCTTGCTGTATGTGGACGGAGTGGAGCCGGTGTGCGACAGGCAGGGGCTCAACGAGATATTTATGCTGGGGCCTGCCGGCACCATAGGCAAAACCGTGTTCAGGGACATTATGGAGCTTCCGCCTGCGTCATACCTGTACTATTCCCACGGCAGGATAAAAACCGACAGGTACTGGGAGCTGACGGCAAGGGAGTTTACCGACAACTGTGTTCAGGCTCAGGAGCATACTCACTGCCTTGTTACGGACGCAATCACCCGCCAGCTGGTTAGTGATGTGCCGGTGTGCACATTTTTGAGTGGTGGGTTGGACAGCTCCATAATATCCAAGGTGGCGTCGGACTATTTTGCCGACCGGGGAGAGAGGCTAAACACATATTCGGTGGATTATGTGGACAATGACAAGTATTTTACCTCCAGCGTGTTCCAGCCCAATAAGGACTCGGACTATATCAACCTTATTGCCGACTATATCGGCTCGGACCATCACAATGTGGTGCTGTCCAACAGCGCCGTGGCAGACGCGCTGATAGATTCTGCCCTGGCACGCAATACACCGGGCTT
Organism: Eubacteriales bacterium; assembly: GCA_029225565.1. Taxonomy (GTDB): domain Bacteria; phylum Bacillota; class Clostridia; order Oscillospirales; family Acutalibacteraceae; genus Eubacterium_R. Next base: position 23,685 of record JAQXWS010000041.1, read on the forward strand.
TGCTGATGTGGACAGCAGTCTGCTGCTGTTTTGCAAGGAGGTTAAGCGCAATTACACCGTTGCCCTCAGCGGCGAATGTGCAGACGAAATCTTTGGCGGTTACCCCTGGTATCATAGGGAGGAGATACTGTTTGAGGAGACCTTCCCATGGTCACGCACAACAAATGTGCGCCGAGGATTGCTTAGGGACGGATTTTTGCCGGAGGGAGAGGAGTATGCACATAGCGCATATCTGGACACCGTAGCCGCAGTCAGCAGTCTTGATACCGACACTCCGTTGGAGAAACGAATGAGAGAAATGTTTGTTCTGAATCTGAACTGGTTTATGCAAACGCTGTTGGTACGCAAGGATGTGATGAGCATGGAGTCATCGTTGGAGGTGCGGGTGCCGTTTTGTGACTATCGTATTGTGGAGTATGCCTACAATATGCCCTGGGCAATCAAGTCCTACAATAATCGGGAAAAGGGAATACTGCGCAAGGCCTTTGAAAACCAATTGCCGGAAATAATCACATGGCGAAAAAAGAGCCCATACCCAAAAACCCACAACCCGGTTTACCTACAATGCGTCAGGAATATGGCGGCCGCTGTTCTTGAGGACAAAGCCAGCCCCCTGTGGGATATGGTGAATCCTCAGTCGGTAAAGGACCTGATTGACAATCCCGATACCCTGTCCGAGCCATGGTACGGTCAGCTGATGCGGGGTCCCCAGGTGCTGGCATATATTGTGCAGATATATGCGTGGATGAAAAAATATGATGTGGATATAAGATATTGAGCAGTTGTTCACAATTTTTGTCTATACTTTTATTTGCGGCAATGGTATAATACACTTATCAAATGGCAGAGGACTGTGTGTATGACCAACTCGGAGTATATAAAGGCGATTGATATGCGTCGCAGCCGCCGCACCTATCGCAACAAACCCCTGGAGCCGGAGGTAATGGATGTTATCCGCCGTATGGTGGACGCCGTCAATGAGGAAAGCGGACTTAATTTTAAGTTCGTTGAGGACGGCACACCCGCCTTTCGCATATTTGGGGGCAAGTTCAGTATGATAGCCGTATGCGGCGATAATACCCAAAAGGCAAGGGAAAGCTGTGGGTATTTTGGGGAGAGTATTGTGCTGCAATGTGTGTACCACGGCCTGGGCACATGCTGGGTGTCCGGCACCTACAATGAGAACAAGGTGTACCAGATGGTCAATATTCCCAACGAACAGCGACTGTATGCCGTCATCACCATCGGTTATGTCAAGGACAGCCTCAGCCTGTTGGAAAAAACCATGTATAACGCCACCCACAAAAAGAATAAGCCGTACCAGCTTATGTTCAGCGTCTGTGACGAAAAGCTGCCTGACGATATTGTATATGCCATGCAGCTGGTGGAGAAAGCACCCTCCGCTGTCAATCGCAGGCCCGTGGATTTTAAGTACGAGGACGGTGTTGTCAGCGGCTCGGTAAAAGAGCCCTACAGCGATATGTCGGTGGATTTTGGCATCGCAAAGCTGCATTTTGCCATAGGCATGCGCAGTATGGGCGTTGTGGGTAGCTGGAATACAGAAAACAAATTTATTATTACCAAGACCGAAACGCAGGAGGATAATCATGAGTGATACAGTAGTAAGCAAAAAGAAGTGGTCAAAGAAAAAGAAAATATTGGTGATAGTGCTGAGCATAGTGGGTTTTTTGCTGGCAGCCACCCTTTGCACCGGCATCGGCGTGCTGAATTGGTACTGCAAGACCGTGGATTACAATATCGTATCCGCACACAAAATTATGACCGAGGATGTTCACTTGATTGCTCATCGCGGCTTTCGTGCCAAGGCGCCGGAGAATACCGCCCCTGCCTTTGAGTTTGCCGGTCAGGCAGGCTATTGGGGCGCCGAGTGCGATACATACCGTACCAAGGACGGAGTGTGGGTTGTACAGCACGACTCCAATACCTACCGTATGATGGATAGCGCTCGGTTTGTTGAAAAAACCACATTTGACAAGCTGCTGAAGGACAATACCGACAACGGCAACAATATCGAGAATTACAAGGAACTTAAGATTTGTACGCTGGACAAATACCTGGAGATTTGCGAGCAGTATAATATGACCGCAGTAATTGAGCTGAAGGGCAAAAACAATACGGAGCATTACGACGAGATTGTTGCCTTGACAGACAAGCACGACTGCAAGGTGGTGTATATCTCCTTCCACAGAGAGGCGCTGGAGGCTATGCGCAAGCTGTCTGCTGACCAGATGTTTTATCTGGTTCATGAGATTACCGTGGACGATATAATTTTCGCCAAGGATTTGGGCAGCTGCGGTATCGACTTTAACGCTGCTGAGGAAAAGAATTTTGAAGACGACGCAGCGATTATCAAAAAGTGCCAGGAAAGCAAGCTGGAGCTGGGCGCATGGACAATCGACGACCCGGACGTTATGAAAAAGTGCATTGACCTGGGAGTAACCTACATCACCACAAATTGCATAACAAATTAGTATATGTCAAAAAAGGGGCTGTAAAAAAACTGAAAGTTTTTACAGCCCCTTTTTAGGGGGATAGGAAAAAAGATGCAGAACGGACAAATCGAGCAAAAACAAGGCTTCAGGCTTGTTTTTGTTTGCCCGAAGGCGTACAAAGGTACGTCGAGTGGCGAGATTTGTTCGTAGCATAAAACTCAAATTTTTAAACAACTTTGTTTTCTCATTGTTTTAGGGGTTCTTACAGGTATCTGTCCTGCAGGAACCCCTTGATTTATATTGTTTTATGCGGTCTGCGCTTTTTTTACATCCCCTTTTTGCAAGTTTATTCTGTTTTGTTCATTACATTCAGCGGATTGACAACCTTGCCGTCCAATTTTGTTACCAGGTGCAGGTGAGCCCCTTGGTTGGACTCGCAGGGTACCTTGCCAAGAGTGCCGATTTTGTCACCGATGGACACATACCTGCCGGATTTAACACTGACGCTGTCCAGTCCGCAATAGATTGCGATTAGTCTGCCGCCGTGGTCAATCTGTACCACCTGGCCATACAGATTGTCTGTATATACGCCGGTAACAAGACCGTCGTTCATGGCCTGCACCGTGTCGCCCTCTGTTCCGCTAAAATCAACTGCGGCGTGGGCACGGTAATCCCCCATAATTCGGTCATAGGTCAGCTCCTCGCTGTAGCCGCGGGATACGGACTCAGTCAGGGGGTATGTGTAGTAGCTGTGGTAGGGGGTATTGTTTTCGTTCTGTTCCATTGTGGATGGCTGGGTTGTGGTTTGCTTTTTCTTTTTTGTTGTGGTTTGTTTTGTTGTTTCGGTTACTGTTACCGCCCGATTTGCCTCGGTGGTCTGCACCAGGGTAGTATTTTTGTTTACCGTGTCCTCTTTGCTGTGGTCGTTGGTAGAAAAATATACTATCATACCCAGGGCAATAATACACAGGCAGATTACGGAGAACAGAGCCTTTATGTTTTTCTTTTCGTTATTATTTGATTTTGCTGTGGACATAAATAACACCTCGGTTACATTATTAACCAAGGTGCTGTTTTTTATTCATTTATTGAATTTTCTAATATTTTTAGGGTGTCGCGCACGGTATCAAGGGGAGTCTCTCCGGACACCACAACTGCGATATAGGGCTTTTTTCCTGACGAAAATGTGGCTCTGCCACGCATTTTGCTGTTGAGCGCCACCAGATATTCCACCTTTACATCGTCCAGATAAAAGTGTACTCCGGTGCCCTTTTGCTTTATTTCGTATATTCCCAGCGCCTGGGCACGGTTACGCAGCAACGCCACCTCCACAAGACCATATACCTCTGCCGGAGGCATACCGAATCTGTCGGTAAGCTCGTCAAATACATCGTTGGCGTCGTTGTCGTTCTTTATGTTTGCGATAACCTTGTACATTGCCAGCCGCTGCTTTGTGGACACAATATACTCGGCGGGAATGCTGGCGTCTATCGGCAGGTCGATTAGGCACTCTCGCTCCTTTTCGGTATGGACGGTTTCGCCCTTTTCTTCTGCCACAGCCTCCTCCAGCAATTTTAGATACATATCGTATCCCACTGCCTCCATGTGGCCGTGCTGTTTGTTGCCCAGCAGTGAGCCTGCGCCGCGGATTTCCAGGTCACGCATTGCAATTTTGAATCCCGAGCCGAACTCGGTGTACTCTCGTATTGCCTCCAGTCGCTTGGTGGCAATCTCGCTCAACTCCTTGCTGCGTGTAAAGGTGAGGTACGCATATCCCCGGCGTGACGACCTGCCCACTCTGCCGCGGATTTGGTGCAGCTGGGCCAGTCCCATACGGTCGGCATTCTCTATTATCAGGGTGTTGACATTGGACACATCTACGCCGGTTTCTATGATGGTGGTGCATACCAGTATGTCTATTTCGCCGGTTAGCAGCTTTTGCCACACATCACTCAGCTGCTCCTCGGTCATTTTGCCGTGGGCAACACCTACGGTGGCATCGGGAAGTGCCTTTTTTATTTGGACGGCTATGTGGTCTATGGTGTCGATATTGTTGTGCAGATAGTAGCACTGGCCGCCTCGGGACAGCTCCTTTTCCATAGCCTCGGTGAGTATGCCGAAGTCATATTCCATCACATAGGTTTGTACAGGCTGACGGTCGCCGGGAGCCTCCTCAAGCAGGGACATATCCCTGATGCCACTCATAGCCATATTGAGGGTGCGGGGGATTGGAGTCGCCGACAGAGTCAGCACATCTACATAAGGGAATTTTTCTTTCAATTTTTCTTTTTGAGCCACGCCAAAGCGTTGCTCCTCGTCCACAACCAGCATACCCAGGTTCTTGAATTTTATGTCCTTGCTGAAAATTCGGTGAGTGCCGATTATCAGGTCGATTTTGCCGTCAGCCAGGTCCGACAGTATCTCTTTTTGCTTGGTGGGGGAGACGAATCGGGACAGCATTCCCACCCTGACAGGGAACGGCTCCATTCTTTTTTTTGCCGTTTGGTAGTGTTGCATGGCCAGTACGGTGGTGGGCACAAGTATGGCGCATTGCTTGCCGTCACCGATACACTTAAAGCAGGCACGCATCGCCACTTCGGTTTTGCCAAATCCCACATCTCCGCACAGTAGTCTGTCCATGGGGGCAGAGCGCTCCATATCGCCCTTGATTTCGTCTATACAGCGCAGCTGGTCCTCGGTTTCTTCGTACTCAAAACGCAGTTCAAAATCCCTTTGCATATCCGTATCCGGGGAAAATTGGTAGCCGGGGGTACTCATTCGCTTGGCATACAGAGCTATCAGCTCCTTTGCCATATCCTGAACGGAGGCGTACGCCTTTGCTTTTGCCCGTGACCATTCGCCGCTGCCCAGACGAGTAATCTTTACCTTTGAGTCCTCTCTGGGGCCAATGTATTTTGATACCAAATCCAGTTGAGTAACAGGCACATAAAGAGTGTCGCCCTTTGCGTAGCCTATCTTGATGTAGTCCTTGCGTACATCCTTGATGTCCAGCTGGTGTATGCCCTCAAAGATGCCGATTCCGTGCACATTGTGCACAATGTAGTCCCCGACAACCAGTTCGTCCAGGGAGTGGATAGCGTCCTTTGAGCCGGATTTTTTGTGCTTCCTTTTGCTTTGGTTGGCTCTTGGCAGAGTCATTAGCGCAAATTTTTCGTCACTTAGCTGAAATCCCGCAGACATTGTGCCGGTCAGCACCGTTACTGAACCCCGAGGAAATTCCTGCGGCGGTTTTTCGCAGTAGGCAGCATTGTAGCCCATCTCGTTAATATCGTATGCCAGGGCCTTGGCGGCTCTTGATGTTCCTGCCATAATTGCTACGGCATAATTTGTTTTCAGCAAGGGAAAAAGCTCTTCCTTTAGCTGGGATAATGTGCCACTCCAGATGTTCAGACTGCGACACTTAAAATTGGCCAGATGCCTGACAGGGGTGTCAAAGCTGCCCCTTGGCAGGCTGTCCAGATATATTGCGTTGCCGGCCTCGTACTCCCTGCACAGGTCGTCAAAATCCAGTTGAAACTTGTGGATACCCTTGCACAGAACACCGTCCTTGAGCATCCATTTCAGTTCTTCGTTCATCAGCTTGACCTGATTTTGGAGGCGGTCCTTGGTTTTTGCGCTCTCGCACACAATCAACAGCCCCTCGGAATAGTCAAACAGGCCACGGGACTGGTACGCCAGGGGCAGGTACTTGTCGTTGCAGTGGAGGGACAGCCCCTGCTTCAGCTTATCGCTGTCGGCATACAGTCGCTCCCTGGCCTTGGCGGCCTTGCCTGTCAGGGATGACGCCAGTCGGTCAATCAGCTTTGCCTGCTGCTCCTTGGTGTCAAACAGCACCTCGGTGGCAGGTATGATTTTTATGCTGTCCACCACATCGGTACGGCGCTGGGTTGCTATGTCAAAGGTGGCAATGCTGTCCACGGTGTCCCCCCACAGCTCGATACGAACAGGCTCGTCGGCGCCTGGGGGATATATGTCTATCAATCCGCCCCGCACGGAAAACTGGCTGGTGCCGTCAACCTGGTCAAATCGGGAATAGCCTGCCTTAATCAGTCTGTCCACGGTGTGGTCAATGCTGATTTCGTCGCCGGTGGATATGGTGAATGTGCGCCCGGTCAGGGCCTGCGGCGGCATTGTCATCTGGGTTGCAGCGGCAACAGAGGCAACTACCGCCGTGTAGCTGCCCTCAATAATTTTTTGTAACACTCCCAGTCGCAGATGCTCGTATTCGCGGCTGATTCCCTCCACCTCAAGAAAGGTGAATTCGCGCTTTGGGTACAGCAGTACCCCCTCCTGCATTTGGCTCAGGTTTTCGTACATACCTACGGCGCTTGCCTCGTCGGGAGTTATGATGATTGCTTTTTTGCCCAGAGTTTGGGACAGGGAGTGAATAATATGCACCTTGTTTATGTCGTGCAGACCCACTGCCCCCACAGGGCCGTCAGCTCCGGCCACGGCATTGCTCAGGGCAGAAAATTCAGAATTTTTTTGTAATACTTTAGAGTAACAGGTCATATTCCACCTATGAGTTGTATTGGTTCATTGCTTTGTCAATTTGGTTATTGACTATCAGCCGTGCGGCGTCGATAGCGTTAGCCAGCGCAGACTGCAGGGAATCCGTCTGTTCGGCGGGAAATTCTCCCAGCACCCAGCGAGCCAGGTCGTATTTTGCGTTGGGCTTTTTGCCTACGCCGATTTTTACTCTGGGAAAATCCTCGGAGCCTATGCAGGATATGATGCTCTTGATACCGTTGTGTCCTCCTGCGCTGCCCTTGCGGCGGATACGGGTTGCCCCCACATCCAGGCTGATGTCGTCATATATTATTACTATGTTTTCGTCGGGAATATTATAATACTCGGCGGCTTGGTATATTGCCTCGCCGCTGTTGTTCATCATAGTCTGCGGCTTCATCAGCAGACAACGCTTGCTGCCGATGTACTCGTCGGCAATTTGGGAGTTGAATTTTATCTTTTTGAACTCAAAGCCGTTCTCTTTTGCCAGCATATCCATCGCCATAAAGCCTACATTATGCCTGGTTTTTGCATATTTTGAGCCGGGATTACCCAGACCGGCTATGATGTACTCAATTTTTCCTCGCTTAAAAAAGTTAAACATTTTCTTCTTCCTCCTCCGTAGGCAGCAGGGTGATTCTTATTTTGTCGGCACGCATACCCTCGGTGCTTTCTACCGTAACATTGACTCCGTCACACTCAAAGCTGTCGCCTGCCTCGGGTATTTTGTCGGTGTGGGCCATTACCCAGCCGTTGACGGTGGTAACATCCTCGGCGGCAGGCAGGTCAAAGTATTCTACCAGCTTGTCGATTGACGCCAGTCCGTCCACAATGTACTGACGGCTGTCGATTTGCTGAATGTCAATTTGTACCTCATCGTGCTCGTCCCATATTTCGCCAACCAGCTCCTCCAGTATATCCTCCAGAGTAACAATACCCTCCGTGCCGCCGAACTCGTCAACAACAACTGCAAGGTGGGTTTTGTTTTTTTGGAATATACGCAGGGCCTTGGATATTTTTGTGTCAGGGCTGACGGTGGGCACCGGCTTTAGGATTGTGCGCAGGGACTTCAGTCCTCTTTGGCGTATGTCCTCAAAGTCCCGATGGTGGATTACGCCCACTATGTGGTCAATATCGCCGATATATACGGGCAGTCGGGAGTAACGGCATTCCTTGAACACCTTTTCTATATCCGACAGCTTGTCATATTTTTCTACTGCGGTTACTTCTATCCTCGGGGTGAGTATGTCGTCCACCATAACATCGTCAAACTCAATGGAGGAGCGAATCAGCTCTTTTTCGTTTTCGTCAATTTCGCCGCCGGTATGAGCCTCGGTAACATATGTTTTCAGCTCCTCTTCTGTTACGGTGTCTGCCTTGCCAAGACCGAATATCTTGTTGAGGAGCATTTTCCATCCACGGAACATCATATTGAGGGGGTAGAATATGATGACAAACAGCTTTAGTATCGGGGTAATCAGCAGGGCGTATTCTTCTGCCTTTTCCTTGGCAACGGTTTTTGGCGTCACCTCGCCGAAAATCAGTACCACCACCGTCATTACAATAGTGGATACGGTGGCGCCCAGGTCGCTGTTGTCCCCCAACAGACCGGTAAAAAACAGGGTGGCAATGGAGGTGGAGGCAATATTGACTATGTTGTTGCCGATTAGGATTGTGGACAGCACTATGTCGTAGTTGTCTGCCAGGCTCAGGGTGTTGGCAATACGCTTTTCATTTTTTGGCGAGTCGTCGGACTCCATTGATTTTAGCTTTACCTTGTTGAGAGAGCTGAAGGCAGTTTCTGCCGAGCTGAAAAATGCAGAGAATACCACCAGCACAACCATTACTATCAGTAGGGTAGTGTTCATATTGTCACTCCTTTAACTAACGCCCTTAAAGGGCATATCATACGATATGCCCCCCTCGGTATATATATTTCGTTTGTTATTCAGTCTTTTGGAATTCGTCAAATTCTCTTTCACTGTCGTCCTTTTCGTAATTGTACATATTCTCGTCCTTAACATGCTTTGCTATGTACTCGTCACGGTCAAACAGTTCATCGGCCTTTACCTTCCATGCCTTAGCAGCTGCGATTGTCTTGTCGAACAGCTCGTTAGCTGACTCGGGATGCTGCATTTCTGTGGAGTGTGCGCCGGTTTCCTTTACCATCTTGCTGATAGCGCCGGGGTTATCCAGCACAGGGCATGGGCGCAGCATATTGTTGTTGAAGGGCTGATTCTTCTTGTATGCCATAAAGAGTGGACTCTGCAAAGCCTCAAGAACGGAAACTTCCTTAATATTAACATTACTGTAGTGTACGAATGCGCATGGCTCGCAGTCACCGTTGCTGTTGATGTGGAAGTAGTGGCGTCCGCCTGCGATACAGCCCTGTACATACTCGCCGTCGTTCCAGAAATCCAGAGCGAAAATAGGCTTTGTCTTGCGCCATTCGTGCATCTTTTTGTACATCAGGGCACGCTGGTCGGGGCTAACCATAAGGTCGGTTACAGCTCCGTTGCCGGTGGGCATGTAGGTAAAGAACCAGGCAAACTTGACGCCCTGTTCGATAAGCCAATCCATATACTCGTCGGAAGCCAGCACATCTGTGTTTTTGCTGGTATAGCACAGGGATGCGCCAAAGGGTACGCCCCTGTCCTTGAGCCTCTTCATTGCGGCGGTACAGCGCTTGAAGGTGCCTTCGCCACGGCGGAAGTCATTTTCTGCCTCATAGCCCTCGATGCTGAATGCAGGGTAGAAGTTGCCTACCTCCCTGATTTCGTCAGCAAAGCTGTCGTCAATCAATGTGCCGTTGGTAAAGCTGAGGAATGCGCAGTCGCTGTGCTCACGGCACAGACGCATAAGGTCCTCGCGGCGTATGGTGGGCTCGCCGCCTGTGTACAGGTACATATATGTGCCCAGTGCCTTGCCCTGGGTGATGATTCTGTTCAGGTCATCGTAGGACAGGCTGCTGGTGTGACCGTACTCTGCCGCCCAACAGCCGGTGCACTTTAGGTTGCAGGCTGCGGTTGGGTCCATCAGAATAGCCCATGGTATATTGCATCCGTATTTTTCTATATTTTCCATACGCTTGTCGTAGCTGTTGATGGCTATGTTGAGCAGCGGGGGAATCATCTTTTCGATTACATGCTCGTCTGTGTTGCAAACCAGGTCGCGGATGTATCTCATCCAGTTGTTGTCAGGGTCATCCATTACCTTGTGCAGACCTGCGTATGTAGAGCGATTAACCTTTTTTACATCGGCGGTCTCTACCAGCTTAAGAATCTTTGGCATATTGCGGTCAAAGTCTTTGCGTGCGTACTTAACTGCTGATTTTACTGCTACACTAACAGCAATTTCTTTAAGTGACATGATAATCTATACCTCTCTCATTTGTACTAAATGACAATATAATACTATTGATAATTTTTGTCAAGCATTATTAAAATCTGATTTGGAACTTCAGTCTGTAGGTTTTGTCGGTCTTGTTTTTGTACTTTTCGTTACAATGAGCGTCCCAGCTGTCGTATCCGCCCACGCCCTGCTGACGGGCGATGCAGCGTACAACTGTCTTGTCGTAGGCCTTAAGGTCCTTTTGGTGCCATGCGTTTTCTACCTCATTGGGCAGATAGTGGCACACATTAAGCTCCATAACAGGCTCGGCAATCAGGCTGAACACCTTTTTGTCGCCCACAATGGTAGCGTACCTCACCCCGGTACGGTTGCCGCACTCCTGGGGCTTTAGGTAATTTACCCACATATCGTTTACGGTGGTGGAGTACAGACCGATGTCCGCAGAGTTGCAACGGTCAATGTAGTTTTCGTCAGGGCCGGCGCCGAGATATGTTACATTTTCAAAATCGGGCGGCAGCTCAAACAGCACGCTGATTTCCGGAATTTCGGGCAGAGCCGGGTCCGGAATGAACTGCAGGTCAATCTCCATACCCTTTGATGTGATGGTGTAGATAACTATTGCCTTGGATACAGGCTGGGTGCATACTGTGGCGCCCCCTGTTACTACCACCTTTTTGCCGTTGTCCAAAATCTGGTAGTTCTCTATTCTCCATTTTGTGTTGTTGAATATGCCGGGAGTATTGCCGGCATCACGCCAGCAGCCCAGTCGGCTTCCCGCACGGTTGCCCCTGTCGTTGTCGGTAAGAGCGCGCCAGAAATTGAGCCTCATCGGCTTTGACAACAGCTCCTGGTCGCCTACTCTGATGGAATACAGCTGGTTGCGTTCTCTGCGCTCAAAACGGATGATGGTGTCGTCGCTGATGATACGCAATGAGCCGTAGGTGTCGTCAACCAACAGGGTCTGGTCCTCTGCCAGCTCGTCATACACATTCTCAAACTCGTTGATTACAAACTGTGCCTTTGCCGCAATATGACCTGCCTGACACCATGGGGTATCCTCTTTTTCTCTCAACTCCAGGTTTAGGTAGCATTCGTCGTTGGCAACCTTGCCCAGCTCCAGGTCGATGGTGTCCTTTTCCTGCGGGGGAAGGTCAACGGTGGTTGTGCCCTCACGGAAAATGCCCTTGTCGCTGCACTGGCACCAGTACAGCTCGTATCTGTTCAGGTTGGTGAACAGGTTTTTGTTCCATACTTCGATTATGCCGCGCTCGGCGTCAATGGCTTTAAAATCGACATTTTGGTACAGTCTTTTGATTTCCGTCAGCTTTGGCGTTTCGCTTCGGTCGCCGAACAGCAGACCGTTGCCGCAAAAGTGGCCGTCATGAGGATTTTCGCCGAAATCACCGCCGTAAGCCAGGTATTCGTTACCCTCCGGGTCAGTTGTCAGAATGCTCTGGTCAACCCAGTCCCAGACGAAGCCGCCCTGGAGGCAGGCATATTTGTCCCACAGGGTTGTGTATTCGTCGGTGGAGCCGCAGGAGTTACCCATCGCGTGGGTAAATTCGCACAGAATGAACGGACGACCGTCCCTGCCGGAGATTGCGTATTCCTCGCACTCCTCCGGACGATAGTACATCTTTGATTGTACATCACTAAGCTCCTTTTCGTCCGGGGCTCTGTGACATTCAAAGTGTACAAAGCGAGAGCTGTCGGTTTCCTTTAGCCACTTGTACATTTTCTTTGGCGTTTCGCCTCCCAGGGATTCGTTGCCCAAGGACCAGCATACCACACAGCTGTGGTTCTTGTCCCGGTGGTACAGCGCCTTGATACGCTCCATACACGCCTTTTCCCATTCCGGACGGGAGGCCGGCAGCTGCGGACAGCCGATGATGGTTGACCATCCGGTGCCGTGGGTTTCCATATTGTTTTCGTCGATAACATACAGTCCGTATTCGTCGCACAGCTCGTACCATCTCGGACAGTTGGGGTAGTGGGAGGTGCGTACGGCGTTGATGTTGTTGCGTTTCATTATCTCAATATCCCGGCGCATAACCTCCTCGGAGATATATCTGCCGGTGTGACAGTCAAACTCGTGTCTGTTGGTACCCTTAAATACCACTCTGCGGCCGTTGATACGGATGATGCCGTCCTTGATTTCCACAGTTCTGAAGCCCACTCTTGCAGATATATATTCTATCGGCGCGCCGTTGTTCTTTAGGGTCAGTACAACTGTGTAGAGATATGGCGTTTCTGCGCTCCAGGGGTTAACATTGGTAACGATGGCCTTCATCTTGGTGATATGGTCCTCGGTGGCGTACTGGCTGTCCAGCGCCACAACATTGCCCTCCTTATCCAGCACGCTCATATCTATGCTCAGACCCTCGTAGGCACCGTTGGTCTTGACGGTAACATCCATATATCCGTCGTGGAGCTGTGCGTCGGGCTCGGCGTGAATCTCAAAGTCGCGGATATATTCCTTTTCTGTGGTGTAGATATATACATCACGGAATATACCGCCCAGGCGCCACATATCCTGGCACTCCAGCCAGCTGCCGGTGCACCAGCGGTAAACCTCTACGCCGATAACATTGCTGCCTTCTACCAGGTGACGGGTAATGTCAAATTCCGCGCGGTTGAATGTGGATTCGCTATAGCCTATCCGTTCGCCGTTGACATACAGGTAAAATGCCGACTCAACACCCTCAAAGCAGAGTACAACTCTCTTCTGTAGAGTGGCGGCATTAACATGGATTCTCTTGAGATAGCAGCCTACCGGATTGTGCTTGGTAGGGGCGTTGGGGGGACAGATGTCCTCGCTGCCCTCCCAGGGATAACGCACATTGCAGTACTGGGGTTGGTCATAGCCCTGCATCTGCCAGGAGCAGGGTACTATTACGCTGTCCCAGTTGTGGGCATCGTACAGAGGCTGTGCAAAATCCGTAGGACGGTATGCGTAGTTCTTGTACAGCTTGAACTTCCATTTTCCGTTGAGGAGCTTGCATTTTGTGGATGCGTAGCGGTCAGCCCTCTTTGCCTGCTCAAAGTTTTCGTAAGGCATAAAGGTTGCGTGCTGAGGTAGCTTGTTTACACCTACGATTTCAGGATTGGATTGCCATTCGGTATATCCGTCGATAAAATTTCTCTCCATAGTACATTCCCCATTGCTCGGTTATCTTCTGTGGTATTTGCCTTCGTGGAAGCCTTCCTGCTTCAGCACCGTCTTTATACTGCGCCACAGGATAATCAAATCCAGCTTCAGGCTCCAGTTGTCACAGTACTCCTTGTCCAGCTTCATTTTTTTCATAATAGATATATCATCGCGGCCGTTGATTTGTGCCCATCCGGTAAGTCCCGGCCTGAATCTATATACTCCGTATTCCAACCTCAGTCTGTGGGCTCTCAGTTCGCTGGATATGAGGGGCCTTGGGCCCACAAAGCTCATATCCCCCTTGAGGATATTCCACAGCTGGGGCAGCTCGTCCAGACTGGTCTTGCGCAGGATTCTGCCTGCCTTGGTGATATATTGGCCCGGATTTTCCAATTCTCCGGTGGCGCAGTTTGGCGTGCTGTTTTTCATAGTCTGGAACTTGTACATGGTAAAGGGCTTGCCCTTTCTGCCTCGGCGTTCGTGACTGAAGAATACCTTGCAGTCAGGGGTAAAAAGATTTACGCAGCATATTATCAAAAACAGCGGCGACAATATTATCAGCGCCAAAAACGATGCTACAATATCGAAGAGTCTTTTCCATTTTGTAGCACCGAAATATTTGTGCAAAAATTCTTTCATATTCTTTCCTCTTTGGCTTATTTGCCGTCAGCGTGTCATCAGTATTTTACGGCACAATCCCAATATGTGGGTACATAGTTACGGGTATTATACCATATACTGTTTAGAATTGCAATTTTTTTGTCAATTTTAATTTTTCTATTGAAAAGGCGGTATTTACACTATATAATTGGGTTATCGCCGGAGACGGCGACTATTAGTTATGATGAGGTGTCGGCATGAAAAATATACTAAAAAAGTCATTTTCGCTGTTGCTTTGCCTGTGCTTTGCATTTTCCTTGGCAGGCTGTTCAGGTGCCAAAATGACGGAAGAAAATATTATCAAAACCGTGGCGGATGTTCAGCAGGCCCTGGCAGAATTTGACCGGGAGACCCTGGAAAATCATGTAAAAAGCACAACCCTGGAGTATATTCTGAATTTTGCCAAGAACAAAGAGCAGTTTGCACAGCTGGGAGTCAGCATATTTGAGAATCTGAGTATGGAGGTAATAATGGCCGACGCAAATGCCGGTACCGTTACCGTCAAGGTAAAGAACAAGGACCTTGCCGATGTTGCCTGGAGATTTGCCTCCACTCTTACCCTGGAGGCAACGGGGGCGGAACTGTTGGGCAAGCTTGACGACGACCGATTTTTGGACGAATCCCTGGCAACCTTGCAGCAGGATATAGGCCAGGTTGTCGATAATAAGGAAGAGATAGTAACTCTTCAGGTACAAAAGGGCAAGAAGGGTCTGATTCTCTGCTTTGACGAAAGGGCGGAGGACGCTGTCAGCGGCGGTGCGTTGGGCAGCATAAAGTCGGTGATTGCTTAATTTCATATATAATAAAAATATTATATATAAATTGACAAGTTGTCCAATTTGTGTTAAGATAAACCAGTATGTTAACGAAAATTCCAATGAGGTGAAATAAATGGCTAACAAATTTGTAACCGCTATCTTCGGAGATTACTCCAAGAAAGAGGTTAAAAAGCTGCAAAAGACAGTCAAGAAGATTAATGAATTGGCTGACAAGTATGCAGAGATGGATGACAAGGAGCTTTCATCACAAACCAAGATTCTTAAGGAGAGACTTGCTAACGGCGAGACACTGGATGATATTTTGCCCGATGCTTTTGCCGTATGCCGCGAGGCGTCGGACCGTGTGCTGGGTATGCGTCACTTCGATGTACAGCTGATTGGCGGTATCGTGCTTCACCAGGGTCGTATCGCCGAGATGAAGACCGGTGAGGGTAAAACCCTTGTGGCTACTCTGCCGGCATACCTTAATGCGCTGACAGGCGAGGGCGTACATATCGTTACCGTAAACGACTACCTTGCAAAGCGTGACTCCGAGTGGATGGGCAAGCTGTATCGCTTCCTGGGTCTCAGCGTAGGCCTCATCATTCACGAAAAGAGTGACGGCGAGCGCCAGGAGGCATACAACAGCGACATCACCTACGGCACAAATAACGAGATGGGCTTTGACTACCTGCGTGACAATATGGTTCCCTACAAGGAGCGCAAGGTACAGAGAGGCCATGTGTTTGCAATCGTGGACGAGGTTGACTCAATCCTTATCGACGAGGCTCGTACACCCCTTATCATCAGCGGCAAGGGCGACCAGTCCACCGACCTTTACCGTCAGGCAAATGTGTTTGCCAAGACCCTCAAGATGGTCAAGGTTGCAAAGACCGACGACAAGCAGGACACTGAGGAAAATTACGACGGCGACTATGTAGTTGACGAAAAGGCAAAGACAGCCACCCTCCTCAAGAGTGGTATCAAGAAGGCTGAGCAGTTCTTCGGTGTAGAGAACCTTATGGACATTGACAACACAACATTGCGTCACCATATCGACCAGGCTATCAAGGCCTACGGCGTTATGACCAGGGACATTGACTATGTTGTTAAGGACGGCCAGGTAAAGATTGTTGACGAGTTCACCGGCCGTATTATGGAGGGCCGTCGTTACAACGAGGGTCTTCACCAGGCACTTGAGGCAAAGGAAAATGTTAAGGTAGAGCACGAGAGCAAGACTCTTGCCACCATCACATTCCAGAACTACTTCCGTCTGTACAAAAAGCTGTCCGGTATGACAGGTACCGCTGCCACAGAGGCAAATGAGTTTGACGAGATTTACAAGCTGGATGTAGTGGAGATTCCTACCAACAAGCCCCTTATCCGTGAGGACAGACCCGATGTTATCTTCCAGACCGAGGCCGGCAAGTACCGCAATGTAATCAAGCAGATTAAGGAATGCCACGAAAAGGGCCAGCCCGTACTGGTTGGTACCATTAGTATCGAAAAGTCAGAGTATCTGTCCAAGCTCCTCAAAAAAGAGGGCATCGAGCACAATGTACTCAACGCAAAGAACCACGAAAAGGAAGCAGAGATTGTTGCCCAGGCAGGTAAATTAGGCGCCGTTACTATCGCAACAAACATGGCAGGCCGTGGTACCGATATTATGCTTGGAGGTAATGCAGAATTTCTTGCCAAGGCACAGATGAAGAAGATGAAGTTCACCAACGAACTTATTGCAGAGGCTACCGGTTTTGCAGAGACCGATGATGAAGAGATTCTCAACGCAAGACAGACATTTATCGACCTTGAGGCAAAGTTTAAGGAAGAGATAAAGGACGAGGCAGAGCAGGTAAAGCAGGCAGGCGGTCTGTTCATTCTGGGTACGGAGCGTCACGACGCCCGCCGTATCGACAACCAGCTGCGCGGTCGTGCCGGCCGTCAGGGTGACCCCGGATGCAGCCAGTTCTTCCTGTCACTTGAGGATGACCTTATGCGTCTGTTCGGCGGCGACCGTATGCAGCGTATGATGGGCAGACTTACCGACGACGAGGATTTGCCTATTGTCAGCAAGCTGGTAACAAAGACAATCGAGTCCTCACAGCAAAAGGTGGAGGGCAAGAACTTTGCTATCCGTAAGAATACCTTGCAGTACGACGATGTTATGAACCGTCAGCGTAAGCTGATTTACGACCAGAGAGACCAGGTGCTGGACGGTCTTGACCTAACCGAAACCATCAAGAAGATGATTGACACCAATATTGCCGATACTGTTGCCAACTATTTTGCCGGCGACAACAAGGCCGATTGGAATGTTGACGGCCTCAGAGAGAAGTACAAGAGCTGGCTCATCTGTGATGACGATGACTTTGCAGATGTTGACTCGCTGAATGTACTGGATACTACCGAGATGCTCCAGGCCAGAGCTCACGCTCGCATTGACGAAAAGAACGAGATGCTGGGCGAGGATATGTTCCAGGACTTCGAGCGTATGGTACTGCTGCGTAATGTAGATACCTACTGGATGGACCACATTGACGCTATGGAGGACCTTAAGAGGGGTATCCACCTTCGCTCCTACGCTCAGCGTGACCCGGTAGTTGCATTCCGTATGGAATCCTACGATATGTTCGACGAGATGACCGCTTGTATCAGAGAGGATACAGCCAGAATGATGCTCACACTGATGCCAAGACACAAGGCTGATGTTCAGCGCAAGGCTGTTGCAAAGATTACATCAACCTCATCCAGCGGCGACGAGAGCGCAAAGCAGGTTACCGTTCGTAAGGAGAAGAAGGTGGGCCCCAACGACCCATGTCCGTGCGGCAGCGGCCTGAAGTACAAGAAGTGCTGCGGCTCGCCTGCAAAGCTTGCTGCAGAGGCAGAGGCTAAGGCTAAAGCCGACAAGGAAGCAGTCAACAGAAAGAGAAAGAAGTAATCTTATTCCTACACCCCCACAGTAGTGGGGGTTTGTTTTTTGACAAATATATAATGTATATAATATATGTTCGGTATAATAATAAAAAGTTGTTGACATTTGTTCCGTGTTTTGTTATAATCGTTTCAACGCATAAAAGCTTTAAAGTGCTAAAGCGAAAATAACAATCAGTAACGGAGGACAATATGTCAGAGAGAAAAGGTAATTTGATGAGCGTTCGCAGCGATGTCAAGGTGCTGGACGCAACAATCAGAGACGGAGGATTGTGCAATAATTTTGAGTTTACGGACGAATTTGTAACAGAGTTATACAAAAGCAATATCAAGAGTGGTGTTGATTATATGGAGTTTGGCTACAAGGCCAGCAAAACCCTGTTTGACCCATCCAAGTTCGGCAAATGGAAGTTTTGTAACGAGGAGGACATTCGTGCCATTGTGGGGGACAATGTGTCGGATATGAAAATTGCGGTTATGGCAGATGTTGGGCGTTGTGACTTTAAGACCGACTTTTTGCCAAAGAGTGAGAGCGTCATAGATATGGTTCGTGTGGCGTGCTACATTCATCAGATTCCGGCAGCAGTTGAGATGATAGAATATTTTCATCAGCTGGGATACGAGACCACCTGCAACATTATGGCAATATCACAGGCCAACACCGACCAGGTGGAGGAGGCGCTGACAATGCTGTGCCAATCCCATGTGGATGTAATCTACCTGGTGGACAGCTATGGCTCCCTGTATCCGGAAAATGCCGCCAAGCTGGCAAAGCAGTATCTTCAGTTTGCCGATGAGTACGGCAAGAAGATAGGCTTCCACGGTCACAACAACCAGAATCTTGCATTTGCTAACACAATCGAGACCATGTCCTACGGTGTATCGTATCTTGATGCCACAGCAATGGGCATGGGTCGCGGAGCAGGCAACTGCGCTATGGAGCTGCTTCTCGGCTTCCTTAAAAATCCAAAGTACAGCCTGTACAGCTTGCTGACTTTTGTAGAAAATTATATGATTCCTCTCAAGCAATCCGGCGTTGTTTGGGGCTACGACCTGCAGTATATGCTCACAGGCCAGCTGAATCGTCACCCAAGGGAGGCAATGGCATTTACTGCCGACGAACGCAGCGACTATTGCGAATTTTACAAGTCACTTCTTGACAATTTTTAGATTTTATACAGCAATTTTGAGGATGTCATCGGCATCCTCATTTTTGATACAAAAAATTAATAATTTTTACACAAATTACATTTTACATACCGGGCTAATTGTGTTAATATATATTGTAACAAATAGTTAGCAGGTGCAATGATGCAACAAAAAAACACTGTAACCAAGAGATTTTTGGCGATAATTTTTTCTTTATGTATAATATTGACAGGGGGAGTTGTAGCATTTGGCGAGCCCGGCGAGATATATGAGGATATAACCACCACAACCGCCACTACTACCACTACCCGGCCTATGGATGGCGAGTCCACCTCCAAGTCGGAGGAAAAGGAAACCACCACCGTCATCACCAAGGAGGAGGCCGAAAAAAATTTGGCTGACCAGATGACGGAGCTCAAGCAGCATTTGGCAGAGAGCGAAACAAAGCTGGCTAAGTTTGACGATTCCTCAAAGGCTACGGAGGAGTATATTACTGCCCTGGACGAGAAGATAGGCTATCTTAACGAGGAGCTGACCATTCTGGACACCCAGGTCAATCAGGCAAAGAGCAAGGTGGCAGAGCTTGAACCCCAAATCGAGACACTCCGTCAGGAAATCGGCAAGCTGTTGCTGGAATATAACAAAAATCTGGAGCAGTACAATCAGCTGAAGGAGGAATTTTCTGCCACATACGACGCATATTGCTTGCGGCTGGAGGCCATGTACATCAGCGGTAACGACAGCGTGCTGGTGGCACTGCTTACCAGTACCGACATATCCCAATTTTTCAGCCGATACGAGATGATAAAGGCAGTTGCCAAGAGCGATACAGCCCTGCTGAAAAAAGTCAACACCCAAATGGACGAGATTAACAACAAGCAGAGTGGCCTCAACAAGCAGAAGGCAGCCCTTGACGCAAAGAACAAGAGCCTCACATCAAAGCAGAACGAATACAAAGCCCAGCAGGCCTCCATTGAGTCCAAGCAAAACCAAATAGCAGTAAAGAAAATTGCAATTGCAGAGGACCGAGCCGAGGCAGACCGCCTTTTGGCAGAATATGCCCAAAAGACACAGATGTACGGCGAGTATATGTATCAGGATGAGGAGATGATGAAGCAGGTTGACGCCGAGATTTACGCTCTCATCAACGGACTCAAGGACCCGGAGGATGTTACCACGGCAGTATATACCACCGGCAGCAACCAGGTGTCCGTTACCCAGTCCGGTGACAATGCATTGTTCTCCCGCAGTAATGCGGCGTTAGCCATGTGCTATCCGGTGGTAGGTCATCACGCAGTATCATCACCCTTTGGCGTACAGCGCGCCACCCACATGCACGCCGGAATGGACTTTCCCTGTCCGGTGGGCAGCAAGGTAGTTGCCGTCCAAAAGGGAATTGTAATCAAGACAGCCCGTCGTACCGACGGCTATGGCTACCATGTTATGGTATATCACGGCACCGACGCCAAGGGCAGAAAGGTTGTTACTCTCTACGCCCATAACTCGTCAATCCTGGTATCCGTCGGCCAGACGGTAAAAAAAGGACAGCAAATAGCTAAGTCGGGTAATACAGGCCGTTCCACCGGCCCTCACAGCCATTTTGAGGTTATACTGGGCGGCACTAAGGTAAATCCAAAGAATTATATCAGCTGATAATGAACAAGATTAATTATCAAAAAGAATTGGACAAATTGATTGATAATCTGGAGGAGCGTGTGCCCACATTGCTCCTCCATAGTTGCTGTGCGCCCTGCTCCAGCTATACGCTGGAGTATCTGGCACAGTTTTTTGATATTACGGTGTATTATTACAACCCCAACATTTCGCCCCTTGCCGAGTTTAACAAGCGATTGGCGGAGCAGCAACGATTGATTGACGCAATGCCCACGCCCCACAGAGTCAAGTTGGTGGCGGGGGAGTATGATTACAGCGAATTTTTGGATATTGCACGGGGCTACGAGCATTGCCCCGAGGGTGGGGACAGGTGTCACCGCTGCTACCGCCTGCGGCTGGAAAAAACGGCAAAAATGGCAAAGGAGCAGGGCTTCGATTATTTTTGTACCACCTTGTCCATCAGTCCCCTGAAGGACAGTCAGGTAATCAACAGATTGGGCTACCAGGTGGCAGAGGAGTACTCGGTCAACTGGCTTCCCTCGGATTTTAAGAAAAAAGAGGGCTACAAGCGTAGTATAGAATTAAGCAGAGAATATGATTTGTACCGCCAGAATTTTTGCGGCTGTGCATTTTCTAAGGAGGTAGGAGAGCGTGAATAATCCGTTGGCAGACCGTATTCGCCCCACAACGCTGGACGAGGTGGTGGGACAAAAGCATCTTTTGGCTCCCGGCAAGGCTCTGTACAATATGATAGACAACGGCGAGGTGCCCAATCTTATTTTTTACGGTCCGTCAGGCGTTGGCAAGACCACAGTTGCCTCCATTATTGCCGGCAGAACCAAGCGTGCGCTCCGTCGGCTGAACGGCACCAATGCCTCCACCCAGGACATAAAGGATATTGTAGCCGAGCTGGACACATTTACCGCCCCTAACGGGATTTTGTTGTATCTGGACGAGATTCAGTATTTTAATAAGCGTCAGCAGCAAAGCCTGCTGGAATATATTGAGAACGGCAAGATTACATTGATTGCCTCCACCACCGAGAATCCGTATTTTTATGTCTATAGCGCTATTCTCAGCCGTTCTACCGTGTTTGAATTTAAGGCAATAGAGCCGGAGGACATTGAACCTGCTGTCAAGAGGGGATTCGACTTTTTGGCGCAGGAGGGTCAGACGGAGATAGAGTATGACAGTCAGGTGCTGCGACGCATTGCCACCGGCTGCGGCGGTGATGTGCGCAAGGCGCTGAATTGTGTGGAAAATTGCTGTTATGCTACCCCTACGGTGGATAACAAGAAGATAGTCACCCTCGATACCGTCAACGAACTTGTGCAAAAATCGGCCATGCGGTACGACCGTGACGGCGAGGAGCATTACGATATAGTATCAGCATACCAAAAGAGTATGCGCGGCTCGGACCCCGACGCGGCTCTGCATTATTTGGCACGGCTTCTGGACGCGGGGGACTTGCCCTCTGCCTGCCGCAGACTGCTGGTTTGCGCCTGCGAGGATGTGGGACTTGCCAATCCGCAGATTATCCCCATTGTCAAGGCGGCGGTGGATTCTGCCATGATGGTTGGACTGCCTGAGGCTCGTATTCCCCTGGCAGACGCAGTAATTCTGGTTGCCACCAGTCCTAAGTCAAACAGCGGCGAGGCCGCTATTGATGCGGCGCTGGCAGATGTCAGAAGGGGAAATTTCGGGCCCATTCCCCGTCAGCTGCAAAACAAGCATTACGACGGCGAGGACGCCGAGATAAAGGGGCAGAATTATATCTATCCCCACGAGTATCCAAATCATTGGGTACGCCAGCAGTACCTGCCCGACAGAATAAAGGACGCAAAGTATTACACCTTTGGCAACAACAAAAACGAGCAGGCATACAAGAGGTATTGGGACACGATAAAGGGAGAAAAGAATGACTAAGAAGCAACGAACCTTAAATGCCATTCAGGTGCTTAAGGAATTGTATCCGGAGGCAAAATGCTCTCTGGACGCCTCCAACGCATTTGAGCTGTTGGTAGCGGTCAGGCTGTCCGCACAATGCACGGACGCCAGGGTCAACCTGGTTACGCCACAATTGTTCGGCAAGTACAAAACCCTTGACGACTATGCCAACGCAGATATTAAAGATATAGAAAATATAGTAAAGCCCTGCGGATTTTACAAAAACAAGGCCTCGTCCATCATCGGTATGGCAGGCATGATACGGGATAATTTTGGGGGTGTGGTGCCGGATAATATAGAGGACTTGATTACCCTGCCCGGCGTGGGCAGAAAGACGGCAAATCTTATTGTAGGCGATGTTTACGGCAAGGAGTCCATAGTTGTTGATACCCACATGATACGCATATCCAACCGTATCGGTCTGGTTGCCGACAAGGACCCCCACCGTATAGAAATTGCGCTG
Organism: Eubacteriales bacterium; assembly: GCA_029225565.1. Classification (GTDB taxonomy): domain Bacteria; phylum Bacillota; class Clostridia; order Oscillospirales; family Acutalibacteraceae; genus Eubacterium_R. Next base: position 46,689 of record JAQXWS010000041.1, read on the forward strand.
AAGAAGGTTGTTCCCCCGGAGGAGGGCAGCGATTTTTGTCATCGTATTGTGCTGTTCGGCAGGGATATTTGTTCTGCCCGCAAGCCGTTATGCCACCGGTGCCCCATGCTGGATAACTGCAAAAGAGTAGGAGTAAAGTAATGAACAAATCCAATATAATCCTCATCGGTATGCCCGGCAGCGGCAAGAGCACCTGCGGCGTGTTGGCCGCCAAGGCATTGCTGAAGAATTTTTATGACACCGACCTTTTGGTCCAGGGACTGGAGGGCAAAAGGCTGCAGGATATTATCGACACAAAGGGAATAGAGTATTTTTTGAAAAAAGAGGAGCAGGCCATTCTTTCCCTCAATGTGGATGCAACGGTTATTGCCACCGGCGGCTCGGTGGTTTACTCCCGGGCGGCAATGGAGCATTTGCGCAGTCTGGGCAAGGTGATATATCTTAACCTGAGCTACGATACCATGTGCCACAGAATAAAAAATATAACCACCCGCGGCGTGGTTATGAGATGCGGCCATACCCTCAGGGATATGTATGATGAGCGCCTGCCCCTATACTCCCGTTATGCCGACGCAGTAATTGATTGTGACGGCAACACCGTAGAGCAAACCGTACAGAAGATTGTGAGAATGACCGACAATGGATTTTGAGCAAAAAAAGCGATATGTAAAGACGGTTTCGGCATTGTTTTTGGTATCATTTTTTGTTACCCTGTTTATACTGCTGAGCCTTCGTTTCGGCAACAAAATCAGCCACAGTCTGTCTGTGGCGCAGTTGGCTGCCATTGCCCTGGGCTGCGGGGCAGTACCCGCCGGCTCATATACCGGATTTGTGGCTATGTTCAGCAAGCTGCTGCGTATGCCCAATGTCAGCGGCGCCGTGGTGGTTATATTCTGCATACCCTTGGTGCTGGCGGCAAATATATACGGTATGATTATACTTGTTCCAAGCTATATCAAGACGCTGGCGGAAGTAATGAAAAATAGGTCTTGACAAACAGAAATTATAATATATAATATATTACAGTTAGTTTACAAACAATTTTGAGTGGGCCCCGGGGGTCCGCTTATTTTTATTAATTACGGGTGGTGTTTAGTTGGCGAAGCAAAATACTGTTGTTAGGGTGGAGGAAATTGCCACACCTATCGCAAAGGAATTGGGACTGACAATTTGGGATGTTCGGTTTGTCAAGGAGGGTACGGACTGGTATCTGCGTGTGTTCATTGACAAGGAGCAGGGCGTGTCCATTGACGACTGCGTTGATTTTTCACGAGCGCTAAGCAAGGCGCTGGACGACAGCGACCCCATCCCACAGAGCTATATGCTGGAGGTTGCGTCACCGGGTGTTGAGCGTGAGCTGGTTCGGGACAGCCACTTTGAGCAATTTGTGGGGGCTGAGGTTATTATGCGTACCATCAGACCCATTGACGGAGTGCGTGACTTTAACGGTGTTATGACCCACTACGCCGACAAAAAAATTACAGTCCGCCTGCAGGACGGCTCCTGCGTTACTGTTGACAAAAAGGATACATCATTCGTCAAGCTGGACGATTTTGATATTAACGATTTTAACAAAGAATTTTAACCGAAAGGATGATAGGAAAAAATGAGCAAAGAGTTTTTTGAGGCAGTTAGATTACTTACGGCAGAAAAGGGCATTTCGGAGGAATACCTGTACGAAAAGATTTCTGCCGCAATTGTTGTTGCCGCTAAGCACGACTTCAACGGCAAGGACATTGTTCACTGCGACATCGACCCTGATAAGCAGAAAATTAAGGTCTATGTCAGAAAAAATGTTGTTGAGGAGATAGAGGACCCCGACACAGATTTGACCTTGGAGCAGGCACAGCTTATTCGCAAATCCGCCAAGGTTGGCAAGACCATCGACATTCCCCTGAAAACAAAGAATTTCGGCAGAATTGTTGCCCAGACGGCAAAGCATGTTATCCGTCAGGGTATCAGGGAGGCAGAGAGAGGCCAGATGCTCCAGGAATTCCAAAGCAAGAATCAGGAGCTCCTTTCTGCCAAGGTGTCCCGTGTTGACCCTGTTACAGGCAATATTACTCTGGAGATTGGCAAGAACGAGGCTGTGCTGCCCCGTTCCGAGCAGGTACCCGGCGAGGTTCTTACCGAGGGCGATATGACAAAGATTTTTGTAGTAGATGTTAAGGAGGGCACAAAGGGACCCAAGATTATGATTTCCCGTACTCATCCCGGTCTTGTACGACGCCTGTTTGAGACCGAGGTACCGGAGATTTTTGACGGCACTATCGAGATTAAGTCCGTATCCCGTGAGGCAGGCTCCCGCACCAAGATTGCCGTGTTCTCAAAGGACGAGGATGTGGACCCGGTAGGCGCTTGTATCGGCCCAAGAGGTCAGCGTGTATCCAACATTGTTGACGCTCTCGGCGGCGAAAAGATTGATATTGTAAAGTTTAGCGAAGACCCGGCAGAATTTGTTGCAGCCTCCCTTGCGCCAAGTGATGTTGTCAGCGTAGAGATATTGGACCCGGACGCAAAGACCTGCCGCGCAACCGTTCCCGACGACCAGCTGTCATTGGCTATCGGTAACAAGGGACAGAATGTTCGCCTTGCCGCAAAGCTTACCTCCTGGAAGATTGACATCAAGCCGGAGTCGGGCTTTTACGAGGGCGAATAACAAATAATCAGAGGGTGACTACCATGAAAACAAAAAAGGTACCACTTAGAATGTGCACCGGCTGCGGCGAAATGTACGACAAACGCACCCTGGTCAGAGTAGTCAAGACTCCACAGGGCGATGTACAGCTTGACCTGACGGGAAAGCTGTCGGGCAGGGGCGCATACGTATGCAAGAATGTTGACTGTCTTAAGAAAGCGAGAAAGAAGCGTGCCTTTGAGCGCGCCTTCGGCCTGCAGATTGAAGACAGCGTATATACCAGAATGGAAGAAGAAATTCACAATGCACAGTAAAAAGTATTTGCAGATGCTCGGTATGGCTCGCAGAGCAGGCAAGGTGGCCATGGGTCACGATATGGCTATGAAATCCCTGGCAGAAAAAAAGGCAAAGCTACTGATTATCGCCTCGGATATGTCCCCCAGGCTTAACCAGGAGTTCGCAAGAGCCGCAGACAGGTTTTGTCCCCACATGGTGTGCTGTCGTATCAGCGACACTATTGATGATTTGCACAGAGCAATGGGCTATCGGGCAGGCGTGCTGACTGTGAATGACGAGAATTTTGCTAACAGAATTATCCAATTAATAAATCAGGAGGAAGATGCGAATGGTAATTAAGATTAAAGTATCCGACCTTGCAAAGGATTTTGGCAAGACAAATAAGGAGCTTATAGAATTACTTGGCGAATACTGTGACGGCCCTGCAAAAAAGGCCAATACCGTACTCACCGACCAGGAGCTTAACATTGCCTTTGACCTTATTACTCAGAGGAATAGCGTAGAGAATTTTGACACATATTTTGCTACCAAGAAAAAGGAAGAAAAGAAAGCAGCTCCAAAGAAAAAGCCGGCCGAGAAAAAGACTGACTCCAAGAGCAAAAAGCACGAGAGCCAGGCTGCTATCCTGCAAATGGCAGAGCAGGCTGCAAAGCGTGCAGAAGAAAAAGCAAAGAAAAAGGCAACCCAGACCCCACAGGCAAGAACCAAGGGCGAGGCTCGCCATGTTGATACCAGAGTGAACACAGTTGACCTGGAAAAGTATAACCAAAAGTATGACGATATTGCCCCGGCAAATACTACCCAGGACTACCAAAAGAAGCAAAAGCTCAACCAAAAGTCCAAGCAGTACAGAAAGAAGAAGCCGCAGGGCATGCACGCTCGCTCAAAGAAAGAGACCGAGAGCCAGCGTCTGGCTCGTATTGCCCAGCAGAGAAAACAGCAGCAAATCAAGATTACCGTACCGGAGGAGATTACGGTGGGTGAGTTGGCGTCATTGCTGCGTATGACCGCCACCGAGGTTATCAAGGCACTTATGAAGCTGGGTATGATGGTAACGGTAAACGAGGTTATCGACTACGATACAGCCGAGATTGTTGCTACCGAGCTTGGCGCTAAGGTAGAAAAAGAGGTTGTGGTATCCATCGAGGAGCGCATTATCGAGGAAGAGGACGAGAATGACGAAAATGCCGTAACCCGTCCGCCGGTTGTATGCGTAATGGGTCATGTTGATCACGGCAAGACCTCCATACTTGACGCCATCCGTAACACATCCGTCACCTCCACCGAGGCAGGCGGTATTACCCAGGCCATCGGCGCATACCAGGTGACTACTGCTGACAACCAGATTATCACATTCCTTGACACACCGGGACACGCGGCATTTACCGCAATGCGTGCCCGCGGCGCAATGTCAACAGATATTGCAGTTCTTGTTGTAGCTGCCGATGACGGCATTATGCCCCAGACCATCGAGGCTATCAGCCACGCAAAGGCGGCAGGGGTCGAGATTATCGTTGCTATCAACAAGATGGATAAGGAGGGGGCTAACCCCGACCGTGTTATGCAGCAGCTCACAGAGCACGAGCTTGTTCCCGAGGAATGGGGCGGTGACATTATCTGTGTACCTGTTTCTGCAAAGACAAAGATGAATATTGACAAACTTCTGGAGACAATTCTCCTTGTTGCCGAGATGAGCGAGCTCAAAGCAAATCCTGCTCGCAGCGCAAAGGGTGTTGTTATTGAGGCAAAGCTTGACAAGGGCAGAGGACCTATCGCAACCCTGCTTGTGCAAAACGGTACTCTCAAGAGTGGCGATATTATCATTGCCGGTACCGCTGTGGGCAAGGTTAGGGCTATGACCGATTACAACGGTCGCAAGATTAACGAGGCGGGCCCCTCCGTACCTGTTGAGATTATGGGTCTTGACCAGGCGCCTATGAGTGGCGATTTGTTCAACGCAGTCAGTGACGAAAAGCTGGCTCGCCAGCTGGTAGAACAGCGCAAGGCAGAGGCCAAGGAGGAGGAGTTCAAGGCATTCCAAAAGGTTACTTTGGATACCCTCTTTGACACCCTCCAGGACGGCGCACTCAAGGAACTAAACATTATCGTCAAGGCTGACGTGCAGGGCTCTGTTGAGGCTGTTAAGCAGTCACTTCTCAAGATTGAGAACGACGAGGTTAAGGTCAAGATTATTCACGGCGCAGTGGGTACCATCAGCGAGAGCGATGTTATGCTGGCTAATGCCTCCAACGCTATTATCGTCGGCTTTGCAGTAGGTGTTGACCCAACCGCAAAGGACAATGCAGACCGTGACGGAATCGAAATTAAGACTTACGACATCATTTATGATGCTATTGAGGATATTGAAAACGCAATGCGTGGCATGCGTGCACCCAAGTATCGCAATGTTGATACCGGTACTGTGGAGGTCAGAGAGGTATATAAGATTTCCAGCGCAGGCACAATCGCCGGCTCGCTGGTAACCTCCGGTACCATCAACCGCAACGGCAGAGTCCGTGTCGTTCGCAACGGCAAGGAGATTGCCGATGTTGAGCTTGCCAACCTTAAGAGATTCAAGGACGAGGTCAAGACCGTATCTTCGGGCTACGAGTGCGGCGTATCACTAAAGGACTTTGACGACATACAGCAGGGCGATATACTCGAAGCATATATTATTGAGGAGTATAGGGACTGATATTATGGCAGGTTATCGTATTGACAGAATTACCGAGGACATCAAGAGGGAGCTGAATGTTATTCTCCGTGAGGTCAAGGACCCACGGGTCAGCGGAATGCTCTCCATTGTCAAGGTAGAGGTCAGCAACGACCTTAGCTACGCAAAGGTATATATCAGCGCTATCGAGGGCATTGAGGTTGCACAGCAATCCGTAAAGGGACTTAAGGCTGCCTCCGGGTTTATCCGCGGCAGACTGGGCTCCTCCCTCCATTTGCGCAAGACCCCGGAGCTAAAGTTCATTGCTGACGATTCTATCGAAAAAGGTATGGAATTATTTGATAAGCTAAAGAATATTGAAAAGGCAGAAAATGAAGATTAATGTAGAAAAATGTGCTCAAATATTGAGAGAAAAGGACAATATCCTGATTCTCACCCATGCACACCCCGACGGGGACACCTTAGGCTGTGGCTTTGCGCTGTGCCGTGCTTTGCTCAAATTAGGCAAAAAAGCAGGCGTTATCTGTGCCGATGACATACCTGGCAAGTATGATTATCTTTACAGCAATATGGATGTTTTTGAGTTTGAGGAGGAGTATGTGGTGGCTGTTGATGTTGCCACAGAGAATCTTTTGGGCAGTCTTAGCGACCGGTACGGCGGCAGGATTGATATGTGCATCGACCATCACGGCACCAATACCGAGTACGCAGACAAGCTTTTGCTCAATGCCGACGCTGCGGCGGCTTGTGAGATTATCCTCAAGGTTATCAAGGCTCTTGGGGTACAGATTGACAGGGATATTGCCAACTGCTTATATACAGGAATCACAACGGACACCGGTTGCTTTCGCTATGCCAGCGCTACCTCGAACACCTATCGCGCGGCGGCAGAGCTGATAGACCTGGGCGCCGACAACGGCACTATCAATCGTGTTATGTTCGAGACAAAGACAAAGACCTATGCCGCTTTGGAGCGTCTTGCCATTGAGGGAATGGAGTTCTTTTGCGACGACAGAGTGTGTGTTATCACCATTACGCAGGATATGTACGCGCGCACAGGCTCAAACGAGCAGGAGACCGAGGCTATTGCGCCGCTGACCCGTCAGACCGAGGGCGTGGAGATAGGCCTCACCATCAGAGAAAAAGAGGACGGCAGCTGCAAATGCTCCGTTCGCACCTTTGACAGCGTAGATGCTGCCCGACTGGCATCATCTTTTGGCGGCGGAGGTCACAAGCAGGCGGCGGCTTGCAGATTTGACTGCGATGTAAGGCAGGCAAAGGAGCTTCTTGTGGCAAAGTGTAAGGAATTGCTGCAATGACCGGTATTATTTGCGTAAACAAGCACGAGGACATTACCTCCTTTGGAGTTGTGGCAAAAATCCGAGGTATTATGGGCCAGCGCAAGGTGGGGCACACCGGCACGCTGGACCCTATGGCAACAGGCGTACTGCCCATTATGCTGGGCGGAGCCACCAGATTTTTGGATTATTTGCCGGACAGTAACAAGAGTTATCGCGCCACCTTTATGCCGGGAATGACCACGGACACCCTTGATATTACAGGTACTGTTACAGGCCGGTATCCGGTGACTGTTCAGTATGGGGATGTGCAGGATATTCTGCAAAAATTTACCGGTGTGATAGAACAAGTGCCGCCTATGTACAGCGCAAAGAGTGTTGACGGAGTGCGGCTGTACGAGCTTGCAAGGCAGGGAGTGGAGATTCAGCGACAGCCCTGCCGGGTGGAAATTTTCAGCCTTGAGCTGGTTGATTACAGCGATAACCGGTACACCATTGATGTTACTTGCAGCAAGGGCACATACATTCGCTCCTTGATTGACGATATTGGCAGGGAGCTGGGCTGCGGCGCGGTTATGACCTCGTTGTGCCGTACCGGCGCAATGGGATTTGACCTCAGTCAGTGCTACACCCTGGATGAGCTGCAACGGCGAAGGGATAACGGCATTGGATTTGAGGACTGTGTAATCAGCGTTGACGCTATGTTTGAGTGCTACAAAAGAATATCGGTTTCTCCGGCACAGGCAAAACGCTTTTTTAACGGAGGAGAGCTGGATGTCAACAGGCTGAAGCAAAGGGTTGACAGTAATGAGATGTGCCGAGTCTATGACCCGGAGGGTGTATTCCTGGGTCTTGGCAGGCGAGAGGGCGACTGCTTAAAGGTCGCAAGGATATTAAGTAAAAGAGATTAGTAATTGCTATGCATAATTATGAAAGCAAAAACAGAATAGCCGTCGCTCTGGGAGATTTTGACGGTATGCACCGTGCACACAAAACGGTTGTAACCGGCGGCGAAAATGCGATAATCTATTGCGTCAATAACCGTTTCTCACTTTTGCAAAAAAGCATTTTTGAAAGGCGTTATCCCAATGCCGTTTTTGCTGATTTTAACGAGCTTAAGAATATGTCACCCACCGAGTTTATTGACAAAATTCTTATCGGCAGATTCAATGCCGGAATGATACTTTGCGGATTCAATTTCCGTTTTGGCAAAAATGCAATGTGGTCTGCTTTTGATTTGAGAAATCACCTTGAGGACAAGGGGATTTGGGTTAGAATTTTGGAGCATCTTGACCATGACGGTGAGCCGATTAGCTCAACAAGAATAAGAAAATGCGTTGCCGACGGAGATATTAAAAAGGCAAATGAAATGCTCGGTTATAATTTCACCTTTGAGGGTGTTGTTGAAAACGGCGACAAAAGAGGCAGAACCATCGGCTTTCCCACCGTAAATCAGCATCTGCCCCAGGGCTTAATCGTGCCGAAGTACGGTGTGTACGAAAGCCGTGCGTTCGTGGGCGATGTTGAGTATAAGGCGTTTACAAATATAGGTATTCGTCCCACATGGCAAACCGATTGTCCGATGGCAGAAACGCATATTTTCGATTTTGACGGCGATCTTTATGATAAGGTAGTCAGAATTGAGCTTATTAGGTATTTAAGAGAAGAAAAAATATTTTCTTCAATCGACGAATTAAAGGAACAGTTAACAAATGATAAAAGCAGTATTCTTTGATTTTGACGAGACCCTGCAGGACAGAACGCTGGCGTTCGAGGGATATATGGACAGCTTTTTTGCAGAGTTTTGTCCACACCTGGACCCTGCAGAAAAAGAAAAACGCAAGGAAGATATGCGAGTTACCGGCAAGGGCGGTTATGTCAACCGTGTTGAGTGGTACCGACAGCTTATTGAGCTGTGGGACTGGCAGGACGCACCGTCTGCCGATGAGCTTGCCCACCACTATGACTACACCTTTGGGGACTGCAATGTTATCTTTCCCAACAGCAAAAAATTGCTGATAGAACTAAAAAAACGGGGCTACATTGTGGGCGTTATCACCAACGGCCCGTCCTATTTGCAAAATCATAAGATGGACACCAGCGGTCTGCGGCCCTATTGTGACATTGTGGTTGTCAGCGGCGATTTGGGCGTGCACAAGCCCGATCCGAGGCTGTTCGAGATAGTGGCAGAAAAAGTGGGGCTCACCACCGAGGAGTGCGTGTATGTTGGCGACCACCCGGTCAATGATATACAGGGCGCCCTGGCGTCCGGTATGAAGGCAATTCGTATGAATTTCGGCTGGTTTAAAGACCGGGATTTGCGTGACGATGTGCCGATTATCCACGATATAATCCAAGTTTTGGATTACTTAAATTAGCAAAATATTGCATATTATTCAGGAGGTAGATTGTATGCTTAATGAAGAAAAATCTTTGGACCAAATTGTATCTCTTTGCAAGGGCAGGGGCTTTGTCTATCCCGGCAGCGAGATTTACGGCGGCCTTGCAAATACTTGGGATTACGGTCCGCTGGGCGTTGAGCTGAAGAATAACATCAAGGACGCTTGGCGCAAAAAGTTTATACAGGAGAACAAGTACAATGTAGGTCTTGACTCCGCTATTCTTATGAACCCGCAGACCTGGGTAGCGTCAGGTCATCTGGGCGGATTTTCCGATCCGCTTATGGACTGCTGTCAGTGCAAGACCCGTCACAGAGCCGACCAGCTTATCGAGGATTTTGACGGCACAAATGTTGCAGGCTGGAGCAATGAGCAGCTGAGCCAATACATAAAGGACAACAACATTCCCTGTCCAAACTGCGGCGCCCATGATTTTACCGATATTCGTCAGTTCAATCTTATGTTCAAGACATTCCAGGGCGTTACCGAGGACAGCAAGGACGAGATTTACCTCCGTCCCGAGACTGCACAGGGCATATTTGTTAACTTTGCCAATATTCAGCGTACTACTCGCAAGAAGGTACCCTTTGGAGTAGCACAGATTGGCAAGTCATTCCGCAACGAGATTACTCCCGGCAAGTTCATTTTCCGCGTTCGCGAGTTCGAGCAGATGGAGCTGGAGTTTTTCTGCAAGCCGGGTACTGACCTGGAGTGGTTCGACTACTGGCGTGGCTTTTGTCGCGATTGGCTGTACTCGTTGGGTATCAGTGAGGTTAATCTCCGTTTGCGTGACCACGACCCGGAGGAGCTTTGCTTCTACTCCAAGGCGACTACCGACTTTGAGTACAAGTTCCCCTTTGGCTGGGGCGAGCTTTGGGGCGTTGCCGACCGTACAGATTATGACCTCACCCAGCATATCAACACTTCTGGCAAGAATCTGGAGTACTTTGACGGTACTACCGGCGAGAGATATGTTCCTTATGTTATTGAGCCGTCATTGGGCGTTGAAAGACTGTTCCTTGCAGTCCTTTGCGAGGCTTATGACGAGGAAGTAATTGATGCAGAAAAGAATGACAGCCGTGTAGTAATGCACTTCCACCCTGTTCTGGCTCCCTTCAAGGCGGCTGTTTTGCCCCTGTCCAAGAAGCTTAACGAGCAGGCGGAGGAGGTATTTGCCAACCTGTCCAAGAAGTTCAGCGTGGATTATGACGACGCAGGTTCAATCGGCAAGAGATACCGCCGCCAGGACGAGGTTGGTACTCCGTTCTGTATCACATACGATTTTGAGTCCGTTGATGACGGTTGCGTAACCGTGCGTGACCGTGACACAATGGAGCAGGTAAGACTGCCTATCAACCAACTTGAAGAATTTTTGGAAGAAAAGCTGGTATTTTAGTTAACAATGCCAATTAATATGAAATTGACGAAAAACACAACTAAAAGCAATTGTAGGTGTTGAAATGAAAAGTATCAGTTTGCATCCGAATCCTATTTTTGAGAGGGAAGGCTGGGAGAGCCTGAACGGAGAATGGGATTTTGGATTTAGCAAAAAGGCGGTAAAGAATTACAGGTTTTTAAGTGAGCAGGCGGCTTTGGAGCTTTGCAGGCAGTCTGTTTTTGAGCATAAAATCAATGTGCCGTTTTGCGTTGAAAGCGAGCTTTCGGGGATAGGCTATACTGGTTTTTTGAATTCTGTTTGGTACAAAAGGACTGTCAACATTTCGCCTAACGGCAACAGAGTGTTCTTGCATATCGGCGCGGCGGATTACAAGACGACTGTAATACTGAACGCTAAGATTGTCGGCAGTCACAAGGGCGGCTTTACGCCTATGTGCTTTGACATCACGGAATATGCAGTTGACGGAGAAAACGAGCTTTTCATACTTTGCGAGGATAACACGAGAGACAGTCTTATTGCCGGCGGCAAGCAAAGTGACCGCAAAAAATCCTATGCCTGCTCGTACACAAGAACAACAGGTATTTGGCAAAGCGTTTATATTGAATATGTGCCGTTTGACTATGTGGAGAATTTCAGGCTTATTCCTTCTTTGAAGCATAAAAACATCACGCTTGAGCTTGATTTATGCGGAAAGGGTAAACTTGAAATCAACGCATATCTTGATGAAAAAAATGTAGCTTCAAGTAGTATTGAAGATGCATCGGGATTTGTTATTGTTCAGATGCCGATAAGCGAGGTTAAGGCGTGGGAGCCGGGTAATGCAACTATCTATGATTTAGAAATAAAATTCGGCGACGACAAGGTCAGAAGTTATTTCGGCTTGAGGGATATTGCACTTGAGGATTACAAATTTATGCTCAACGGCAAAAGCGTTTTTCAAAGGACTGTGCTTGACCAAGGCTTTTACAGAAGAGGAATTTACACCGCCGAAAATGACGAGGAATTAAAGCGTGATATTACGCTTTCGATGGCGCTCGGCTTTAACGGCGCAAGGCTTCATCAAAAGGTTTTTGACCCGCGTTTTCTGTATTTCTGCGATCTTATGGGTTATATGGTGTGGGGCGAATATGCAAGCTGGGGTATTGATTATTCAAATCCAAAGGCGGTTGATATTTTCCTGAGCGAATGGAGGGAAGCGCTGGGGCGTGATTACAACCATCCTGCGATTATCGGCTGGTGTCCGTTTAATGAAACGTGGGATTACAAGGGAAGACGGCAGTATGACGCCTTGCTCAAAACAGTTTATGAATACACAAAGGAATTTGACCATACAAGACCGTGCATTGATACAAGCGGTAATTTCCACGTTGTAACCGATATTTATGATGTTCACGATTACCGCGGAGAATTTGACGAATTTCGTAAAAGCTATGAAAGACTTGTTACTCACGGCGAGCTTTACGAGCACGTTTTGAACGATAATCCCGGGCGTCAAAAATACGGCGGCGAGCCTGTATTTATGAGCGAATACGGCGGAATAAAGTGGGAGTCCGATAAGCAGTATAAATCCTGGGGCTACGGAAATGACGTTAAAACCGAGGAAGAGCTGCTTGAACGCTATAGGGGACTTACCGACGCAATAATCGACAACGAGCGAATGTTGGGCTTTTGCTATACCCAGCTTTATGACGTTGAGCAGGAGCAAAACGGTCTGTACACCTACGACAGAGATAAGAAGTTTGACGATAAAATTTACGAGGAAATCAAAAAAATCAACACAAGAAAAGCCGCAATAGAGCTGTAAGCAAAAAGATAAAACCGCCTTTGTAATTGATTCAAAGGCGGTCAGACTGTCTATAAAGTGGGCTGAACCACACATATTATAAAAACATAACCGATTTCTGCCTCCTTTGTGTAAAAAGAGGTGACAGCACTTATGTGCTGACGGAAGAATATTGACATATTATTTTGCGGTATGATATAATAAAGTAAATAGTTGATTATTTTGTAAGGAGTGTTAGTTATGAGTTCTGCAAAAAAAAGAATCAGCGTGCTTATTGCCACCTTGGTAATGATGATTGTGCTCTGTGTAGGAGCCACTACTGTGCTTGCCGCAACTCCGGCAGGCGCGATTACATCCGTATCCAACACCTCATCCGGCGTTAAGATTAGCTGGAAGAAGGACAGCTCCAAGAGTGGTTACTATATTTACCGCAAGAGTACATCTTCCTCCACCTGGAGCAAAATCAAGACCGTTAAGGGCGGCAAAAACTCCACCTGGACCGACACAGGAGCTGCTAACGGAAAGAAGTATGACTACAAGACCTGCGCCTACAAGGGCAGCAAAAAGTACACCAATTCCGTAAAAAAGACAATATACAGGCTCAAGACACCCTCGGTATATAGCCTCAGCTACAGCGGGGACAACATCCGTATCAAGTCCACCAGCAACTCTGCCGCAGGCGGATTCCAAATCAAGTACTCCACCTCAAGCACCTATTCCAGCTACAAGACCGTAATTGTGTACGGCCAGCAGGCAAACAAGGTGCTGACCAATTTGTCCTGCTCAAAGAAGTATTACTTCAAGGTCAGAGCATTCAAGACCGGCGACGACAAGAGATACTACAGCGGATATTCCGGCAGCAAGACATATACCACCAAGGCGCCCTACAGCAGATATGCAAAGCACTACGAGACATATATCTACACCGATACAAAAAAGAACGGCAAGACCCTCGTTGCATACAACGACAAAGTGGTTATGTACCAGGATGTGTATGTGTATTCATCAGGCACATGGAAGAAGTGCAAGTACAACAACAAGTTCTACTATGTATGGCTTGAGCCGGGCAACGACAAATTTATGACCTCCCGCAACAAGTACGAATACACCAATGACAGCAATACTATCTATCAGCAAGAGGTAGTGGACGAGGCTGTCAGGATTGTAACCCAGTGGGATACGGAGTATGACTACAAAAGAGCGTATTCCGACGGCACAGTTAATCACAAGACCGGCAAGCGCCCCTTTGACTGCTCCGGATTCATAAGATATGTAATCAACGGCGTAATGCAAAATTACAACAGGACCTATGTCCTGCCAAATAATACCGAAGAGCTGTACAAACTGGGCACGATTGCCAACACCGGCTTTGGAGATGCAGAGATTAAGGCAAGTACGGTATGCACCGGCTCATACGATTTTACAAAGCTTAAGCCCGGCGACCTGATTATGCTGGATATGGACGGAAATGACGACAAATGCGACCATGTGGGTATCTACCTGGGCAAGAGAGAGATTGCCCACAGCGTAGGCACATTCAACGGCGTTGTTATCTCACCGATGACGGACGCTAAGTTTAAGAATGCGTTTATGAAGGCTATTCGTGTACTGCCAACCAAAGTCAAGCTTATCAACAAGCAGATGACAACTACCGGCTGGCTGACCATGCATCCCGACATTAGCTGTCCTTCCGACGACCCCGACGCTTATGTCGTAAAGGCAACGGGCAGTACCGTGACCCTTATCAGCACTACCGCCAATAACAAGGTAGGCTATGTTAGGTATTATGATGAGGCAGGCAACAAGCATTTAGGCTATGTTTACAAGCCTCTTTCCAAGTTAGAATAATAATACTTTGAGAATACTTTGAGGCTCCCTTTTTGGGAGCTTTTCTTTATTAATATTTATATATTATAAAAATTGACTTTGATATTTTGGTGTAGTATAATTATTGTGATTATACAGACTATTATTGTGGGGTGGTATGCTTGGAGGAAAAAGAGATTGTTGTGCTGGTTCTTTCACGCAATTATTCCACAGGCTTGGGGGTTATCCGCGCCTTGGGCAAGGCAGGCTATACCGTTGACCTGATAGCCAGCGTAAAGCAGAGGGGCAGCTCGGTTATTGCCTCCTCCAGCAAATATGTGCGCAATTGTGTCGAGGTGCTGTCCCCGGTGATTCAGGAGGATGACGGCAGCGGCATTATTGATGCTGTTATGGCATACGCCGATTGTGGTCAGCAGGTGGTACTGTTTCCAACCGACGACTTTACCGCTTCGGTTGTGGCAGGCAATTTTGGCAAGCTCAGGGAGTATTTTGTTATGCCTCATACCCTGGGTGATGTTACGGTTTTGGAGGCTATGGACAAAGGCTACCAGTACGCCCTTGCAAAAGAATGCGGCTTGCTCACACCCGGACAGTGGGTGGTATCCCTCAGGGGGGATATTGTGATACCGGAGGATATTATCTTTCCCTGCTTTGTTAAGCCGGCGCAAAGTGCGGCAGGCAAAAAGGCAGAGATGCGCCGCTGTGATTCCGCCGAGGAATTGGCACTGCATTTGCAGGATATGCAGTCGTTTTTTCGCCACCGTGATGTGGTGATTCAGGAGTATTTGGAGATAGAGAGGGAGTATGATTTTTCCGGCGTGTGTCTGGATGACAAGGTCATAATTCCCGCAGTACTGGAAAAGCAGAATATATCCCTCAATGAGCGTGGAGTGACTATGGTGGGCAGGATGCTCCCAACTGACATCCTGGGTACAGAGCTTGAGAGTATTGTATCCCTGCTCAGGGAGCTTCGCTTTGTGGGAATGTTTGATTTTGAGGTTAACCGATGTGGGGACAAGCTGTATTTCGGCGAGATTAATCTGCGCAGCGGCGGCCCCAACTATTCCTACTGCCTGGCAGGAGCCAATTTGCCTGCCATTGTTGTGCAGGAATTGACCCGGGGCGGGCACAATCCCCGGTGGGAGACCGTGGACCAGGTTGGCAAAACCTTTGTGTACGAAAAGGTGGCTTGGGAGGATTACATTCACTCGTATATCAGCCGCAGCCGTATGCGGCAATGTATCAATGACAGCGACTATACCTTGCTGGCAGACAGCAGCGACCCACAGCCCGGCAGGATATTTAGCAGACGAATCAGGCTCAGCGCCATCAAGCGCCGTATATACAGGCTCATTGGCAGAGAGTGATTGCCGGAGGGAACCTTATGTGGCAAAACAGCATAAAAAAAGAGAATATTGCCGACATTGTGGTAGTCGGTTGTAACTATTGCAACCTGCTGACGATGGCTCGCTCCCTGGGCAGAGCAGGCTACGGAGTCAGGATTGTCAGGGTGTTCAAGCACAGACCTACCGCAACCAAGCCCCTTAGGAGCATAAATCCCGAGGCCCGCAGCAAGTATGTTACCCGTTATACTCAGTGCCTCACCGGTGGCGAGGTCGCCGTGCTGGTGAATTACCTGTTGGATTATGCAGATGACCGCAAATCCCTGTTAGTTCCGGTTGATGACTTTACCGTTGAGGCTGTTGATAGCGGATATGACGCGCTATCCCGGTATTATATACTGCCCGGTGTGGATAAGCATAGCGGCGGGATAATTAGGCTGATGAACAAGGCGGTGCAAAAGGAGATGGCTTGCGGCTGTGGCTTGCCGGTGCTCGGCAGTCACAGAATTACCTCTCATGACGGTGAGTACACTATACCCGACGATGTTAGGTATCCATGCTTCGCAAAGCCCAATGTCAGCACCAAGCACGCCAAGGATTGTATGAAAAGGTGCGACTCCTATCAGCAGCTGCAGGCTCATCTGGACAGCCTGGCAGCAAAAGGGGATATTGACATACTGGTAGAGGATTTTGTGGATATAGACACAGAGCTTTCTGTTTTGGGTATGTGTGTTGACGGCAGGGCGCAGTCCCCCGGCGCAATCCGTATTGTGGAGGGCGGCACCCACGGCAGAAAGGGAGTGGCCCTGGTTGGCGAAACGGTGGATGTATCCACCATGCCCGATATTGTCAGGGGCTGTAATGCTTTGGTGGAGAGTATGGGCTACGAGGGAATGTTCGATATAGACCTGATTCGCACCAAGGACGGCAGAATATATTTTGTGGAGATTAATTTCCGCGCCGGCGCTTCCACCTATGCGGTGGGCAATCTGCCCGGTATGTATGCCGACAGAGTTCTTGCGGCACAGAATACGCCCTTCGTTCCCAATGGGGACATAACCTTTGTCAGCGAAAAGGTGCTGATGGAGGAATATGCCCGGGGCGATGTGTCGCTGAACAGAGTGATACACATTATGCAGGGCAAGGACCTGTATTTTGTAAAGGATGCGGACGACCCGCTACCCTACAAATATTGTCGTAAATTTTATCCCATAGCCGCGGCTATGAGGTTGATATATAAACTTAAGTAATTTTAGGGAGAAAAGCAATGTCATTGTTAAGAAAGATAAAGAGAAAATTAGCTCCAAAGAAAAAGGCGGAAGCAGACAGTATTTCCGCCCAGCGAGAAAAGCAGGTTCTGCGTGTAATGGCCAAGACAGGCTGGGACCACGACTACACTTACGAAAAAATGTTGCAGGCTCATAATACAATAGGCTGCAAGTTTTCGGAGTATTACAAATTCGGTTTGTATTCATATCCCGATGAGGAGCTGGACTTT
This sequence comes from Eubacteriales bacterium, assembly GCA_029225565.1. Taxonomy (GTDB): domain Bacteria; phylum Bacillota; class Clostridia; order Oscillospirales; family Acutalibacteraceae; genus Eubacterium_R. Next base: position 63,845 of record JAQXWS010000041.1, read on the forward strand.
CAGTACAGAGTTGCTTTGGACCATAAAGAAGCAAAAAAACAGCGCCTGGAAAACAGGGTTATTGTTGTTATGGACAATACCGGCTGGACAAGGGAAAAAGCGCTGGAGCATATCGAGATGGTCAAGGAAGAGTATGGTATCAACAGCGAGGATTATGTAAAATACCAGTTGTACAATGCTCCCGAGGACGGCTTTTTGCAGTATTATGCCGACAAGCAGGCGGAGGAAAAGGCCGCATACCAAGCCAAAAAAGAGGATTGCGTCCAAAAGGTAATGAAAAAGACCGGCTGGAATCACCAGCAGGCAAAGTCAAAGATGAACACCTGTATCAAGCGTACGCACTGCACCCCAAAGGAATATGTGACCTACAGAATGTACGACCTTACCGAGGAGGAGCAGGACAAGGTCTTTCTTGCATATCATTCAAAGCAGATTATGGCAAAATATGATGTCAGCAAGAATTTTATCACCGTTTTGCGCAACAAGGAATTAACTAACGAAATGTTCTCGGACCTTATCAAGAGAGCGTGGTGTGTAAACAACAAGGTAAGCCTTGAGGAGTTTAAGTCCACATTTAAGGACAGCACAAAAATTATTTACAAGCCGGTTGGCGGACATAGGGGCTTTGGAGTAGAAACCTTTGAGCTGTCACCGGACACAATCGACGATGTATATAACAAGCTCAAGGATTATCCCACCGGCGTTGTTGAGGAGTATGTTAAGCAGCACCCCGAAATCAACAAGATTTGCGCATCATCGGTTAACACCATCAGAATTGTTACTATCTCCTCCGTGCATCGGCCCGTTACCAATGACGGAAAAATGTTTGACATTGCGTATGTAGCCTTTCGTATCGGCGGCGGCACATCAATAGTGGACAATTTTCACAGCGGCGGTATGGTTGCGGCAGTGGACAAAAACACGGGCATCATCTTAACCGACGCAGCCGACGGCGACGGCAATGTGTTTAAGACCCACCCTGTTACCGGTACAAAAATAAAGGGCTTCCAAATTCCGTATTTTAAGGAAGCTATTGACATGGTCACCAAGGAGTGCCAAAAGCATAAGATAGAGAACTATATCGGCTGGGATATGGCTATTTCCGAGACCGGACCCGAGCTGATAGAGGTTAACGACAGACCCGGCGTTGTGCTGATTTCTACCCCATTTGCGGCAGAGAAGATTGGCGTTAAGCCTGAGATGGAAAAGTATCTGCCTGTGGATGAAGAAAAGCTCAGAGCCGACGCAAAAAGAACAGCCCAGAGAGAAAAACATGTTCAGCGTGTAATGGCAAAGACAGGCTGGGACCACGATTACACTTACGAAAAAATGTTGCAGGCTCATAATACATTAGGCTGCAAGTTTTCGGAGTATAATATGTTCAGGCTGTTTAAGTATGCAGACGAGGATATGGAGGCTGTATATATCAGAGGCAAAAAAAAGCAGGAGGCAAAGAAGGCGGCAGCTGCCGAAAAAGAGGCGAAGGCTGTTGAGTCGGCTTGTGCCGACAGCTCACTCAAAGAGGGGGATTTGTCTAAGTATGAACTCAAGGCACCGGATTATGACCTGATAGACAGACAGTACAATCCGGAGTTTGATGTACCCCGTGAGCCATTGCGTTACCGAAAGAACGGCGACAACTGGGTAGCAAAAAATAACAAGGGCAATTCCACAGCTCGTATTATGTTTACCGGCGACATTACCTGCTTTGAAAAGCAGATGGAGACCTCTCTCACCGACGGCACCTACAATTTTGACCATGAGTTCCGGTGTATCAAGGATGTGCTTGCACAGTCGGATTTGGCCGTGGGTAATCTGGAGACCATGCTCTATCCCCAGGCGCCGTACCGAAACGAAAAGTATGTTGCCGAGCAGAACTTCCATTGCAATGCTCCCTTGGAATTTTTGCAGGCAGTCAGGAGTGCCGGATTTGATGTGCTAACCAATGCCAACAACCACGATATGGATACCGGAGCGATAGGCATCGGCGAAACCATCAAGTATATAGAGAAGTTCGGCTTTATCCACACAGGTACATTTTGCGACAACAGGAAGCGTTACCAACTGATTGAGGTCAACGGCATCAAGGTGGCAATTGTTGCCTTTGCAACAGAGCATAATCACAAGCGTTGCAACCTCACCAAAGAAGGCGCCGCATTACTGCTTAATGATTACTCAAAGGCCGAGGCAAAGCGCACAGTCAACGACGCCAAAAAAGAAGGGGCGGATTTTGTATTTTGCTGTATCCACTGGGGTCAGGAAAACAAAACTACCCACAACAAATCCCAGGAAAAAATTGCCAAAGAGCTTGCCGATATGGGATACGACTGTATAATAGGCTCCCATCCCCATGTTCTGCAGGATTTTGACTACATTCCTACTGTGGAGGGCAAGAGAGTTCCCGTATTTTACTCCATGGGTAACTTTGTATCTCACAACTCAAATTGTGCTAAGGCTCGCACAATAGTTGCCTGCATTGATATTGAACTTGAGGACGGAGAGCCAAAGCTCAACTGCTCCTATGTGCCTGTATTTACCAGTCGCAGCTACAAGAATGACAGCTTTGTTGTGATTCCTGCCGGAGCAGACTCAAAGGATAAGAATACAAGAAAAAAGGTTAGGATTATTTCCCAGGCGCTTGGCGACAAGATTGATATTGCAACGGACATTGCCTATCCCGATTATATCGAGGACGATTGTGCAAAACCTACGAAAAAGAACAGTATAATAAAGCCCAGCCTGTTTACAATAAAGGAATTTCCTTACGATTATTCTGAGGACAAGTTTAGATACAGCATTACATTGGACGGTGCTGTGTTAGTCGGCTTTGCAGATGCAAGCACAAATTCATATACGGTACCTGCAAAGGTATTGGATGTGCCCATTACCCAACTTGCCGATTATGCCTTTGCCAATACCACAACCATAAAGAAGATTAATTTCAAAAAGAATATTGTATCCATAAGTACAGGATTATGCCAGGGCTGTACCTCACTGGAGGGTATCCAAATGGCGGAGGCAACCAGAGAGATATGCGACCATGCTTTCCACGGCTGCACAAAGCTTTCTGCAGTGGTAATCAAGTCCAATGTTGTTACCGTGGGCAGCGGCGCATTTGCCGATTGTACGGGATTGAGAACAGTCAAATTTAAGGGTATGGAATGCAGTATTGCAGACGATGCATTCGATAACTGTCCTATGGCAGTATTCTATTGTGCTCCTGGCTCCCAGCCGGAAAGGTTTGCGCTGGAGCACGGCTTTAAGGTTGTCAATATGATTGTTGAGTAACCAAAAATTTTTATCAAAGGGTAAAACGATGGATAATAGTAGTAACAAACCATTAGTAGTAGTTCTATCTCGAAATTATGCTACGGGAATAAGTGTAATCAGGTCACTGGGTGAGGCCGGATTTGATGTTGACCTTGTTGCCTCGGCTTTTAGAGAGGGCAATTCCGAGATGGCTGCCTGCAGCAAGTATGTGGGCAATGCCGTTGAGGTTGTGTCACGCAAGGTATCCGACTCCCGTGATGTGGACCTTGAAGCTGCGCTGTACAGGTATCGCAGGGTGCAGGACAGACAGATTGTGCTGTTCCCCACAGATGACTATACCACCTCCGTTATGGATTATGCCAAGAACGAGCTCAAGGACTTTATGATTATGCCCCAAATTATCGGTGGCGATGCGGGTTCGTTGACCCGCCATATGGACAAGACCGTTCAGGGCGATATGGCGCGTCGGGCAGGTATTCTGACTCCTATGGAGTGGATAATATCCCTGGCTGACGAGATGCTGGATATTCCTGAGGATATGGTGTATCCCTGCTTTGTAAAGCCTATTGAGAGCGTATCCGGCTACAAGCGCGAGATGGCTCGCTGCGACAGCAAAAACGAGCTTATCAAGCATTTGAGAAAATTGCAGGGCAATTTTGCCAACAGGTCTGTTTTGGTGCAGGAATTCCTGGAGATTGAGGGCGAGATTGATTTTTCCGGAGTATGTCTTGACCAGGAGGTCATAATACCTGCCATTATTAAGAAAACCAGCGTAGCTAAGTACGAAAAGGGCGTAACCCTGGCAGGACAGATAGTGCCCTTTGAGGAATTGGGCGATTTGCAGGATAATATTATCGCCATGATGAAGAGCTTTCACTACTATGGTATGTTCGACTTTGAGCTGGCTATTGCCGGCGGCAAGCTGTATTTTAACGAGGTTAACCTGCGCAGCGGTGGCCCTAATTTTTCGTACTTTATGAGTGGAGTTAATCTGCCTGCCTTGTTTGTAAATGAGGCGTTGGGTCTGGGTCACCGGCCTGAGGACGAGCAGGTTGAGGAATACGGCAAGAGCTTTGTGTACGAAAAGATTGCCTGGGAGGATTATATCCACGGCTGTATCACAAAGAGCGAGCTCAGGAAAATTATCAGCAATGCCGATATTACACTTTTGCATTATGACAGGGACCCTGCGCCGGGTGAGTATTTTGACAAGGTGAATCGCGCCGACCTCCACAAGCAGAGGAGAAAGAATTTTTGGAACAATATCAGCGAGATTATGCTGTTTTTCCGTGCATTCTTTTACAGTACAAAGCAGTTGATTTCGCGATTGAGGCACGGCTATCCCCAAATAAAGAGATGCAATCGCCGTGACCCTGATGCCGAAAGGCCGCGAGTACTGGTGGCAGGCCGAAACTATTGCTCAAACCTGACCATGGCTCGTTCCCTGGGTGAGGCGGGATACGAGGTGGAGGTACTGCGTATCTTCCAGACCAAGCCCAGCCGTGACGACAAGCTTAGACAGAAGCTTCGCCCAGACGCATACAGTAGGTACATCAAGGCCTATCACGAGATAGTGACCCGTCGCAAGAATTGGCGCACAAAGCGTAAGCTCATCAATATTGCCGACCCGGACAGAAAGATGCTGCTTATTCCTGCCGATGACCTGGTGGCATATATTGTTGACCGTTACTACGACGAGCTTAAGGAATACTACATTATGCCCAATGTAAATGACACAGAGGGCGAGATAGGTCGCCTTATGGAAAAGGAGACCCAAAAACAGCTGGCCCGTCAGGCGGGACTTCCGGTGCTGAACAGCTGCGTTATCTCTGCTGACCACGGTGTGGTAGAGCATATACCCGACACGGTAACCTACCCTTGCTTTGTTAAGCCCAATGTCAGCAAAAACAGCGCCAAGTCACAGATGGCTCGCTGTGACGACGAGCGTTCTCTGCGCAAGGCTCTGCGCAAGGCCTCCCGTCACAAGTATGTTGAGATGCTGGTTGAGGATTATGTAGAGATTGACAAGGAGTACTCAATATTGGGCGTCAGCACAAAGGAGGGAGCCATCGGCCCCGGCTACTTTGTGGCAGAAAAGGGCGGCCAGGAGGAGCACAGAGGCGTTGCCGTTATGGGCAGGACCTTGTCCACCGACGACAATCAGCAGTTGATTGATGATATTGTTAGATTTATCGGCACCCTCGGATATGACGGATTGTTCGATGTGGATTTGATAAAAACCGCAGAGGGCAAGATGTACTTTGTGGAGCTGAATATGAGATTCGGCGCGTCGGGATATGCCTTTACAAAAAGCGGGGTTAACCTG
>JAQXWS010000042.1 GCA_029225565.1 Eubacteriales bacterium
AATCTGCCGGGAATTGGGAATGATACTCTGCCAATCTTGTCGCATACCAGCTCGTATCTTACACCGTTGGATAGAAAGGCAACATTTTTTGCCGTATAATCTGCCACATTATTATCCACAGAATAGGTTACTGTCTTGCAAGGCAAATCTGCAACAATTTTTTGTCCGTTTTCGTCATCAATATTGGTAACGGCAATGTCGCAGTTCTCAAACAATATTCGCTTTGAGTTAAAATAATTTTGCCAAGTCTTGTGATAATCCAAATGGTCCTGTGTAAGGTTAGTAAAAGCGCCAAGCAAAAAGTGAACGCCATTTACTCTGCCCTGTGCCAAAGCCTGTGAGGATACCTCCATAACGCAATACTCACAGCCTGCATCAACCATCATACGGAACAGGGACTGGAGCTCGTGTGGGTCGGGAGTAGTATAATGTGCGGGATAAATCTCGTCACCCACCATATTCTGGACAGTACCCACCAATCCTACCTTTTTGCCCATATTCTCAAGAATTTGCTTGATTAAAAATGTGGTAGTGGTCTTTCCGTTTGTACCGGTAAGGCCTATCAGCTTTAGTTCCTTGGCAGGATTGCCAAAATAATTTGCGCATATTGAGGAAAACACATCTCTTGTGCTGTCAACAATGACCTGATTGTCAAGACCTAAATCCCTCTCAACCACAACAGCGGCTGCGCCCTGCTCCAGCATTTGCGCCGCTACGCTGTGTCCGTCAAAGCTTGCTCCTTTGATACAAACAAACAGATAACCCTGCTCTACCTTGCGTGAATCGGATGTAATATCCACAACATCTACATCAGCATACCGGTTTTTTACTTCAATTCCGTCAAGAATTCGGGATAGCTTCATTTTAATTCCTCCATATTAGTCAAGCACCGATGCCGTGCTCTTGAATTTTACTGTTATCACCGTACCGATTTCGGCATTGGTGTTTGGCTCAATTGACTGGTTGTATGCAACAACTCCGGATGAAGTAAGGTTGTTGCCGCCAATCTCAATATTAAGATTGTAATTTGCCGCCTCGGCATTTGCCTGACTGATTGTCATACCAGAGAAATCCGGTACTGTAACCGTCTGCTTGCTGTCCTCCTGAGTGTACAGAACGACCACGCCGCCGGACGGAATAGATGTGTTACCGCTTGGCGACTGGGTGAGTACCTTATTGCCATTACCCACCACCTTGCACTTCAGGTCGTTGTTGCTAAGGAGGTCTTTTGCCTTTTCTACGGTTGTACCGACCATATTGGGTGTATTTATGGACAGCTTTTTTGTCTCAGCTTCGTTATACCTTGGCTCAATATTAAGCTCTGTCATAGCCTGCTCAACAACCTCTGCTGCGATGGGGGCGCATATAGCACCGCCGCCCAAATCCTGGTTAGGCTCGTCACAGACAATCAGCATAGCTATTTGCGGATTATCAGAAGGGGCGATTGCTGCAAAGGATACGATATACTTGGTTTTGCCTCCAAGGGACTCTGCAAGCTTTGTTGAAGTGCCGGTTTTGCCGGCAACGTTGTATCCGGCTACATAACCATTTTTGCCGGTACCGTTATCCACTACAGACTTCATCATTGTGCGAACGGTCTCTGCCGTTTCCTCACTGATAACTCGTCTGACCTCGGTTGGCTGAGACTTTGATACCGTGTTGCCGTTGGCGTCCTTTATCTCGCTAACCACATAAGGCTTTAGCACAACGCCTCCGTTAGCAACAGCGGCAATTCCCGTGCACACCTCAATAGGAGTCAGAGAGTTTGTCTGGCCAAAGGATGCCGACGACAGCTCAACTATTCCGTACTGGTCTTCCTTGTAATACTGGGGCGATGCCTCACCGGGAAGGTCAATTCCGGTACGCTGTGTAAAGCCGAAAGCCTCAAAGTACTTAAAGTAATTCTTTACTCCCAGCTTTTGGCCTATTGTAATGAAAAACGGGTTACAGGAATTCTCCAATCCCTGGGTTAATGTCTGCATTCCGTGTCCCGGGTGATAGTGGCAGTTCATCTTTTTGTCCTTAACCTGGATTGAACCGCTGCAATTGTACTTTGTATTCAGGTCAACAACACCCTCCTCCAGTGCGGAGCAAGCGGTAAACACCTTAAATACAGATCCGGGCTCGTATGTATCGGATACAGTAAAGTTTCGCCACTGGTTTTGGATAGCAAGAGAGGTAGCCTCGGCTCTCTCTTTTTTTGTTTTCAGCTTTTTGATGTCTTTTTTTGTTTTGCTGTATGTAATCTTGTATGGCTCGTTGCAATCAAAATCGGGTAGTGATGACATAGCCAATATTCCGCCGGTGTTGCAATCCATAACAATACCGTAGGCACCCTTGCACTGGTATTCCTCCAATGTTTCTCTCAAATTTTTATCAAGATAATATTGGATATTCTGGTTAATCGTCAGCACTAATGAATGGCCGTCCTCAGCCTCAATAGAAGTTTCGTAATCGGTGGGCAGCTTGTTGGAATTAGCGTCCTTTACTGTGATAATTCTACCGTTGGTACCGGTTAATTCATCGTTATAGTAGGACTCAACTCCCGAAAGACCCTGGTTGTCTGCACCTGTAAAGCCTATAACAGAAGATGCAAAATTACCGTACGGATAATACCGGCGGGTGGATTGTTCGGTACCGATAATGGTTCCAAGCTTATACTTTTTGTTTTCTTTCGCCGACATAAAGGCAGAGATTTTTTCCTTTACGGAATTATCCACCTTTTTTGCCACAACAACATATCGGGTATCCTTTTTGCTGTTTGCAAAAAGCTCTGACTTTTCTTTGTCATCCAGCTTTAATATCTTTGCCAGATTATCAACAACAACATCCCTTGTGTCGTCGTCCTTGATGTTACCGGGGTCCAAAAATATATTCCACACGGTTGCAGACTGAGCCAGAACATTGCCTTCGCTGTCGTAGATTGTACCACGCATCGCCTCAATCTCCGTATCTGACAGCTGTTGTGATTCAGCCTTTGCAGAATACTCATCGCCCTTTACCATTGTAATATACAGCGTTCTGCCGATATCTACAGAAAATAATAAGGCAATAATACAAGCAAAGATAAGAATACGCTTTAGCATATTCTTTCTAAATCCGGTTGCCATATTATCACCTCTTCATACATTTATTGCGACCATGTGCCAAAAATCGCCAAATTTTATATCCCTAATAAAAGCACATTAGAGAGTAAGGCAAAATCCCGACTCTCGTAATATATTACTATAAACTTTTAGCCAATATTACCCTTCTGCGCAGCCGTCTTTGACGAGGCAGAAGCCAATGCTTTTGCTCTGTCAGCTTTATACTGACCGACATCCATATATTGTATTTGGTTTGACCTTACCTTGCGCATACCGAGTTTTTCCACAGCGTACTCGTCTATCATACTTATGGACACCATTGCGTCCAACTCGCTGCGTAGGCTGATGTTTTCGCTCTTAGCATTTGCTATTGCCACCTGCTGTTGAGAAATCTCTCGGGTAAGCTCATTCTTTACTGCCATCGAATTAAGAAGAATGCCCACCATTGCCAAGCAAAGGATTGCGACAGCCGCAATTTTGACTACAGAATTGAAGGCTTGTCTTTGTTCAACCTTAACCTGAGATGCGGACTTAACCCTCGCATTTTTGCGCACCTTAAGATTGGCTGAGGTATCCTCCTCAGGTCTAACCTTTGGAGCCTGGGAGCCTCTGTTGGCGCTAAAGGAATTTATCATATACGCAGTATCATTGTTATATGAGTATCTTCTAAAATCATTTGTATTGGTCATTATACTTCACATTCCTTAATACTTCTCGAACACCCTTAGCCTTGATGACCTGGCTCTGGGGTTTTCTTTTAATTCTTCTTCACTTGGTGCCACCGCCTTGAACGGAAGCTTGCCCAACGGTTTTTTGCCGCACACACATACGGGAAATTCCTTTGGACAAGTGCAGGGATTGCACCAGGTATTAAACCTTTCTTTTACCATTCTATCTTCCAGAGAGTGAAAAGTGATAATTGCTATTCTGCCTCCGGGATTAAGACAATCAAGGGCATCATCCAGAGCTTTATCCAGCTTGTCCAACTCGCCGTTAACCTCAATTCTGATTGCCTGGAATGTTTTGCGTGCAGGATGGGAGTCACGCATTTTTGCCTTCGGGTAGGACGCCTTGACTATATCCACCAGCTGACCGGTGGTCTCTATAGGCTTTTCCTGTCTGAAATCAACTATGTTTTTTGCAATTCTGCGAGAAAACTTTTCTTCCCCATATCGCCAAAGAATATCCGCAAGCTCCTCTTGGGAATAGGTGTTCACCACATCTGCGGCGCTGATACCACTCTTGCTCATACGCATATCCAGCGGAGCGTCCTTGTGATAAGAGAATCCTCTGTCGCCGTTATCCAATTGGAATGAGCTAACGCCCAAGTCCAGCAAAACGCCGTCAATACCTTGGATATTCAAATCAGACAATATCTGCTTTATATTAGCAAAATTATTATGAACTATAATAACATTACTATATGAGCCAAGGCGTTCATTCAGCACCCGAATAGCATCCGGGTCCTGGTCAACGGATATGAGCTGCGCTGCTCTTTCGGCAATCGCTCTGCTATGACCGCCTCCGCCGGCAGTTCCGTCCAGAATTATTTTTGTATCGTCCAAATTGAGAGAAGCAACAGCCTCGTCGAACAACACACTCTTATGTACAAATTCCATATCAGATTTCTGCCTCGTCAAGAATATCCTCTATCTCTTCTTCGCTGATACTGTTCAATTCTGCATTGAACAATTCGCAATTCCAGATTTCAATTCTTCTGTTATTGCCAAAAACCTCTGCTTCTTTTTCGCCGAGCAGGTCAACCTGGCGACGAAGTTCCTCGCTCAATGTGATTCTGCCCTGTCCGTCAAGGCTCATTTTTTCGGCATTTGCAGAAAAATAAAATTCTAACTGCTTACGCTTTTTTTGGCTCACATTGTCGTGAATCTTTTGCATAAAGCTGTTCCATTCTTCCATGGGGTAGAGAGCCAGACACTTACCTATACCGCGGGAAGCGATAAACTCTTGTCCAAGCTGGGAACGCATATTTGCCGGGATAAAAATCCTGCCCTTGGCGTCAATCTTGTATGCCTTGTGGCTAACAAAAAGTTCTGTCATATCTGCTCTCCTCCTTTCCGGAATAATGGGATTCTTGCCAAAATCCATGGTTTATGATGTAATTCTGTGGGATTTTGGTGCAAAATTGTGGGATTTTGCCCCACTGCTCTTTCATTATAATAGTAATAAGCACCATTGTCAAGTATTTTTCTTGTCGTAAATTATTTGTAAATATTTGTAATATTTTTGTAATCTTTATCAATTTGATATGCTCTACCATGTATGGTATAATGATAAAAAATGATGAATCGGAGGGTGATTATGGGAGAATACAAAACCACCTGGAGAGAAAAAATAGGTTACGGTGTGGGCGCAATAGGCCTGGACTTGAGCTATGGTATGTTCTATTCTTTTCTCAGCTACTATCTCAGCAGCGTACTGGGACTGAAAGAAGCGTTCCTGCTTCTCTTAACACCGTTGGCTCGTATATGGGACGGAATCAACGACCCGATGATGGGCACCATCGTAGATAACACAAAAACAAAGGCCGGCAAATACCGACCCTGGATAATTATTGGTGCAATATGCAACGCTGCTGTATTGTTTTTGCTTTTTACCAGCTTTGGTATGAGTGGAACAAAGCTGTATATCTACATTGGCGTAATGTACATTCTTTGGGGTATGACAAACACAATGGCCGATATTCCTTACTGGAGCATGGTACCGTCCTTCACCTCGGACCCCGGCGACCGAAACATGGTATCAACCGTTGCCAGGACATTTTCGGGTCTGGGACAGGGCATCATTACCGTTGCCACACCGATTATTCTGCCAATGCTGTCCTCCGGTATGACAACCGACAAGGGGTACAGCGCATCCGGCTTTAGCCGTTGGGCAGGTATTTGTGCTGTTATGCTGGTACTGTTCTCGACAATATGTGTTCTCAGCACAAAAGAAAAGCATGTAGTTTACAACAAAAGCACAAAGTTTTCGCTAAAGAAAATATTTAGTGTAATCGCTCATAACGACCAATTGGTTGTGTTTATGATAGTTGCTATGCTATCCAACGCCGGCTGGTACCTCACCTCCGGTACGGCGGTATATTACTTCTCAGATGTACTGGGTCAGCCAAAGGCGCAGAGCCTGTTCCAAACCATTGGTGCTGTGGGCTCCGTGTTGGGTCTTGTTGTAATCCCAATCTGCTCCAAATGGATGAGCAAAAAGAAGATATACCAGTTATCGCTGGTGGCAACAATCATCGGCTACCTGCTTATGTTCCTATTCGGCCCAATCCTAAAGATAACAATTGCACTGGATATTGCATACATTATATCCTCCACCGGTATTGCTGCAATGTTCGTTGGGCAAACCATATTCCTGGCTGATATTGTTGACTACGGCGAATACAAAAACGGCGAGAGAAACGAAAGCATAACCTTCTCAATGAAGGGATTTTTGCAGAAAATGGCATACACAATCCAAACAATAATCCTTTTCGGTGGACTTGCTGTTATGAATTACAACGAGCAAATCACATCGACAACAGGATTGATAAACGAGTCAACAAAGCTCGGCATCGGTATTATTTGCTTCGCCGTTCCACCGATTTTAATTCTTGCTTCGCTGATAGTTTTCTCAAAGAAATTCAAGCTTCACGGTGAGCTTGCAGAAAAGGTTCACGACTACATAGTTAAAAGAAGGAATGAACAAAATGACTAAAAAAATACTTTCTCTTTTTCTTAGCGTTATTTTACTCTTCTCAATTTCCACTCCTGCTTTTGCGCAAGAGAACAGCTTAAGCTACAAACAAGCAGTTGCATATCTAAGGCAGGAAATGGTGAAGCATAACAAGGAAATCACAATCCGTCTTCAAGACTCTGCCGATGATGAAACCGCAAAATCCATATTCACAGACGCTATTCAAAATACGGGAAATCCACATGAGGGAGATTATTTATCCTTTAGCACCTATTGGCCTTGGTACTATCCTAAAACCGAAATCAAAGACAATAGTATAACCTATAAGGTTAATTATTCATCTACCGCAGAACAAGAAGAAGAAGTTGACGAGGTTGTCAAGAATGTCGTTAGCGAGCTGACAAAAGAATGTAAAACCGATTATGGAATGATATGTTCGATAAATGATTGGATTGTTGACAACATAGAATTTGAAAACGTTTCAATAAGCAATCAAGGCTCGGGATATTCCGCTTTTGTTCAAAAGAAAACGCCGTGTCGAGGATATGCAGTTGCGTTTGTCAGGTTATGCACCGAGGTTGGAATTGACGCAAGAGTGGTATATAAAACCAACAAGCAACACGAATGGAATATAGTTAAGCTTGACGGGAAATGGTATCATATTGACTGTCAGGGTAGTGACTACAAGAATGAACCGAGACTGTTGTTTTTAAGAGGAACGGACTATTGGACCAAGCTACCCCACACTCTTCATTCGGATTTTGAAAGCTACAACATTCCAAAAAAGGATTATACTCCAAGTTCAAATCAAGATGCCCACAGCTATGACAAGGGTAGGATAATTCAAAAGCCAACCTGTGCAAAGGCAGGAAAAAAGCTTTTTACCTGCACAAAATGTTCAAAGCAAAAAACAGTTACCCTTGCAAAAACAAACAATCACAAATACTCTTCAAGGGTAACAAAAGCTCCTACAGTCAAGGCTAACGGAGTTATGACCTACACCTGCAGCGTATGCTCAAAGAAATACACAAAATCAATTGATAAACTACAAACAACGAGCATTACAAAGCTCACACCTAAATCAAAGGGCTTTGTTGTTGAATGGAAAAAGAGATCAACTGCTTCGGGATACCAAATCAGGTATTCTTCAAATTCCAAAATGAAGAATGCAAGAACAAGGCTATTATCTGCCGAAAGAAAATCAACAACCTATTCAAAGTTAGGTTCAAAGAAAAAATACTATGTTCAAATCAGAACATACCGAGTAATCAAAAGCAAAAAATATTACTCCGATTGGTCTGCTAAGAAAACGGTTACCACTAAGAAATAAAAAATGCCGAGATGGATTGAACAAGTCCGTAAAAAATAGACAATAGAAAAAAAAGACCTCCTATGGTAGAATTAAAACATCAACCATAGGAGGAATTTTTATGCCAAGAAGTTACCGACATATAAGTCATTATGAAAAAGAAATAATAGAATTGCGAAAAAGGAATATGTAACCGAGAAATATGTGAAGTGTACGGATTTAGTATGAAACAATTAAAAAATTTCATTACTCGATACAACAAAAAACAACGAATAATAGAAGCAGGACAAGCAATTCATAAGAAAGGCAGACCGTGTAAAAATCAAGATGGTGGATTACCGCCATCAATTCAGAATTTGGATAAGCTTGCGCAAATGCGATATGTAATGGCAAGCAAAGACAGATATATCAAGCAATTAGAAATGGAAAATGAGTTAATGCGGGATTTTCTCTCGCACACAGAAAGGAAGTGAAGCCAACGGTTAAATATCAAATAATCTACAAGAACAATTGCTATCTATCAGTAATCAGGGACCTTTATGACAACGCATTAGCTGAAAATTTCTTTTCAATTCTAAAGACTGAGTGCATCCACCGAGTTAAACTCGCCGGATATGAGGAGGTTAGCCTCCTCATATCCGAATACATCAACTTTTACAACAAATATCGTATTCAAACAAAAACAAAACTGACTCCGCTTGAAAAACGAAATCAGTTTGTTGCTTAAATTTTAATTCTCTACCATTGGTAGTCTGTTTTTGTGCTGTATGCACAACTTGGGGCAGTACAGTCAAGCTGAGAGTGTCCTACTATTTTTTTAATGGCAATGTGAACTGCCACAGGTATGACCCTCATTGTGATGATGGTCACAATTAGCAGCCTGCTTTGACAGCTTGCCTGCTAAAAATGTAATCACCACTCCGTCGGGATTACCGGCATTACCGGCATATACCTCGATACCCTTTTCGCTAAGAGAATCCATAGCACCCTGACCGATACCGCCGCAAATCAGCACATTAACGCCGTATTGCGCCAGCATATCGGCAAGTTCACCATGTCCTTTTCCGTTGGATGACACAATCTCAAATGCAGTGATATTTTTGTCATCGTCGGTAATATACATCTTGAAATAACGGGATTTGCCAAAATGTTGAAAAATCATACCGTTGTCGTATGTTGCAGCAATTTTCATTTTTATTCTCTTTAGTAATTTTCTGCCTTAATCTCGAAAAAGCTCTTTGGATGAGCGCATACAGGACAGATTTCCGGTGCCTTGGTACCCACAACAATGTGTCCGCAGTTACGGCATTCCCAAACCTTTACCTCGCTCTTTTCGAATACCTGAGCTGTCTCAACATTCTTTAGCAGGGCACGATAACGCTCCTCATGCTCCTTCTCGATAGCGGCAACCATACGGAACTTATTTGCCAAATCCGTAAAGCCTTCTTCCTCAGCAGTTTTGGCAAAACCCTCGTACAGATCGGTCCACTCATAGTTTTCGCCGTCAGCGGCAGCTGCAAGATTTTCGGATGTATCGCCGATTCCGTTAAGCTCCTTGAACCAAATCTTGGCATGCTCCTTTTCGTTGTCAGCTGTCTTTTGGAATAGAGCAGCAATTTGCTCATAGCCCTCTTTTTTTGCTTTAGATGCAAAATAAGTGTACTTGTTCCTTGCCTCTGACTCGCCGGAAAAAGCGGCCCTAAGATTTTGTTCGGTCTTTGTGCCGGCATATTTGTTGATAGCCATAAAAAATTCCTCCATATATAAAAGATTGTACTATTATTATAACACAACATCCAAAAAAATACAACAAAAAAAGGGACCGCAATTGCAGTCCCGAACATAAATACTATTGTGAATCCTTTTTTAGTTGTCTTTCCAGCCATGTTGCGCCCAGATCGAGAGCAGTGAAAAGGCCTGCCTTTTCGCTCTTTTTTATAATACGCTGTAACGGTGGCAGGGACTCATCGGTGCTGAGCAGCTGAACAGTAACACTCTTTGCCAGCTTGATATCCTTAAGCTCGTCAGCGTCCTTGATATTGAGGCATACAACATAAGGGTCGTTCATATCGCCGTAATATACGGTATTGCCGGACCTAACCAACGGTTTTCCTTTGTATTCCAAAAACTTTTCTTTAGCCAAAGAAAGCCCTCCTTTTCTTTATATTAACCAAGATAGGACTTTACCATTTCTGCAAGGAGCTCGTCACGGTCAATGCGCCTAATCAAGCTTCTGGCATTCTTGTGAGTTGTGATATAAGTCGGGTCCTCGGACAGAATGTAGCCTACTATCTGGTTTATGGGGTTGTAGCCCTTTTCCTGCAAGGCGTCGTAAACCTGTGTGAGAGTGTCCCTCATTACGTCCTCGTTATCATTGCTGATTCTGAAGGTCATTGTCTTATCAGTCA
This sequence comes from Eubacteriales bacterium, assembly GCA_029225565.1. Classification (GTDB taxonomy): domain Bacteria; phylum Bacillota; class Clostridia; order Oscillospirales; family Acutalibacteraceae; genus Eubacterium_R. Next base: position 10,500 of record JAQXWS010000042.1, read on the forward strand.
CAGTAAAGTCACCTCCGTCAAATGAATATTTGTCCAAATTAGAATTGTACTAATACATTATATACATAATCCCTTGCAATTTCAATACTTTTTTTATTTTTTAGAGTAAAAAAGCAAAATACTTGACTTATTATCTGCTAAAGGTTATAATCATTGAGACAAATGCAATGAATAGGTGTAAGTACTGTCACTGTTCTACTTACAGAGAGTGTGCGTTGGGTGTGAGCACACATAGATTGGGACGGGAATTTCAGCCTGGGAGCAGCCACCGAGAAACTAAGGTGGACGCACAGCTGCGTTACAGCGAAAGAGTGACAGCGCGGGAATGCGCTGTAATTTGAGTGGTACCACGGATAACTTCGTCTCATATATGAGGACGGAGTTTTTTTGTTACCAAAATAAAACAATCAATATTTTACATACGGAGGGAACTATGGACGAAAAGATAAAAAGCCTAAAGGCCCAGTTTGAGGCAGAATTGGCCCAAATTACCGATATGGGCGAGCTGGAAAATGTTCGTGTATCATACCTTGGCAAAAAGGGTTCTGTAACAGACCTGCTCAAGGGCATGAGGGAGCTGTCTAATGAAGAAAAAAAAGCATTCGGACAACTTGTTAACGAACTAAAAGGAGCAGTTACAAAAAAGATTGCCGAAAAAACAGAGGAGCTCAAGGAGAAAGAAATCCAAAAGGAAATTCAGCTTATGCCGGAATTCGACCTGTCCATGCCGGCAAACATAAGCCGTGGCTCATATCACCCAATCACACTGGTACAGCGCCAATGCGAGCAAATATTCAAATCAATGGGATTTACCGTTGAGGACTATGCGGAGGTAGTAACGGACTACGAGTGCTTTGAATCGGTTAATGTACCTAAGGACCACCCTGCTAGGGATATGCAGGACACCTACTATCTCACCAACGGTCAGCTGCTGAAGAGCCAGACCTCTGCGGCACAAAACGCAATTCTGCGCAAGTACAGCAAGGACTTGATTGAAAAAGGCACGCCCATCAAGGCTATCTTCCCCGGCAGATGCTTTCGCAATGAGGCAACAGACGCCTGTCACGAAAACACCTTTTTCCAAATGGAAGGTATGATGGTTGACAAGGACATATCTATTTCCAACCTAATCTACTTTATGAAAACCATGCTGTCCGAGGTGTTCCAAAAGGACATTAAGGTAAGACTCCGTCCGGGATTCTTCCCATTCGTTGAGCCGGGCTTTGAGCTGGATATCAGTTGTCTTATCTGCGGCGGCGAGGGTTGTCCCAGCTGTAAGCACAGCGGATGGCTGGAGTTATGCCCCTGCGGTATGATTCATCCGGATGTACTGCGCATGGGCGGTGTTGACCCGGAGGAATACACGGGCTTTGCATTCGGTCTCGGTCTGACAAGGCTGGTTATGATGAAGTACGGAATCAAGGATATTCGTGACCTGAACGGTGGCAGTCTTAAGGCTATGAGCCAGTTCACCGACGATGAATAATAAAGGAGAGTGACAAAATGTTTTTATCAATGAATTGGATTCAAGACTTTGTTGATTTGTCCGGTCTTGATTTAGTAAAGCTTATCAACCAGTTTTCACTCTCTACAGCAGAGGTAGAAAACGAAATCTTTTTCAAGGGAAGCGACCTGTCCGGCGTTGTGGTTGCAGAAATTAAGAGTGTGGAAAATCATCCTGACTCGAAAAAGCTGCACCTGCTGAAGGTGGATGCCGGTGACGGCGAGCTGACAGACATTGTTTGCGGCGCGCCTAATGTAAGAGTAGGAATGAAGACTGCCTTGGCAAAGGTTGGTGCAAGACTGGGCGAGATTGAAATTGCTCCCAGAGCGCTGGCAGGCTACACCAGCTACGGTATGTGCTGCAGCGAAAAGGAAATCGGCATAAGCGACGATAACAGTGGTATTATGGAAATCACCGACGATATTCCCAACGGCACCGACCTGAAGGAAGTATATGCCATTGATGACATTATCTTTGAGGTGGATAACAAGTCCCTTACCAACCGTCCTGACCTGTGGGGTCACTACGGAATCGCCAGAGAATTTGCCGCGCTGGCAGGCAGAGAGCTAAAGCCCATCACCACTGCGGATTTGACAAAGTATAATAATCTGCCAAAGGTTGACCTAAAGATTATGGACCCACTGTGCCAGCGTTACTCCTGTCTGCAGGTAGAAAACATTACCACCACGGTGTCCCCTGTTAATATGCGAATCAGATTGTTCTACTGCGGTATGAGAGCAATCAACTTCCTTGCAGACCTTACAAACTACCTGATGCTGGAAATGGGACAGCCGATGCACGCATTCGACTCACGCAAGGTAGAAAAAATCAGAATCAAGAGATTTGACACCCCATTCACATTCCGCACATTGGACGGCGTTGACAGAAATATTGACGAAAACACACTGATGATTTGCAACGGCGACACACCGGTTGCCATCGCAGGTATCATGGGTGGTCTGGACAGCGAGATTGTTGAAGATACAACAACCCTTACCCTTGAGTCCGCAACCTTTGACGCCTCCTCCATACGCAAGTCAACAGTCAGACTGGCTCACAGAACGGACGCATCCATGAGGTACGAAAAATCCCTTGACCCGGAAATGACTACTACTGCAATCGGCAGATTTGTTCACCTTATGTGGCAGACCGATCCCAACGCAACTGTAGTGTCCGCCCTCACTGACGAGTACGCATACCACTATGACAAGGTTGAGCTGAATTTTGACAAGGCTTTTGTCAACAAATACACAGGCATAGAAATCAGCAATGACACCATAGTCAACACCCTCAATTCCCTGGGCTTTGAGGCTAAGGTTAACAACGACAAATTTGATGTAATTGTGCCGTCATGGAGAGCAACAAAGGATGTAACCATAAAGGCGGATATTATTGAGGAAATCACCCGAATCTACGGCTACGACAACTTTGATGTACACACCACTCGCTCACCCCTGTATCCGGTAAGACCCGATACAGAAAAGACGGTGGAGGACAAAATCAAGGATATATTGGTAAAGCGCTATTCCCTACACGAGCTGCACTCCTATGTGTGGGCATACTATGATGAACTAAAAGCGCTGAATATTGATGTTGAGGGCGAAATCAAACTGCAGGGCGCAACCAACCCAAATATTGAGACAATTCGCAAATCCATAATTCCTACCCAATTGTGCCAGGTAAAAAGCAACACATCCTTTGCTGCGCAATTCGGTATTTTTGAGATTGGCAGAGTAATCACCGGTGTTGACGAAAACAATATGTGCATAGAAAAGAAGAATTTGGCCATCACCCTGTTCTCAAAAACAAAGCCAATGCCAATGCTGTACTTTGATTTACGGGATATGCTGGTTACTGTTGCAGATGACCTAAAGCATCGTGCCATCACCTTTGAGCCAAAGGAGGCAACCTCGTCATACCAACACCCACGCAACCTAAACAAGATTATTTGTGACGGTGTAGAAATCGGCGAAATCGGTATTGTACACCCTCTTGTATCAAAGAAAATTGACAAAAAGGCGTCCATAGTATATGCCGAGATTGATGTTAACGCACTGGCCGGAATCGAAAATGCCTCAATCCAATACGAGGAGCCATCCAAGTTCCCGGCTATCGAGATTGACCTATCATTCTTGTCAAAAAGCTTTGCCCCTATCGCAAAGGCAATCAAAGCAGCTAACTGCTCCCTGATTAAAAAGATAGAGGTAACAGATGTGTACGAGGACGAAAACAGCAAGTCCATAACCACGCGACTTACCTTTGCACATCCGGAAAAGACTCTTACCCGTGAGGAGGTAACCGAGGTTACAGACAGTATTATCAACAGCCTCAAGGAAAAAGGAATCGAGCTTAAAAATTAAAACAACAAAAAAGTTCCAATCAATTCGGATTGGAACTTTTTTTACTTTATTGTCCTTTTATTCGTTTTAGGGCGGATTTTTCAAGTCGGCTGACCTGAGCCTGGGATATTCCTATTTCGTTTGCTGTTTCCATTTGGGTTTTGCCCTGCATAAATCGCATATACAAAATTCTGTGTTCACGAGGCTCAAGATTCTTTAGCTGGTCACGAATCATTATCTCATCAATCCAGTCGGTATCGCTGTTATTGTCCCCAACCTGGTCCATAACATATATGGTATCTCCGCCGTCATTATATACCGGCTCGTACAATGATACAGGGTCAACGATAGCCTCCAGCGCCAGCACGACATCACTTTTTTTCATATCAAGCTCTGCGGCAATTTCCTCCACAGAGGGCTCCCTGCCGTTTTTGTTGGTTAGGCGTTCCTTGATTTGCATGGCCCTGTATGCAGTATCCTTCATAGAACGGGACACTCGCATAGGAGCGTCATCTCGCAGATAACGGCGTATCTCGCCGATACACATAGGTACGGCATAGGTAGAAAAACGCACATCCAAATCGAGATTAAAATTATCAATGGCCTTTATGAGCCCTATCACCCCTACCTGAAACAGGTCATCCATATTTTCGCCGCGGTTTGCAAATCGCTGTACCACCGATAGCACCAGTCTCAAATTGCCTTTTATCAGCTCATCACGCGCCGCCATATCTCCATTGTGAGAACGCCTCAAAAGCTCCGTTTTTTCTGCCTCGGAAAGCACCTTTAGCTGACCGGTGTTTATTCCGCAAATTTCGACCTTATTATATACCTGCACATAATCATTCCTTTATTGTTATGTACAAAAAGCTTTCTGTCATAGTATTAACAAGGAACGAAGATTTTATTAGCAAATATGGTACGGTTTTTGTGCAAATTCTGTACTTAAAATACAAAAACAGGGCGTGCATAAAGCACGCCCAAATATTTTATAATTATGGAATAATAAGATTACTCTGCCTTCTTCTTTGCGTAATCTGACTCAAGATTAATTTGTGCCGTTTCGGAATCTGCAGCAAATGCTCTTTCGGGGTCAAAATCCTTTTCGGGGAAGATTGCGTTAAGCAGGATACCTGCGATAGAAGCAATAGCAAGACCGGAAAGAGTAATTGTTGTTGTGCCGACATTGAATGAAATGCCGGAAGAAATACCCAAAGCACAAACAAGAATTACTGCTGCAACAATAGTGTTACGAGCCTTGGAGAAGTCAACCTTTGCCTCAACAACATTGCGAACACCGACAGCAGAAATCATACCGTAGAGAACGAATGAGACACCGCCAATAACAGCAGTAGGAATGAGGTTGATGAGTGCAGCAAACTTTGGTGAGAATGAGAAGATAATTGCAAAGTATGCAGCGATTCTTACTACTCTGGCGTCAAACACCTTGGAGAGAGCAAGTACACCGGTGTTCTCGCCGTAGGTTGTGTTTGCAGGTGCACCGAAAAGGGATGCAAGAATGGTAGCAAGACCGTCACCAAGAAGCGTTCTGTGGAGACCGGGGTCCTTGATGAAATTTCTGTTAGTGGTTGCAGAAATAGCAGATATATCGCCGATATGCTCCATCATGGTAGCAATAGCAATAGGAACGATAGCAATGATAGCCGAGGTAGCAAGACCTTTATCTGTTACACCGCCGAATACTGTGGAGCTCCAGTCGATTGGGTTACCAATCCATGCAGCGTCCTTGAGTACCTGAATCTTGGCTGAATCAAACAGAAGCATATTTGCATTGCCGTTGATAGCAATGAACTCAGCACCACTCTCCGGGTCAACATAAGGTGCGCCGACTGTTACGGCAAGAATTGCAGCCACAACAACAGCGCCCAGGAGGCCAAGAAGGATAGGAATAATCTTTACCATACCCTTACCGAAGATATTAAACAAAATAATAAGTACGAGTGCTACGATAGCAATAATCCAGTTTGACTGGCAGTTGGTAACAGCCGAGCCGGCAAGACCAAGACCGATAGCGATGATGATAGGTCCTGTAACCACCGGTGGGAACAACCTCATAACCTTGTTGATACCAACGAACTTGATAAGTGCAGAAAGCACCAGGTAAAGAATACCTGAACACGCAACGCCGAGGCAAGCATACGGAAGTGACTGCTTTGCATCCATTCCCTTTTCTGCACCCATACCTACAACCGCAAAGTATCCGCCCAGAAATGCAAAGGATGAGCCCAAGAATGCAGGCACCTTAAACTTGGTTAACAGGTGGAATAAAAGTGTACCGATACCTGCAAAAAGCAAGGTTGTGGAAATTGAAAGACCTGTCAAAAGAGGAACTGTTACTGTAGCACCAAACATTGCGAACATATGCTGGAAACCAAGAACAACCATCTTTGGTGCGCCAAGCTGACGAGCGTCATAGATTGGCTCTTTACCGAATTTGATTTTTGTTTTAGCCATTTTGTTTCTCCTTAATAGTTTGAATTTATACTAAATAATGGTACCAAAATTATTTTGTGCCGAAGATTCTGTCACCGGCGTCACCAAGACCCGGAATGATGTAGCAATCATCATTCAGCTTTTCGTCCAGGGCTGCACAGTAAATATCAACATCGGGGTGAGCTTCCTTAAGAGCCTCAAGTCCCTCCGGTGCGGCAATAATGCACATAAATACTATCTTGCGTGGATTCCTCAGCTTAATTTGAGAAATGGCGTCGATAGCAGAGCCGCCTGTAGCGAGCATTGGGTCAACAACAAACACATCCCTCTCGTCAATATCCTTTGGCAGCTTGCAGTAGTACTCTACCGGTGTATGAGTTGTCTCATCTCTGTACAGACCGATATGACCTACTCTGGCAGCCGGTACAAGAGTAACACAACCGTCAACCATACCGAGTCCTGCTCTCAGGATAGGAACGAATGCCATTTTTCTGCCGGCAATCTGCTTGCAGTCTGCAATGCCGCAAGGAGTCTCTACCTTGATGTCTGCTGTTGGCAGGTCCCTGGTAGCCTCAAAGGTCATAAGCATTGCAATCTCGTTAACCAACTCGCGAAAATCCTTTGTGCTGGTATCAACCGAGCGCAAAATGCTAAGCTTGTGCTGGATAAGCGGATGGTCAAAAACAACAACTTTTCTTTCCATAATTTTCTCCTTCTTCACATTTGTCATAATACTACATACTACGACATTTTATCCTTATAATAATATCAAAACTGAATTTATTGTTCAACAAAGGTTACACAATTGTAATAAAAAAACTCCATACCAATGGGTAATGGGTATGGAGATACAGTCAGTCGGTATATTTTTGTTTTTTTACATCCAAATGACGAATATCAATATAGTCGGGCAGGCCGTTTCTGTACGGAACCTGCACCTCCCCCTCTATCAGCGGGCTAATATAATCCACCATCTCCTGAGTTATATCGTTACCCTCCTTGTTAATCCATCGGCGAGGCACCTTCTTTTCCGTATTTGCAACGACGGTAACATCCTCCAGTATATACTCGATACTATACGGTTTGGTGGAAATTCTGCGAATACCGGAGCACACACCACTCTTGCCCTGAACAGCGGCATTGACCGCTACAATACCGAGATTGTACGCCTCTACCACGTCCGTTAAGGAGGTGATATGACCTGCGCTGCGCTGGATTACACCGGGAACAAGTGAACGAACCTTGCAGCCAATCTCTTTTTCTACCACGGATTTTAGATAATCACCGACACCTATCAGCTTTGCATGACCGAACTTATCCGTTTCGTCATACCGGGCAGAAATATAATTCCCCTGGGAGTCTTTTATTCCCTCGCCGACAACTGCAATAACAGAATTGTATCGCTCAAGCTTTGCCTTGATATCGGACAAAAACCGACCGACAGAAAAAGGTACCTCCGGAAGATAAATAAGATGCGGAGCACACATATCCTCCTGTCGCGCCAGAGCCGAGGCGGCAGTCAGCCAACCGGCATTGCGCCCCATAACCTCGATGATATGCACACTCTTGACATTATACATACCGGTATCATAAGCAACATCGCGAACACAGGAGGCAATGTATTTTGCGGCAGAGCCAAATCCGGGAGAATGGTCGGTACCGTTAAGGTCGTTATCAATAGTCTTTGGCACGCCCACAACCTTGATATTGATACCTTTCTTTACAGTATAATCAGCCAGTTTTTTTACAGTGTCCATGGAATCGTTGCCGCCTATATATACAAAATATTCAATGTCATACTTCTTCAGTATAGATATAATGCGCTCCATCTCTAATTCACATCCGGACAGCTTGTACCGGCAGGACCCCAAAAACATGGCCGGGGTCAATTTGAGCCTATTCAACTGCGAGGGCATACTTTTGAACATATTGCTAAGATTGATAATATTGTTCTCCAGCAAGCCCTCAACGCCGTTTAGCATACCGTAAACGGTATCAATTCTTTGGTCAGAAAAGGCGCAGTCGATTGCACCGGCAAGACTGGAATTGATGACAGCGGTTGGACCTCCGGACTGACCGATAACCAAATTGCTCATAATACACAAGTCCTTTACAAGAAAGTCGAGCATAGTATAACCAACTATGCCCGACTTAAACCTGTGGTAAAAAACTATAATACTTTTTTCAAAAACTGGCCTGTATATGATTCTTTAACAGCGGCAACCTCCTCGGGTGTACCGCAGGCAACCAGCTTGCCGCCGCCCTTGCCACCCTCGGGACCGAGGTCGATGATATAGTCGGCAGTCTTGATTACATCCAAATTATGCTCGATAACCAAAACCGTATTGCCACTGTTAACCAGGATATTAAGCACATCCAAAAGGCGAGCAACATCGGCGGTATGCAGGCCTGTGGTGGGCTCATCAAGAATATAGATTGTTTTGCCAGTAGCACGCTTTGCAAGCTCGGTTGCCAACTTTACTCTCTGCGCCTCTCCGCCGGACAAGGTGGTGGCGGACTGTCCCAGCTTGATATAGCCCAAGCCCACCTGGGACAGTGTGCGCAATTTGCGTGCAATTTTTTCGTGAGTGGAAAAGAATTCTATCGCCTCGTCAACAGTCATCTCCAGCACTTCATAAATGCTCTTGCCCTTAAACTTTACATCCAGGGTCTCGCGATTGTATCTCTGTCCGCCGCAGACATCACAGGGCACATACACATCCGCCAAAAAGTGCATCTCTATCTTGACAATACCGTCGCCCTGACAGGCCTCACAACGCCCGCCTTTTACATTAAAGGAAAATCGGCTGGCATTGAATCCCTTTTTCTTTGCGTCGGCAGTGGAGGCATAAAGCTCGCGAATATCGTTGAATACGCCTGTGTAGGTTGCGGGGTTGGAGCGTGGAGTTCTGCCGATTGGAGACTGGTCAATATTGATGACCTTGTCCAGGGCTTCAATTCCTTTTATTAGGCTACACTTGCCTGTTCGCTTTTTTGCATGATTCAGCTTGTTTGCCAAATACTTGTACAAAATCTCATTTACAAACGAGGACTTGCCTGAGCCGGATACACCGGTAACGGCAACAAACTTGCCCAAAGGCACATCAATATCAATATTCTTTAGGTTATTCTCTTGAGCGCCTATTACGGTTAGCTTTTTGCCGTTGCCGTTACGCCGTTGGGCAGGAACGGGAATGGAGCGCTTGCCTGTAAGATACTGACCGGTAATAGAATCCGGACACGCCATTACCTCATCAGGAGTACCTGCTGCAATCAACTGCCCTCCGTGGATACCTGCTCCGGGCCCTATATCCACAAGATAGTCCGCTGCGCGCATTGTATCCTCGTCATGCTCCACCACTATCAATGTATTGCCCAAATCACGCAGATGGCGTAGGGTATCCAACAGCTTTTGGTTATCTCTTTGGTGCAGGCCTATGGAGGGCTCGTCGAGAATATACAGCACACCCATAAGAGATGAACCAATTTGGGTTGCCAATCTGATACGCTGGGATTCGCCGCCCGACAAGGTACCTGACTCCCGTGCCAGGGACAGATAGTCAAGGCCTACGGAATTCAGAAAATTAAGTCGTTCCTTAATTTCTCTGATTACCAGATTGCCTATCATCTGCTCCTTTTCGGAAAGCTGCAGATTGTCTATAAAATCCAATTCATCCCCGATTGACATACTGCAAAACTCAAATATATTGAGGCCGCCCACTGTTACGGAAAGGGCCTCCGGCTTTAGCCTTGCGCCATGGCACTCTCCGCATTCGCACTCCTGCATAACCAATTCAAGCTCGTTGCGTGACGCCTCGGAGGTGGTCTCCACATATCTTCTCTGCAAATTGGTGACTATGCCCTCAAATTCCTTTACATAAGTACCTGAGCCGTAGGAGGTTACTCGCTTCATCTTCAGCTTTTTTTCGCCGGTACCGTACAAAATGGCATCAACAGCCTCCTTGGGCAGCATTTCTACCGGCATATCCATGGAGAAATTATATTCCTTGGACAAAGCCTCCAGATACATACGGGCTATTGAGCTTCCCTCTGCCACATTCCATCCGCTGGCTTTGATTGCACCCTGATTTATGGACAGCTTCTTGTCCGGAATAATCAGTTCCGGGTCAATCTCCTTAAATGTACCGATACCGTCACATTTTTTGCAGGCGCCGAAGGGATTATTAAAGGAGAACATACGGGGACTCATCTCTTCAATAGATGCACCATGCTCAGGGCAAGCGTAATTGAGAGAAAACAGTTCCTCCCTATCCCCTACAATATCTACAATAACAAGTCCGTCGGAAAGCTTTGTAGCTGTTTCTATACTATCTGCCAAACGGGATTTAATATCCTCTTTGATAACAAGACGGTCCACAATAACATCAATGTTGTGTTTAATATTCTTTTTTAGCTTAATTTCATCAGAGAGGTCTAAAACATCGCCGTCAATACGAACCCGAACGAATCCCTGCTTTTGTATATCCGCAAGCTCCTTGACGAACTCACCTTTTTTGCCCTTGGCTATGGGGGCAAGAATCTGTATCTTGGTACGCTCCTCCAATTCCATAACGCTGTCCACAATCCTATCAACGGTCTGCTGGGTTATCTCTCTGCCGCATACCGGACAATGGGGTATGCCAATGCGCGCCCACAGTAAGCGAAGATAATCGTATATCTCTGTTACCGTGCCTACTGTGGAACGGGGATTTTTGCTGGTTGTCTTTTGGTCAATGGAAATAGCGGGAGACAGCCCGTCAATATAGTCAACATCGGGCTTGTCCATTTGGCCGAGAAACATACGGGCGTAGGATGACAATGACTCAACATACCGTCTTTGACCCTCGGCATATATTGTATCAAAGGCAAGGGATGACTTGCCGGAGCCTGACAATCCGGTAAACACAACAAGCTTATCCCTGGGAATCTCAATATCAATATTTTTTAGGTTATGCTCTCTGGCTCCCTTAACTACAATATTTTTATTCATTCTTTTTTCCTCTTGATTCGTTGTATCTTTTCAGACCGAGTCTGCCCTCGGCAGTTACGGGCTTTATCCACTTGCGTGACAAATAAAACCTGATGCAGAATATCACCTTTGGTATATCCTCAAAAACATACATAACAAGATATGCTACCACAAAGGGTACCTTAAACAAATATACTGCAATCAGCGTTGCAGGAATTGACAATGCCCACAAGCATGCCAGCTCTGCCTTTGCGCCGGCTACAGTCTCGCCCCCTGCCCTGAATATCGCCACAATCTGCAGGAACGGGAACATTCTGAACGGAAATGCAATGGCATAAATAATCATCAGCATACCGGCCGTATCAATAGCAAGCTGACTGATATTGCTGCCGGTATTGAACACACCCACCAGCTGTGCTCTGAAAACAATAATCAGCACTGAAATGATAATTGCAAGCACGGGAACAATAACGGAAAACCGCTTGGAGTCGTCAATGCCTCGCTTTATCTCGCCCTTGCCTATCGACTTGCCAATCATAACGGAGGCTGCGCCGGTGATACCGATAAATATTACAAAGGCTACATTCTCGAAGCTACGCACAATAGTCAAAGCCGAAAAATACTCATACCCCATATTACCGAAAATGATATTGAATATGAAAGTACCAAAGCCCCACATTCCCTCGTTAATAACTACCGGCGTCGCTTTGTTTATATATTGCTTGATTTCCTGCTTATCGAAAGCAAAAAACAACCTTGATTTTGTTACGATAATATTTTGCTGAATAATCGAAATCACAAGAATCACCGCTACGCCGACCCATGCCGATGCAACGGTAGCAACCGCAGCGCCCTCTACACCCATCTTGGGGAATCCCCACTTACCGAATATCAATACATAGTCAAGAAAAATATTCAGCAGTGTTGTAACGCCGGATGCATACATAGGCAGCTTTACATTTTCGGTTGCTCTCAGCACCGCTGCCAGGATATTGGTAAGGGCAATGGGTATATACGACAATGACACAATCTTCATATAGGCGGCGCCGGTTGTGATTACTCCTGTATCCGAATTAAACAGCCTGACCACCTGCTGTGGAAACAGTATGCTGGAAGCTGTAAACAAAATTGCAACCCCTAAGGAAAACAGTACGGATATACCGGAATAATGACGGATACTCCTGTCGTCCTTAACGCCCCAGTACTGGGATACAAAAAGCGTTGTGGCAGAACAAAAGCCTATCAATATCATATTCATCAGCCATGCCCACTGGCCCACCATACCCACAGAAGACAACGCCACTGTGCCGAGAGAACTGACCAGCAATGTATCAACCAAAACAAAAGAGCTTGTCAGCAAATTCTGCAAAGCAACCGGTACGGTCAACCTGAATGCAGTAATCCAAAAGCCTTTATCCTTAAATAACTTTATCATTTTTCCTCTAATTCCATAATCTTATCTCTAAGGAATGCTGCGTGCTCGAATTCCAGCATACGGGCAGCCTCCTTCATTTCTCTTGTAAGCTTTTCTATCATAACGGTGCGTTCCTTCTTGGTCATTCGCTTGTTATGTTTATCCAATGCGTCTTTGGAGGTTATCTCGATAATATCGCGTACCTCCTTTTTGATTGTTCGGGGAGTAATACCGTGTTGACGGTTGTACTCCTCCTGAATACCGCGACGGCGAACAGTCTCGCTGATGGCACGCTCCATGGAGGGAGTTACGCTGTCGGCATACATAATGACATGACCGTTTGCGTTACGGGCGGCACGGCCGATTGTCTGTACCAATGAGGTTTCGCTACGCAAAAAGCCCTCCTTGTCGGCATCCAGAATTGCAACCAACGACACCTCGGGTATATCCAATCCCTCACGGAGAAGGTTGATACCCACCAGCACATCAAAATTGCCCAGTCGCAGGTCACGAATAATCTCCATACGCTCAATGGTATCAACATCGTGATGCATATACCTGACCTTAATATCGAATCCCTCCAGGTAACCCGTCAAATCCTCTGCCATCTTTTTTGTAAGAGTTGTGACCAGAACTCGCTCCCCTCGTTCAATGCGGATATTGATTTCGCTGACAAGGTCATCCATCTGGTCTTCGGTGGGCTTGACGGTAATATTGGGGTCAAGAAGGCCGGTGGGTCTGATAACCTGTTCAACCACCTGTGTGGACCTTTCTTTTTCAAATTCGCCCGGTGTAGCAGAAGTAAAGATTACCTGGTTAATTTTGCTGTAAAACTCCTCAAACTTCAGCGGTCTGTTGTCGAAAGCCGACGGCAGTCTAAAGCCGTAGTCAATCAGACTTGCCTTGCGTGAATGGTCGCCGCCGTACATACCCCGAACCTGCGGAAGCATAACATGGCTCTCGTCAACGAATAACAAAAAGTCGTCGGGAAAGTAGTCAATCAATGTATATGGCGCTTCTCCGGGCTTGCGGGAACTCATAATGCGGGAATAATTTTCGATTCCTTTGCAGAATCCGGTTTCCTGCAGCATTTCTATATCATTCATGGTGCGTTCCTTGATGCGCTGGGCCTCTAACAGCTTGCCCTTGCTCTCAAAATACGATACACGCTCCACCATTTCATCATAGATTTCGTTAATAGCAGTTTTTAATTTTTCACGGCTGACAACATAATGGGAGGCAGGAAAAATGCTGCAATGGGACAATATTCCCTCCACCTTGCCGGTAAGGGGGTTAATCTGGCAAATACGGTCAATCTCGTCGCCGAAAAATTCAACTCTTATTGCACTGCCGTTGCTACCGGCAGGAAAAATCTCTACAGTATCGCCCCTGACCCTGAACTTATTGCGAATAAAGTTAATATCATTACGCTCATACTGAATCTGTACCAATTTGTTGATAAGGGAATCCCGGTCCTTTTGCATCCCCTGTCTGAGGGATATAACCATACTGTGGTAATCAATCGGGTCGCCTATTGAGTAAATACAGGATACGGACGCCACTATTATAACATCCCTGCGCTCAGCCAATGCCGCGGTAGCGCTGTGGCGGAGCTTGTCTATCTCGTCATTTATTGACGAATCCTTTTCGATATAAGTATCGGTAGTGGGAACATATGCCTCCGGCTGGTAGTAGTCATAGTAGGAAACAAAGTACTCAACCGCGTTATTTGGAAAAAACTCCTTGAATTCGCTGCATAGCTGTGCCGCCAAGGTTTTGTTGTGGGCAAGCACCAAGGTGGGCTTATTTACCTTTTGTATTATATTTGCCATTGTAAAAGTTTTTCCGGAGCCGGTAACGCCCATCAGAGTCTGCTCCTTGTCGCCGTTGAGCACACCCTTAGCAAGAGCCTCAATTGCCTGTGGCTGGTCACCGGTGGGCTCAAACTTACTGACTAATTCGAAATGATCCATACAAAAAATTTCTCCAAAAAATCATAATCAATATATTATATAACAAAATATTTATAATATCAACCCCCACTTTTTTGCATAAAAAATGCCACGGTAAAACCCGTGGCAACAGCGTGTAGAAAAAGTCAAATTATAAATTTCTACACGCTGCCAGACTTCGAGAAATGGGATTGAATTTCGTTTTCTTGCGAGGGAAGATGTACGATGGTACCTCGACTGAGCAAAAAACG
>JAQXWS010000043.1 GCA_029225565.1 Eubacteriales bacterium
CAGTCTTTGAGGTTGTACCTGTCTTGCTGATGGTCACAGTCTTTGGACTGGTGAACTTGCTGCTGGTACTGTACTGCACCTGGTAACCGGTGGTCTGGGTAGTACGCTTATACCACTTTACAGTAAACTTCTTTGAGCCGGCTGCCAGCGAAGAAATGCTGGTTGCCTTCGGCTTGATAGTGAAGTAAAGGGTCTTTGTACCGCTGTACTTACCCTTAAAGGTAACCTTTACTGCGTACTTGCCAACATACTTTCTGCCGCTTGCATAGGATACTGTATAGTCCGTATTCTTAACAAGAGTCTTGCCCTTGCTGTCCTTAACGGTTACTGACGGTGTCTTAATTTTGCCATCGTATGTATATGATGTTCCACTGAGTTTGACGGTGCTGATACGGGCAATGGTCTGGGTTGACTTGACAGTGCCGCATACGGAACACTTTGTTACTATCTTACCTGTGGCAGATGTTGTTGCCGGGGTGGTAACATAAGACTTGTAGGTGTGGGCTTTCTTTGTAATAGTCTTTTTGGTTCTGTTTAGCTCACGCTTGCATACAGAACAATATACAACACTATCGTACGAGCCCGCGGCAGTACAGGTTGCTTTCTTAACGTTTTCCTTTACCGCGGTTGCAGGTGTATGAACATCACAAGGTGGAATGTAATTGTAATGAATATTTGCACTTCTTAAATACTCATTGTTTGAGCCGATTGAAATATTATTCCATTGCTCTTGAGAACCGGAATAATATACATCTGTTAAGCTTGTGCAATAACCAAATGCAAAACCCCCAATACTTTTTACGCTATCCGGTATTGTTACACTTGTTAAGCTTGTGCAACATTTAAATGCATGACTTCCTATACTTGTTACACTGTTTGGTATTGTTACACTTGTTAAGCTTGTGCATTCAGAAAATGCAAGATTACCTATCCTTGTTACGCTATTTGGTATTGTTACACTTGTTAAGCTTGTGCCATTAAAAAATGCCCAAAAACCTATGCTTGTTACTGTATAACCGTCAATTTCAGATGGTATGGTTAGTTCTTTTGCATAACCGGTATAATCAGTTATTTCTGCCGTGGCATCATTAAACAGTCGATATTCATAATCCCCGCTTGTTTCTGCATAAGCAGAAAGGTCAATCCCTGCGGTAATACTAAAGAGCATTACTATTGATAGAAAAACGGATAATAATTTTTTGCAATTTTGTTTCATAAGAATACCTCCGGAAATAATTTACAAAATCATTTTAGCATAGGCGAAAAATATTTGCAAGGGCATTAAATTTGGTTTTATTGTTGGGGATTGTAAAAAAATAAAACAGAATGAAAAGGAAATGCTTATGACTACAAAAGCTTTGACCGTTTCCGAAAGCGTATCTTATATATGTTTTCCGCCGCTTAATGCAAAAAAACAGTCAAAGGCAAGCTTGCCTTTGACTGTCCTGTCGTTCGTCTTTATTTTGGCTTTACCCCAACATTTGACATAGAGCCAAAACTAATATCACATATTACATAAGTGAGAGGTAAAGCTCCTTGATTTCCTCAACAGAGGTCTCTCTTGGGTTACCGGGACGGCAAGCGTCATCATAAGCGGACTGAGCAAGGAAGTCAACATCCTCGGGCTTAACAATATCCTTTAGGTCGGCAGGAATACCAACATCCTGGGACAACTGCTTAACAGCGTCAACTGCCGCTTTTCTTGCCTCGTCGAGAGTCATAGAGTCAACACCCTGTACGCCCATTGCCTTTGCGATGTCTCTATACTTCTCGCCGGTAGCAGGAGCATTGTATTCCATAACTGTCGGCAGAATGATAGCGTTGGCAACGCCGTGTGGAGTGTCATACACAGCGCCAAGGGGGTGAGCCATTGAGTGTACGATGCCAAGGCCAACATTGGAGAAGCCCATACCGGCAACATACTGGCCGAGAGCCATGCCCTCTCTGCCCTCATCGGTATTTTCTACTGCGCCGCGAAGTGAACGGGCAATAATCTCAATCGCCTTGATGTGGAACATATCGGACAGCTCCCAAGCGCCTGCTGTAATATAGCCCTCGATAGCGTGGGTAAGAGCATCCATACCGGTGGCTGCTGTAAGGCCCTTTGGCATTGATGACATCATATCAGGGTCAAC
The DNA here is from genome assembly GCA_029225565.1 of Eubacteriales bacterium. Lineage (GTDB taxonomy): Bacteria > Bacillota > Clostridia > Oscillospirales > Acutalibacteraceae > Eubacterium_R. The sequence goes on from JAQXWS010000043.1 coordinate 2,136, forward strand.
AACTGCAACAACAGGAATATCCTTAGGGTCAACGCATACCATCTTTCTGTTATTCTCCACATCTGTGATAACATAGTTGATAGTAACCTCTGCGGCTGTGCCAGCTGTGGTAGGTACTGCAATGATTGGCACGCACTTGTTGGTGGTAGGTGCTACGCCCTCAAGTGACTTTACATCGGCAAAGTCAGGATTCTCGATAATGATACCGATTGCCTTTGCTGTGTCCATTGATGAGCCGCCGCCGATTGCGATAATGCAATCAGCTCCGCTTGCCTTGAATGCAGCAACGCCTGTCTGTACATTCTGGATAGTGGGATTTGGCTTAATCTCGCTATATATCTCGTATTCAATATCTGCGGCATCCAGCACATCGGTAACCTTTTTTGTTACGCCGAATTTAATAAGATCAGGGTCGGAACAAACGAAAGTCTTTTTGAAGCCTCTGCCCTTTACCTCTGATGCAATCTCCTGAATTGCGCCCTTGCCGTGATAGCTTGTCTCGTTCAATACAAATCTGTTTGCCATAATTCTTACTCCTTATAATTTATGTAGGGGCACGCCCTGTGTATATAATATCACTTTGACAAAAAATTATCAATATATTTTTGCAAATTAATAACAAAAAACAGGCGAAACGAGTCCGCCTATCAAAGAACTAAACTATGTACTTTTTTATTACCGGTATCCTGTTGAGCAATGCAGATACTACAAATGAATAGAATAACAAGGAAATAGAAATTATCGGCGTCAAAAACAGGGATTGTCCGTTCCCGTTAGGAATGTCAAATCGCATAACATACTGCTCATATATCAAGATATGCACAAGATACACACCAAAGCTGTAATCGGCCAATTTTGATACAAAACGGGAGAGAAAATTCTGCTTAAAGCCAATATTTTTGAACAGTTCAAATACAGCTACAGCGCTTGTCATAACGCTTACTCTGTTAAAATTGAAAAATGTTGTCACGGTATGCCCTGCATCCAAGGACAGATAATAGGTGCCCAGTACAGTAAATAACGCTCCGGCAATGCCAAAAGTATATATAACAATCCTAACCGGCTTTGTAAACTCCGTTTTGGAAATAATATATCCAATAATAAAATAAAATGTAAAACTCAAAAACAGCAACAGATTTGATTGTTCTGCTTTGGAAAAAAGCAGATTGCCCGGAGAATCGATATATACCTTACCAAAGCGATATACCATATCATTCACCTTGGGCAACAGCAAAAATACAACAAACGAAAGCAACAAATAGTATTTGCACAAAGTATTGTTTTTTGTTATTCCCTTAAGTATAGGCAGACAAATATACAAGCCTGCCAGCATTGGCAAAAACCAAAACAGCCTATATCCCGCTATCATATCCAAAAAACGGGACACGGCGCCGTCACCGAAAAGGCTGAGAAATTGTTGAACCGGGTCCCCTGTTTTTAGCAAAAAGTAAATGAAACGCCAAAAAATCAGCGCCACGATAATCCTGGGCAAATATTTTTTGTATATCATATTTACCGAAACATCTTTTGACAAAAACAGGGCGCCGCTAATCATAACAAACATAGGAACGGACCATCGACTCAAAGCATCATATACGCAATTAACCGTCCAATCGGTGCTGGCAACATCCATATTGTACATTCTCAGCATGGAAATATGAATAAAAATCACGCCAAGGGTAGCCAGCACTCGCAAATAGTCATAATACAGTACTCTGCCGCTATTCACTTTTTGCAAATCTTCTTTTGTTCTTGGCAAAATAATATCCTCACAATTCTCTAACTCTGTGTTGCTGTCTGCTTTGGACAATGATACCGAGGCTGGTTAACGCTCTTTTTGCCATACTCAATAGCCCGGGTGGGACAACCGCATATACAAGCCATACAATGGGTACAGTTACCCTGCCACGACGGCTTGCCGTCAACAATTTTTATATTATTCAGGGGGCAAAGGGCTGCGCACTTTTTGCAGGAAATACAGTTGTCCTTGGCATAAAAGCTCTTGTCCTTTACACAAAATGAGTAAAAAACCGGATTGACAACATTGCTGTACAATCTATCAATCAATGTAAGCTTTGACTGTGGAAAAGAGTCTTTTGCTCTGATAACGCTGATAATACTGTCAATGGATTTTTCTGCGTCATTTACAATATTCAGCGCCGTATCACTGTCAGGAGCCGAAAACATTGCTATATAGTTCTCAGGCATTACCACACCGGCTACGCCCTTGTAATTAAGTCCGGTTTTGGCACACAGCGCCCTTACATACTTTCCGGCATTACCAATCTCGCCTCCGCAGGTCATCACAAAATAAGCATCAATATTATTGTATGGTGCATTATCTCTTATCAACTTTTCCACCACTGCGGGGATTCGCCACGCATAGGTTGGAGTGACAATTATCACAGGGCCTTGGTCAATACTCAGCTTATTATTCTTCTTAATAACATCATTGAGATTAACCAACATACTGTCAGCCAATGCCTCGCTTATTCTGCAAGCAACATATTTGCTGTTGCCTGTGCCGGAAAAATAACAAATCATATTCTTCATCCTTTGCATTGATTTATGTATTATTATACCATTGTGCAAAAAATAATACAATGCTTCTTTGCGCTTTTGATACCGCACTACCAACAATATAATATGTATTTATTATAAATAATAACAGATAATAGTATGGGTGATTATATGTTGTCTGTGTGGAGCGATAGCGCTGAATTAGAAAATAGAGAAATGCTAAGCAATGATATATCCGTAGATACTGTAATAATCGGCGGCGGTATGTGCGGACTGCTGACTGCATTGTTACTGAAGGAAAACGGCATAGACAGTATTGTGCTGGAAAGGGATAGAATATGCAGCGGCCAGACAAAAAACACAACTGCAAAAATAACAAGTCAGCACGGAGAAATATACAATAAGATAGAAAAATACTACGGCATAGACTACTCAAAACAATATGCCATAGCAAATGAGCAAGCAATCGACGATTACAAAAGAATAATTAAGCAATACAACATTGACTGTGATTTGGAAGCCCAAAAAGCATATCTGTATTCTACCGAGGATAAGGAAATATTACTAAAGGAGCTGAAATCTGCCGAAAAAGCCGGGATAAATTGCTACTATCAAAAATACTTGGATTTGCCCTTTGACACAAAGGGAGCAGTAGTATTTGACAATCAAGCACAATTCAATCCGCTGAAATTTGTGCAAGGCTTTGTTGACCGAATTACCGTTTACGAAAAAACGCCTGTAATAAAGATAGAAAAAAATGTTGTACAAACGCCAAAGGCAAGGGTAAACGCAAAGCATATTGTCGTCGCAAGCCACTACCCTTTTGTCAACCTTCCGTCGCTGTATTTTCTCAGATTAAGCAGAGAAAGAAGCTATGTTTTGGGACTGAAAAACACCGGTTTTGCCATTGAGGGCATGTATATTGGCACAGGCAATGATACAATTTCTATTAGGCAGTACAAGGACCTGACCTTACTGGGCGGAGCCGCACACAGAACAGGCACCGATGTGAATGAAAATCGATTTGAAGTATTAACAAAAAAAGCGCAAACGCTATTCCCCCATTTTGAAGAGGTGTATCGTTGGTCGGCTCAGGACTGTGTCAGCCTTGATAATTTGCCATATATCGGCACCTTCAGCCAAAAGAATAACAACATATATGTTGCAACGGGATTTAACAAATGGGGCATGACATCCTCCATGACAGGAGCACGAATTATTTGTGATATGATATGCAAAAAGGATAATCCGTTCAGCTCCGTATTTTCGCCCAGACGATTCAGCCTGTCTGCTGTCACAAGCAATATGATAACCAATGGAGCCGAAACGATAAAGGGCTATTGTTCCTATCTTAAGCCGGCAAATTCGGGTATTGAAAGCCTTAAGGTAAACAACGCAAAGGAAGTGGTGTATCACGGAAAAGTCGCCGGCGCATACAAAGACCGTGACGGCAGAATATATATAGTATCCCTTGTTTGCCCGCATTTGAAATGCAAATTAAAATTCAATGCCACAACAAAAACCTGGGATTGTCCCTGCCATGGTTCAAGATACAGCTACAAAGGAGAGCTGATTGACACCCCGGCACAAAAAAGTTCTATACTTCTGGGGATATTAAGTAAAGCAACCGACCATTAATAAAAAACAGACACCGAATGCTGCAGGTGGATAAGGAAGTACGATAAACTTAATACATTTGTGGCATTGCAGAGGTAGAAACCAAGAGATCAATCGAAAGGTTGGTGTCTTTTTCTATGCCTAAAAATCCGCACATTCGTATAATATAAATCCGTTTGCTACAATGTAGTCAAAGGAGGAAAGATTACTATGAAAGAACCTAATGTGCGTTATCAAAACCAAGGTGATTATCAACTGCCTTGCATTACCACAAAAGAGCAAAATGAACTACATATCGGCGTATGGGCAAACCGTCATAAGCAATATCTTAAACAACATCATCGTATCAAATACTACAATCTGTTAACATCGGAAAAGTTGTACCCGTATCTTGCCGACATTGAGGAACAAGCGGAAGCGATGTTTTCACAGCTTGTCAAATCACTGACCGAAAAGGAAAATGTTACAGAAAAACTGAAAGCTAATAACCCTATGCTATGGGTGCTAAAGATGAACAACATTCGTAACAGAGCGATGGAAATTGTGAATAGCGAGGTGATTTTTGTATGAGAAAAATCGTAATATTTACTATGATATTGACCGTCATTTTCGCTATGGCAGGTTGTACTGCCCATAGTGAGCCTGGCAAAAATGCGGTTGTTAGTTCATCGAGTAATGCCGTATTTGACATAGCGCAAGCGGAAGAATTGTCCGAGAAAACCATAAACGAAACCGTTGATAAAAGTACATTTGCGGAAGAAACAACACAGACGACTACCGCTGAAACCGGCACAGAAAAGGTGCCAAATGAGCCGATTTTTTCTCAAACAACAACAGCAAATACCGAGCCAAAGCAAGATACTCATACGCAAACAGAACCGCCCAAAAGCGAAAAATCTGAGCCTGAAATCACAACAAATACTGTTTCGGAAGTCACAACAGCAGTTGAACAAATTGAAGAATTCGATATATCCTATTGGATTTCTTACGCACAAAATTATGCTAAAAGTATTGGCTTTACCCTCGACGAAACAGCTACCGAATGTTGGGATAATCCAATATCCGCTAATGCAAACAACAAAAATATCGGTGACGATATAGAAAGCAGATTGAACAGATACAAGAATGTTGATGGATTTACATCGGTTTGGATATGGGCAGAAAAAATATCCGATACACAGTATGAACTCTATATCGGATACGCATAAAGAATTGAGCACGGATTGCAGAAATACTCTGTTGTCCGTGCCTATTTTTTGTTTGATATTTACTTTTGAGTGTAAAACTGTCTTAGGTAAAAGGTGTGTGCAATCTTAGCGAGCAGACCGGTTGGATAACCAAACGGTAATCTGCCCGCTTTCTGCACATACTGAGCGAGCAGACCATTTATGGACAGATTGTCCAAAACGGTGCTGTCGCTCGTGTTTTTAGCGAGCAGCGAGCAGTGTATTTATGGATACATTCCATAAATACCTCGTTAGGGAGACCCCCTAAGACCTGATGGTATATTACAGTGAGTTTATTATATTAAGCAAGCTCTGATAACTGTCAACATCGTGATACTTTACCTTGCTCGTGGACATTTCGTTGAACAGCTTCTTTGCACAAGAGATTTTTGCCTGCTCAATGGGTCTTAATTCAAGGCTTTCCATTGTACCTTTGGTCTCGGCAACAAAGAAAATATGCTTGACCTTACCCTCATAGAAAGCGATTGCCCAGTCAGGCGAGTAGTTACCCACCGGAGTAGGAATTTGGAATGTTCTCGGAAGCTTAGCGTAAACGCATACTTCTTCGGCTGCGTCCAAATCCTCGGCAAATTTTCTCTCAATACTCTTTTCGGCAGAACCGTCGGTAAAGACATAATCCTGAATAGCTTTCTTTGCGAGGAACGCCTTATCAAAGCTCTGTGTATTCTTTTCGGCGGTAAAGATAGTGCTGTCGTATTCGCCCTCTATGGTATCGTAGGAAATATGCTCGACTATCATCGTAGCTTTTTGCTCGTTGATAAGCCTTATAACCTTTGTAATAAATTCCTCCGGGTTATTTTTGAACATATAGAGCTTGTCCGCTCTTATACCCTGTAAAATTGCCGATACTGTCTTTCGGGTAAGGGTAGTTCCTTCTGCCACTTTGCCGATAAGGTCATATTTAATCTGACTTGTTTCGGCGTGTTTAAGAGTCTGCGTTCTTGTTTTTTCGCCGGTAAATGAAGCTCCACGCTCAACCTCATACTCGTTCATTTCTGCTTTTTGACGACCGATAGTTGTGGTGTATTGAAGCTCTGAAACAAAGAGTTTTTCGTCAATGTGAGAGATTGCTTTCTTAATCAGCTCGACGCTGTCAAACTCTACAGTGTAAGCGTACTTATGGTTAATCTCACGCCATAAAGCCTGAAACTCTTTCTTGGCGAAGTTTTCATTAAGCGGATTGTCCTTAACCTTTGTTTCGTGTCCGTCGGTGAACATACTTTCGAGGATACTGTCATCGTAAACAGACTGAATAAGCGAATGAATACCATCTGCCATAGGCTTCAATTCTTCCGGAAGTTCGGCAACTGTTCCATTCTTTACTTCCTGACGGTATTTGTCCGTAACCTTACGCTTCATATCAACATAGCCGTTCTGAATCAGATAGAACTCAATCGCATTGGCTGTATTGTCGTCGATGAGTGTAGGTACATCGTCAACCTTGACATACTTGCCCTTAAAGTATTCACTTGTGGCAACGGTTGGTCTGTCATAAAGA
>JAQXWS010000044.1 GCA_029225565.1 Eubacteriales bacterium
TTTTCCAAAGATACAGCCGTCTTAAAGAGAATTCCGTTCTTTGCTCCCATTCCGTTGCCGACCATGATGGCTACAGGCGTGGCAAGACCAAGCGCACAGGGACAGCTAATTACCAATACAGATATGCCCCTCGCCAAAGCAAATCCCACTGTCTGACCGGCGATAAGCCATGCTATAACGGTTATCACCGCAATAGCAATAACGGCAGGGACAAACACACCCGACACCTTGTCAGCGACCTTGGCAATCGGCGCTTTTGTTGCAGCCGCATCACTGACCATCTGAATAATCTGCGAAAGCGTGGTGTCCTCACCGACCCTTGTCGCTTCACAACGGATAAATCCCGACCGGTTCAGCGTTCCGGCGGAAACTGCGCTTCCAGCCGTTTTATCAACAGTTATGCTCTCACCTGTCAGGGTAGATTCATCCACAGCGCTGTTTCCCTCTAAAACGGTTCCGTCCACAGGGATATTTTCACCGGGACGCACCACAAAGACATCACCCTTTGCCACCTGCTCAATCGGCACGGTTATTTCGGTACCGTCCCTGTCCAGCGTGGCAGTCTTGGGAGCCAGCTTCATCAGTCCTTTCAGAGCGTCGGTGGTTTTGCCTTTTGAACGCGACTCCAGCATTTTTCCAAGGGTTATCAGCGCAAGTATCATAGCGGCGGATTCAAAGTAAAACTCGTGCATATAAGACATTACGGCAGCCGTATTGCCCTTTACCTGCGCATCCGTCATGGCAAACAGAGCAAAGGTGCTGTAACCAAAGGCGGCCGTAGCGCCTAAAGCAACTAATGCGTCCATATTCGGCGCACGGTGCCACAAGCTTTTAAATCCGCTGACAAAAAACTTCTGATTGATAACCATGATTACAACTGTTAACAATAGCTGCAAAAGTCCCATTGCAACATGGTTATTATCGAAGAAAGGCGGCAGAGGCCAGCCCCACATCATGTGCCCCATAGAAACATACATAAGAACAATCAAAAAGCCGAGAGAGGCAATCAGTCGTTTTTTCAGCACAGGGGTTTCTCTGTCCTTCAGCGCGTCTGTGTCGGATGATGACCGTGTGTTCCACTGCGTGTTTCTTTTTTTAATCGCTGCGTCGTATCCTGCATTACGAACCGCAGCTATGATTTCCTCGGCGCCGGCAGTTCCCTCCACGCCCATAGAATTAGTCAGCAGGCTGACCGAGCAAGAAGTTACGCCTTTCACGCCTGATACCGCTTTTTCCACCCGGGCGGTACAGGCAGCGCAGCTCATACCGGTTACTGTATATTGCTCCATAATATATTTGTAACGCCTCCGTTTATTTCATCATTTTTTGCAAAGTTGCCACTAACTCGTCAATTACTTCATCCTTGCCGTCACGGATATCTCTGGCAACACATCCTCGAATATGACTCGCCAGCAGTTCCTTATTAAAAGCATTAACTGCAGCGTTCACAGCGGCGGACTGGATTAAAATATCCGCACAGTAAGCATCTTTTTCCACCATTCCTCGAATCCCGCGAATCTGCCCTTCAATTCGGTTTAGGCGGTGGATTAGCTTTTTTCTTTCTTCTTCTGAGCGATTTGTTGTTTTTTCACAGCATGAGCATACTTCTTTATCAGACATCGTCACATCCTCCTTATATACCCCGGAGGGGTATTATCATTATATACCCCATTGGGGTATATGTCAATAGAAAAACTGTATATCCTCTAACCATCTATTATAATATGAATCCTAAAGATAATTATTATACAACCGCCGGACAAGCGGCAAGCCGAAATTCAAGTATGTTTGCCCGGTTACCCTTTTTTGTATCACGCGACTATCCCGTGATTTTATTTATACAATAAAAGGGGGCTGTAAAAAACTGAAAGTTTTTACAGCCCCGTTTTAGGGGATAGAAAAAAGATGCAGGAACCCCTTGATTTATATTGTTTTATGCGGTCTGCGCTTTTTTACATCCCCTTTGTTGTTTAATGTCTTGTGTCATCTGTATATTGCTCGCACCAGCGAGCCATAAACGACGGCTCCTCGCCGCCGGCATAGAGATGTCCCAAATCCCCATACTGAATACAGGTGAATATTGCCTTGCCCTGCTCTCGTTCTTGGGTAGCCAAACGAGTAATCGAAGTGGGCAGCGCCACAAAGTTGTGCCACATAATCATAGGCGATACGCTGAAAATTCGTGACAGAATAACCGACTCAACACCAAAGTGGCAGAATATCAATATCTTGTCAGCATTGGGATTAACAGCCTTGTACATTCTGCCGTCACGGACATAACCATGCTTTGCAAGTAGCTTGTCAACTCCGTTGCACACCCTGTTGTAATGACGCTTAACATCGCCGTCCTTCATCAGGTCAACATCCAGCCATTTGTCAAAATCATAGTACTCGTCAATATGAGTCCAGTAATCCGGCTTTCTGTCCCAGCAGTTGGTGCGCTCGGGGTCCTTGACCGTACCTCTGAACTCCCGAAGCCAGTCGTATGTCCTTGCCTTTTTTCCGATTTTTTCCAGAGTATAGGAGGCTGTCTTTTTTGCCCTGCCAAGAGGAGAACAGTAAACTGCCGAGAATTCCTGCTTTGCCAGTCTTTCAGCCAATAGCTTTGCCTCGCGCTCACCCTTTTCGGTTATGCTGTCATGCTCATAATCAGGGTCTGCGTGGCGAACAATCCATATTTCCATTATTCCGCTGTATCTTCTGCCACAGGATACACAAGGTCCTCCCTTGTCCAATCCTTGATTACCTCAAGAAAAGCCCTGGCCTCCTCCTTTGCCTGGGGCAAATTGTGATCCAGGCAGTTGCCGCACTCATTATGTCTGGCGCCGGGAATAGTGCCCCAAAAGTCGGCAATGTATTGGAATGCGTCTTTGATTAACTGAATAGAATAATTGTCGCTAAGATTACGGGTTAAGAAGTAAAATCCCGTGCGACAACCCATAGGGCCGAAATAGATAATATTGTCGCCGAACTCGGTATTACGAACATAGGTTGCAAAAATATGCTCGATAGTGTGGAGCGCCGAATTAGTCATAACCGGCTCTCTGTTGGGCTCCTTAACACGAATATCATAGGTGGTAATATCATCGTCAATGCGACTGATGTATATTCCCTTTTTCAAAATATCGTGGTCGATCTCAAAACTCGGTATCATTTTCATACTATTACGCCTCAATTCCTGTTAAAAATGAAATATTTTTTGTTAATTCATAGCCATCCATAGCACCATTCAGCACATCTTGAAATCCGGTCAGCATAATCTCTGCCTCCGAAATTGCACGATTGTACAAATCAAAAAAGCTCTCATCACGCTGAACATCAGGCTGATACGGTGAATGCCAGGCCTTATGCTCTATATTAGCATATTTTTTTGCTTTTTCCAAGTCCCTGGGGTTAATATGTGCTGTAAGCCGATAATTTTTTACCACAGGAGCGACAAGGGTCTCCAGTATCCGGCATCTCCGTGTAAGCTTGCCGGAAAAATCACGCAAGGTATTCTGGAACCAAATCAAGTCCTTGACGGTATTTGTTACATCGTCGTGGGTTACGCGGCAATCAGTTACGCGAGGAATCACAAACTGCAGCAATCTCGACACCTCATCTGTTTGCGTATCGTCCAAGGCAATGGTTGCGGCACCGTCAAACAGATAGGGTATATCATAACCCAGCTTTTCTTTTATCATACAGGTGTCTATGGAATGTTCAATAGTATTGTGGGCTGTACTGTTGTTGGCATACACACCGTTATTGACAAGCTCCTCCTGTATGGCATAAACATAGGGATGACAGGTACGGTCCAATACATAGTGCATAATAAAGCCGTAGATATACGACATGGCAATTTCCGGATATTGACTTTCCTTTACATAATCACAAAAAGCGTCGATTATCTCTCCGGCCTTGGCGTTATGCAGCGCCACGCCCTTGGAGGCCTGTGGCTTGCCGGGCATATAAACCGGTAGTAATCTGCCGAAAAAGAATATATCCGGCCCCTGGGCGCCAAGGGCCATAACCTGTGTATGAATATTAAAACAAACATTATCCTCAATCCAAGGCAGCATATCCCTCATAAACAGATAATGTGTAGCAAAAGCAGGCATATAGTCATCCTTTCATTATATTTTTCATATCCTGCGGAAAAGGAGAGGTAATATGAATATCCTCGCCGGTAACAGGATGGACAAAATATATATCGCCGCAATGGAGCGCCTGACGGTCAATAATATCCGTACTGCCGCCGTAAAGACTATCTCCCAACAACGGGTGTCCGATATAGGACATATGGACTCTAATCTGATGGGTACGACCTGTAAGCAATTTGAATCGTACCAGACTGTAATCCCCATACTGCGCCAGGGGATAGTATCGGGTCACAGCGTGTTCGCCGTCGGCACAGACTCTGCGCTTTATTATACTGTCGCCGCATCTACCTATGGGCGCGTCCACCACGCCCGATTCGTCCACAACACCCGACACAAGAGCATAATAATCCTTGTCTATTTTTCCCGCCAGCTTGGAGGCGGCCAACTCATGCTTGGCAACCAGCACAATGCCGCTGGTGTCCCTGTCCAGTCTGAACACTGCCCTAAACGCAGTATCCCGGTCAATATGATATGCCACAAAATTAGACAAGGTATCGCCGATGTGATTACGGCTCTCATGCACCGGCATAAAAGGGGGCTTGTCCAACACAAGAATATCCTCGTCCTCGTACAAAATGTCTATATCCATCCTTGTTGGTGACGGCATGTGGCCGCTGCTGTCAATAGTAATTCTCAAGACATCACCGGTGGTTACTGTATCTATTGTTCTGGCAAAGCTGCCATTGACGGTAATACCCTCACGGCTACGCTTCAGCTTAACCAACAGAGAGGAGGAAAAGCCAAAGTCATGGAGAAAATCCTTGATTCTCCTGCCGTTATCCCGATTTTCTATAACAAATTCCAATATTCTCATAACAAAAAGCTGTGGTGAGCTGCTGCCCACCACACGAACAATTTATTTTGTGTATGCTGCAATAATACCGCCATTACTCATATAGACAGTATTGAGGCCACTTGCCTTTACAATTTCTACCGAGCCGAATTTGGCATAGGCGCTAATCTTTTCTGCAACAAACTGCGCTCTCTCCGGACAGCAAACATGAGTAATTATCAGTCGCTTGTCGGAAAGGTCAGAATCCTTTACATCCTCGCCGATAAAAGAAGCCATCTTGGTGAGTGCTCTGTTCATAGATAACTCCTGACCTGACAGCTTGATATTGCCATCGCAGGCGTGCAAAATCAGTCTGACTCTCAGTTTTTTCAGCAATCCGGTAGCAAGGGCAAAGAGTCTGCCGTTATTCTTAAGGACATCCAAAGACTCAAGACAAAAGAACAATTTGCTTCTATTAACAATCAAGTCCTCAACATCCCCTACCACCTGCTCAAAGGGAACGCCATCGGACGCTAACTTATGGATTCGCTCGGCAACAAGGCTCTCTATACCTGCTGTTGCAAGGGAATTGAAAACATGGATATTCTTCTTTTCGCCATGCTCCTCCTCAAAAAGAGTTTTGCCTTGGAGTGCGCTGTTGTATGTGCCGGACAGCTTGTCGGTAATGGTGATAACATACACATCATCCTCGTCACAATCATACGCGGTTGCCCATGCATCGGGTGAAGGACAAGCGGTCTTGGCTGTTTCGGATGATGCAATCATTCTGCCCACAAAATCATCCTGGTCAAAATTCTCATCATCGGGAATTACATAGTCCCCGATTGATAAAGTCAATGGCACAAATGTGATATTATCAAATTTGTTGATAATCTCTGTTTTGTCACAGCAACTATCAGCAACAATCCTAAAACTCATAAAAATTCTTACCCTTCAATATAATCTATCTAATTATACTATATTCCAAACAAATTAGTCAACAAAATAATATCAGTATCAAACAAGTTTACAATCCAAAATGCTTAATCTTGCTTACCATAGCCACAAAGCAACCCCAAATAATCTGGAAGCTGAGAATACTGAAGGTGCTGATTTGGCTGAATCCGCCAACAAATGCCAGCACGGTAACAGCACAGAAACCCAGCACACTGCCGAAACTGAGCAAGAATGATAACAGCGCCTTAGAGCTAACAATAATACCCGCCGCCCTCATTGCAGATACAAAGCCCTTGGCTGTGCCGTTATGCACAACATAGGCCGGGGACCTTTCTACGCTGAGGTTGGAATACTTGTCGTACACTCTTGCGGAAGAATGGTTCATCACCCTGATAAATCCCATGGGCAGACTGTACAGCTGTGCAAGGCTCTCCTCGTTGATATACGGGTCACAGCTTTTTACAATAACGGTAATACCTGTTTTTTCCAGCTTTCTGAGCTCGCGCTTCAGGTCGGGGTCAGCGCTGTACGCAACCACAAACATAGCCATAATTCTGCCGTTAACGGCAAGGTACAGGGCTTTTCTGTCCTTAATGCTATATTTTTGCTCAAAGCTTTCTTTTGGGACGCTGCATCCGTGACTGCGTAACAAATCTCGATTGCCAACAAGCACCTTGCGTCCGTATATCCAGGCGGATGTACCCATCTTGTCCTCATAGGTAATGCCCTCCACCTTTGGCAAAATAGATTGCTTGCCGATAATAACATCATCAAAAACATGGGCCAACGGACTGTTTGTCTGTATCATAACGGCAGCAGCCAATATGATGGCTTCATCAACCTTTGCGTTATTAAAAGTCTTTATGCCCAACAGGTCGCAACTGTTTTTGCCAAACAAATCCGCCCCCGACATAACCATGGCGTCGCCGCTGCTGGCCATCTCTGCACCCTCGAATCCGCAAACTCTGGAGCCGAATTTGTCCAATCCGGATGATATGTCGCCCAGCACACTGTTCGTCAAAAACAATGCCGAAACGGGTATCGACACGCAAAACGAACAGGCGGCAACATTGATTCCGGTATTTATGTCATCTATGATACCCAATACTATCATAAGAATCACGCTAAGCAAAGCCATAACGCCGCCAACGATAACGCTGACTCTGTTAGCAGGCTCATCCTTGCATGAAATCTCCAAAAAATTGGTTGCAAAATCAGTCTTAACGCTGGTCTTGATTACAGCGTCGTCTCCCTCGATAACGCCGCGGCTGATAACATCGGCATCCACGCGATTGGCAATATTCTCTACTGTGTATTGTTCCTTGGAATGAGTGATGAATTCAAAATTATCTATCACTCTCGACATCATACGGTGCTTGCCCAACTGGGACATAAATAGCCCAAATGAAGCAATTGGAGTCAGCAAAACGCCGTTGTCTATCCACAAGCTATCATTAACCATACAGGCAACGGTATGTGCCAAAACCACCAACGACATTACCGACACGGACAGGTCAAAGGTGAGTCCTCTTTTGAGATTGAAGCCGTGAATAAACACATTGTAGTTAACTACAATCGTAGCCGCCAGCAGTACCAGCTGGGTTACAAAAAAAGCGGTATGCCCTGACAATGCAGTAGGAAAGAATGAGCTGTCCTTAAACAAAGCCATCAGCAGCATAGGAACGCCCAGCAATACCGTAGCAATGAGTTTTAGGCTGACAGAATACTTTTTTGACATAAGTACGGACAAAAAATCTGCCTTTTGGTCCGCATCCTCATACTCGTCCTCCAGATTGTTGTTGCCCAGGTCCATATCGGTCTCGTCGGGGCCGAAAAGGCGGAACTTGCCCACCTTCTCGCGGCGGCGTTGCTCCAGCAATTGCTCCGCCACATTCTCATCAATCTTTTGGACTTCGTCAATAGTGTCCTCGAATCCGTCAAAGCTTATCTGCACGCCGATTTCCTCATCGGGTGCGCCGTCAAACCCGTCATAAATATGCTCCCTGGATACTATGGTAGGTATGCTTTGCAGTTCGCCGGACTCATCCACCTTTGGATTGGAGCTGAAAACCATGGGACGGGTCTTCCCGTCTGTATTGTCTTTTTTTGCCACAACCTTATCATCACGGTCCTCCGGTACAATGGTCCTCGTTTTGTCATCTACGGCGGGAGCTATCTTGACATCCTCGTCGTCCTTTGGCTTTTTTACAGACGGAAAACGAATTGTTTGCGTCTTTTCCTTTATTGACTTTTGGGAGGACTTGGGAACATATTCCTTTACATCGGGTTCCTCTTTAATTTTTTCTTCTACGCTGCGCCTAACATCTTCGCTGACCACATCGACTCGGTCTATTGCAAGATTTGCCTTTTCTTGGAGATTATGCTCTGCGGCTGCCAACTGTCGCTCAGCCTCCGCCTTTATCTCCTCGGCTCGCTTCAATAGTTCCTCTATGGACAAATTATCGCTCATTTATCTCTCCATCACTTTAACTGCCGGTTAGTTCAATCTTTGACGAGCAATCTCATACATCAAAACGCCTGCCGCAACAGAAGCATTGAGTGAATTAACTCTGCCCATCATGGGTAAGCTGACGGTAATATCACACTTCTCTTTTACTAATCTGCCAACGCCGTTGCCCTCGCTGCCAACCACAAGAGCTACACCGCCGGAAAAATCGGTTTTGTCCCAACGCTGTCCGTCCATATCCGCAGCATATACCCAAATATTCTTTTTCTTCAGCTGGTCAATAGTAGCCGCCAAATTTGTTACTCTGGCTACAGGCATGTACTCCAGCGCCCCGCAGGAGGTCTTGGCTACGATATAGTTAAGACCCACATTGCGCCGCTTGGGAATGATAATGCCATGGACTCCGCAAGCCTCGGCGGTACGGATAATAGCGCCGAGATTATGGCTGTCCTCAATCTCGTCACAAATAATGACAAACGGAGGCTCCCCCTTTTCTTCAGCGACAGCCAAAATATCGTCCACGGTGGAATACTCATGCGCCGGAACATTTGCTGCAACCCCCTGATGATTGCCGCCGGGTGCCAAAAAATCCAACTTTTTTCTGTCAACGGTCTTTACTACGATTCTTTTTTCTTTGCACAGGGCGAGAATACGGTTGATTGAGCCTTCACGCTCACCCTTAGCAACCAGTACATTCTCTACCTCCCTGTCACTCTTCAGGAGTTCTATAACGGCATTTCTACCTATCACCAACGAATCGTTAGTTCTATTATCCTTATCCATAATATACCTACCAAAATTAATTAATTATATTATAACAAAAACCGACTGCCGATACAACACAAAAAAGGAAAATCCTTGTGCCGTGTGACACAAGGAATAATCCATCAATTTACAAAAGCAAATACGCCGGCAGTAAGACCGCTGAGCGCCATAAGCACCGCCAATACAATGGCAGTAATTTTTACCCATGTTCTGTTCATATTTTCTCCTTATTTCATAAATTCGTTTGCAGCGGCAATCAACTGCTGTGCCAATGCGTTGGCGCTGTCTCTGTCACTGCCGATAGCTGTAATATAAGCCTTGATTTTAGGCTCGGTACCGGAGGGTCTGACAATAACCTTGTTGCCATCTGGAAGCTGGAAGTCAATAACATTGGATTTTGGCAAATCAATGGGCTCAACTCTGCCGTCGGTATATGTGGTGGTGCTATCCTTGTAATCAGCCACAGCAACCACGGACATTCCTGCAATCTTTTGCGGCGGATTGGTACGCAATTTGTCCATAATACCTGCCATCTTTTCCATACCTGCAGCGCCCTCAAAGGTGTAGGACTCTACCACATTTGCGTAGTAGCCAAAATCGTCGTACAGCGAGTTCATAACATCCACAAGATTCATATTCTTGGTCTTGTAATATGCTGCCATCTCGCAAATCAGCATCGACGCCACAACAGCGTCCTTGTCCCTGGCATGAGTGCCGGCAAGATATCCATAGGACTCTTCAAAGCCCATAACAAAATCATCGGCTCTGCCCTGGCTCTCAAGGTCAGTAATCAGCTCGCCGATATACTTGAATCCGGTGAGCAAATTCTTGAATTTGCAATTATACTTCTTGGCAATAGCCTCGGCAAGGTCGGTGCTAACAAAGCTCTTTACGGCAATGGCTGACTCGGGGAGCGTACCCTTTTCCTGTCTTTGGGACAGGAGGTAATTGAGGAGCATGGCTCCAACCTCATTGCCCGTCATCAAAACCGGCTCTCCGGACTTGTTGGGTACTGCAATACCTACGCGGTCACAATCCGGGTCGGTGGCAAGCAGAATATCGGCGCCGATTGTCTTGTTCATCTCCAGTGCAATCTCGAACACCTGCTTGATTTCCGGATTTGGGAATGGGCAGGTTGGGAAGTTGCCATCCGGGTTTTCCTGCTGGGGCACAACATACACCTGTTCTATACCGATACGGCTGAGTATCTGTCTTACAGGCTTGTTGCCAGTACCGTTAAGAGGAGTGTATATAACCTTCAAATCAGCATTCTTCACTATTTCGGGATTTACGCATTGGGTTTGCACCCTATCGAGGAATAAATCAATAACCTCCTGACCCACATATTGAATAATGCCGTCAGCCACAGCTTGGTCAAAATCAACGCGCTTGATGCCGGTAAAATAATCCACCTTTTGGATGAAATCATAAGTCTCGGCAGCCTCGGCGTCGGTCATCTGATAACCCTGTGGGTTGTAACACTTGTAGCCATTGTACTTGGCAGGATTGTGAGAAGCGGTCAAGATAATACCGCTGGAGGTGTGGAAGTGACGGATGGCAAAGGACAGACACGGAGTAGGCTCAAGCTCTTCAAAAATATACACCTTGATGCCGTTAGCCGCAAGAATTGAGGCGGCCTCCTTGCTGAAATATTCGCTCTTAATACGGGAATCGTAGCCGATAGCAATGGACGGATTGTCGTAATTCTTGTTAAGAAAATCCGACAAGCCCTGTGTGGCTCTGCCCACTGTGTAGATGTTCATACGATTGGTACCTGCTCCGATAACGCCGCGAAGACCGGCAGTACCAAACTCAAGAGAACGGTAGAATCTGTCCAGAATCTCGTCGTCATTCCCCTTAATGCTCTCCAACTCGGCAATCAGGTCCGGGTCGCCTGTGGCATTTTGGAGCCATTCATTATACAAATAATTAATATCCATAATTATATCTCCTAAATAAAACTACCTACATTTTAATATTATTATTTCGTATTGTCAATATCACTTTTTTAATGTATAATATGATTAACAAATAGTATCTGTTGGTGATTAATATGTTTGCAAAGGTAAACAGCGAGGGAATATTCGGCATTGACAGCTTTGATGTACAGGTTGAGGCTGACATAAGCTCCGGGTTGCCGCGCTTCGATATAGTAGGCCTGCCGGACGCCTCCGTAAAGGAGAGCCGTGAGCGAGTCAGAGCCTCAATAAAGAATACGGGACTGGATTTTCCTATATCAAGAATTACGGTTAATATTGCCCCCGCAGACATAAAGAAGGAAGGCTCAATATACGACCTACCGATATTGATAGCAATACTCAAGGCCAGCGGCCAAATAACCGGTGACATCAGCCAATACGCCTTTATCGGGGAACTGTCGCTGGATGGCGAAATACGCAGCGCCAACGGCGTTCTGCCAATGGTAATGAGAGCCAAGGAAAACAATATGTCCGCCATATTTGTACCGGCTGTAAACGCAACCGAAGGCAGTGTTGTATCGGGCATTGATGTGCTCCCTGCCGGCAACATACGGGACATACTGGCACACCTGAGCGGTCTGTTCCTAATTGAGCCCATGAGCAGCGAAATAGAGCCTGACCAGGTGCTGGAGGAACAGCTGGACTACTGTGATGTAAGGGGCCAGGAGCAGGCAAAGCATGCCCTGGAAATTGCCGCAGCAGGCGGCCACAACATAATGATGATAGGCCCGCCGGGTACAGGCAAATCCATGCTGGCAAAGCGTATCGGCTCAATACTGCCGGAAATGACCTTTGACGAAAAAATTGAGACAACCAAGGTGTACTCCGTGGCCGGAGAGCTTACAGAAAACGTAAAGCTGATATCCAAAAGGCCGTTCCGTCACCCTCACCACACCATATCCGCCCAGGGACTGACCGGCGGCGGCTCAACCCCAAAGCCGGGCGAAATCAGCCTGGCTCACAACGGTGTGCTGTTTTTGGACGAATTTCCGGAATTCGACCGCAGGGCAAAGGAGTCCCTGCGTCAGCCCATTGAGGACGGTATGGTGACGGTATCACGGACATCCGGCACCGTTACATACCCATCCAGCATAATGCTGGTGGCTGCAATGAATCCGTGCCCCTGCGGATACAAGGGACACTCCACAAGGGAGTGCTCCTGCAGCGAAGCAATACTAAAGAGATATAAGGACAAAATATCCGGACCTCTGCTGGACAGAATCGACATACATGTCGAGGTACAGAATATTGAATACGAAACCTTGTCCAGCAAGAAAAAGGAGGAATCCAGCGCCGAAATTCGCAAGCGAGTAAACAAGGCCAGGGACAAGCAGAGAGAACGCTTTGCCGGCACGGGAATTACCTGTAACGCAAAGATGACACCTGCTGCCACACGGGAATTCTGCATACTCACTCCGGAGGCTGACGCTATGATGAAAAACAGCTTTGAGTCCATGGGAATGTCAGGCAGAGCCTATGACAAAATACTGAGAGTAGCCAGGACCATCGCCGACCTGGATGACAGCGAGTTCATCGAGATACAGCACATTGCCGAGGCAATCCAGTTTAGGGCGCTGGACAGAAAATATTGGGAGTAAAAATATGGAAAACTACATTGCAGAAACCATAAAGAATCTTGAGCGAAACAACTTTAAGCCATATTATGCAGAGACAAAGGAGGAGGTTGTGCCGCTAATCAAGACGCTAATCAACAAGGGCGACAGCCTATCCAACGGTGGCAGCGAAACCATAAAGGAATGCGGCGTGTTTGAGCAAATTCTGGAGAGTGGCGACTACAACTTCATAGACCGCAGAGGACTTGAGGGCGAGGCTATTCGCCAAAGCTACATTGCCGCATACGGATGCGACACATACATCTGCTCATCCAATGCAGTTACCCAAAGGGGCGAGCTGTACAATGTTGACGGCAACAGCAACAGAGTATCCTGCATTGTGTATGGCCCAAAGCAAGTTATTATTGTAGTGGGCAAAAACAAAATTGTCCCCGACATAAACGCCGCCATAGAGAGAGTTAAGTCAGTTGCCGCCCCGCCGAACTGCGTCAGACTGAACTGCGCCACCCCATGCGCCAAAACAGGGCACTGTGTGTCGTTGGATACACAGGACAGCTATATATGTGACGGCTGCGGTACGGACTCCAGAATATGCTGCAACTATGTTGTATCCGCCCGCCAAAGGCACAAGGACAGAATCAAGGTAATAATAGTGAACGAAAGCTTGGGATACTGATTTTTCAATTCCCCGGCAAACACAACGACTCTATTTATGCCAATACCGATTATGGCAAAAATACTTTGAAGACACCGGTATAAAACGAGTGACAAAAACGAAAAACGCCAAAAGCGGCTTAGATTCATCATTAGATGTCTAAGCCGCTTTTACAATCTCTACGAGTGCGATAAAACGCACTCCCCTTTCTTTACACAAGAGAGGCAGAAATCGATTACATATTATATTATTTGGCGTGATTCAACCCATTTTATCTACAGTCTGAAGAGAGTCAATCGACTCTCTTTCTCTTTTTTTGTGCCTCTCGGTCATATTTTTTGTTTACAAAATACACTATTAGGTTCATACCCACCACAATGATATTGAGTATGTAAAACACAAGAACATAATTGATTTGGTGGTTAATAAGCTTGGCGGATATGCCGGCAACATAACCCACCGTAATCAGAATCAAAAACTTCAGGCTGGTTGCCTTTGCCGTGCGGGCCTTAATGCTCTTTACCAAATTTATCGGCCAGGACAGACCAAAGCAAACAAGCATAACTGTCTCTAAAAAATTTGCCATAATATTCCCCCATTCACAAAACAAACGGAGAGGCAATGCCTCTCCCGTCCTGTATTCTAATTATCTCCGGCAGTCTCGTAGCTGAATGATGAGGCGTTATAGCCAAAATACTTTTCTACCAAAGGAGTAAAGGTGTCGCCGTCTCCATACTTTTCGCTCTTTTGC
>JAQXWS010000045.1 GCA_029225565.1 Eubacteriales bacterium
CCTACCCTCTGTACCACGAGAAAGCTGGGCGCAGCAGATAACCGGTATATTAAGGTCCTTTGCCATCATCTTGAGATTACGGGTAATCTCGGATACCTCCTGCACACGATTCTCCTTGCGTGTAGCCGACTGAACAAGGCCGAGGTAGTCAATGATGACTGCATCAACATTTTTTAAGCGGCGCACCTTGGACTTAATCTCGGGAACAGTGATTGATGATGTATCGTCAAGGTAAAGCTGGACATCGTGAAAGCTTGCGGTAGCATTGCCCACTCTGATCCACTCGTCATCTGTTAGCTCGCCTGTTCTGAACTTGGACGAGGATACGCCCGCCTGGGAGGCCAAAAGCCTCTCGGCAAGCTGCGCCTTTGTCATCTCCAGAGAAAAGAACAAAACCTTCTTCCCCGCATTGACGGAAATATTATGTGCCAAGTTAAGGGCAAAGGAGGTTTTACCCATAGCAGGACGGGCACCGATAAGAATGAAATCGGATTTGTTAAGACCGGTTATGTATTTATCTAACAAACCAAAGCCCGTGGGTATTCCCTTGTATTCATTTTTGTCGTCACCGGCAATTTTTTTTAGCTTTTCGTACACATCGTTGATGATAACGTCATTGATGCTCCTGGGAGCGTTATTTTCCTTGCCCTGACGAATATCGTAGATACGCTGTTCTGCGCTGTCGAGTATCAGACTTGCAGTTCCGGTACCGGAGGTTGCGTCCTCAATTATATCCTGGGATACGGTAATCAGCGCTCGCAAATAAGCCTGCTCCTGCACAATCTTGGCATATCGCTCAACATTGGCGGTGGATGGCACTACCTGGGACAACTGAACAAGGTAATCCCTGCCGCCTGCCATATCGTACACGCCGTCCTTAGCAAGAGCATCGGCAACCAGAACAGGGTCAATGGAGCCGTTAAGAGTCATAAACATGGACAGCATCGCATTGAAGATGTGCTTGTGCTGAGGGAGGTAAAAGCTGTCTGCGTTAATATAAGGCAGAACATCCTCCATACATCTCGGTTCCAAAAGAATACTGCCCAGTACTGACTGCTCAGCCTCCAGGTTATATGGTAATGTGATATTAATATTATCAGCCATAACGGTTATCCTTAGTTATTACTCTTCGGTTACTTGAACATTTATTTTGGCAACAATGCCCTGGTAAATCTTGACCTCTGCCTGTACTGTGCCAAAGGCCTTAATATCGGGCATATTAATTTTGCGCTTGTCAATGGTCTCGCCCATATCCTGCTTGATTTTTTCTGCCACATCCTTTGCGGTTACGGAGCCAAACAGTTTTCCGTTGGCGCCGGCCTTCGCTTTAAAGCTAAAGGACTTGCCATCAAGCCTTGCCTTTACCTCGTTGGCTGCCTTAATCTCCTCTGCCTTATGAAACTTCTTGGCAGATTCCTTGTTGTAAAAATCATTCATTGCTGTTGCATTTGCCTCAACAGCAAGACCCTTTGGCAACAAAAAATTCCTTGCGTATCCGTCGCTGGCATTGACAAGGTCACCCTTTTTGCCCAGGGATTTAACATCGGCTTGCAAAATAACTTTCATTTCTATTCTCCTATATTTCCATAAAAATCGGCAGTATCATAGGACTGCGCTTTGTTCTTTCGTACATAAGGCGAGAAATCTCATCTCGCATTTTTGTCTTAACAGCATTCCAGTCACGATACCGTTTGTCATAATATTCGTCAATAACATGACAGGCAACATCACGAGCAGCGTTCATCAGCTCCTCGTTATCACGCACATATACAAAGCCACGGGACACAATGTCCGGACCGGAAATAACATACCCGCTTTGGGTATCAATGGTGGCCACAATGATGATAATACCGTCCTGGGACAAATGCTTGCGGTCGTTGAGCACAACATTACCTACATCACCGACGCCGATACCGTCAACATAAACCTCACCGGCAGGGACATCGGCAACCTGCTTTATTCCGTCACTGCTAATCTCGATAGAATTGCCTATCTCGCCGATAAACACATCCTCAATACCCATAGCCTTGCCTAACTGAGCGTGCTTCATAAGATGCTTTTGTTCCCCGTGAACGGGAATAAAGAACTTGGGCTTGACAATACCCATCATCAGTTTAAGTTCCTCTTGACAGGCGTGGCCGGAAACATGGACTTCATACATCTTTTCGTATATAACCTCAACGCCTTTTTTCATCAAAGCGTTGACTACGTTGCCAACCATCTTTTCATTTCCGGGAATTGGAGTAGCGGAAATGATAACATAATCGTTGGGAGTAATGCTAACCTTCCTATGCTCGTTCTGAGAAATCTTTGTCAGCGCGGACATTGGCTCACCCTGGGAACCGGTTGTAATGATAACCAGCTTGTCATCAGGATAATTGCGTATGGTGTCGATAGGTATCATAATATTGTCGGGAATATCAAGATAACCCAAATCGTGACCTACCTGTACCAGATTCTCAAGGCTCCTGCCCACAACAGCCACCTTACGGCCTCGTGCCTTTGCAACATCAATAATCTGCTGTACACGGTGAATATTGGATGCGAAGGTAGCAACTATGATACGCTTGCCCTTAGCCTTGCGGAACAGAAGCTCAAAGCTCTCGCCCACCGTTTTTTCGCTCATGGTGTAGCCCGGTCGCTCTGCGTTTGTTGAGTCGGAAAGGAGTGCAAGACATCCCTTTTTGCCATACTCTGCAAAACGGGGCAAGTCAATCATATCCCCGTCAACAGGAGTGGTGTCAATTTTGAAGTCGCCTGTTTGGATAACAATACCGGCAGGGCATCGAATTGCAAGACCTACAGCATCGGGAATACTGTGGTTGACATGTATAAGCTCGATATTGAATGCGCCCAGGGTAATATTGTCCCTTGGCTTTATCTCAACAAGCTTGCAGCTGTTGAGGATGCCGTGCTCCTCCAGCTTGCCCTTGATAAGGCCGATGGTAAGCTTTGTTGCATACACAGGTATGTTGATCTGCTTCAACAAATAAGCAAGGCCGCCTATATGGTCCTCGTGGCCGTGGGTAATGATGATACCACGAATCTTTTCTGCATTGTTTACCACATGGGTAAAGTCCGGAATAACCAGGTCAACGCCCGGCAACTCAGCGTTAGGGAATGCCAAGCCACAATCCACAATGAACATATCGTCCTTGTATTCGTACAAGGTCATATTCTTGCCGATTTCGTTCATACCACCCAAAAAAGAAATCTTGACCTTCTCCTTCTCAATCGGTGGGAGAACAGCAGATTTCTTCGGTGCCTTTTTGTGGGTGTAAAAGCGTCTTTTAGAATTCCGTTTTCTGTTGACGCTGTTTGTAGGCACCTTATTCTCTTTTGCCATTAAAAATGAACCTCCTAAAATAATATTTTTTCGTACAAAATAATTATATATATTTTAAAGTATATTGCCATCAATGTCAAGAGCAATATTCTCTATTGATTATTAGCCAAAACAATGGTAAAATATACCCCGGTGATAATAGTTTATGAAAAAAGTAGAAATCTATACCGACGGTGCGTGCAGCGGTAATCCCGGACCCGGCGGCTGGGGCGCCGTGCTGGTATGTGGAAGCAAGGAATTGGAGTTATCCGGCGGAGAACAAAACACCACCAACAACAGGATGGAAATGACTGCTGTTATTAAGGCTCTACAGGCACTCAGATATCCCTGTGAGGTAACGCTCACAACCGACTCAAAGTATGTATGTGACAGCATAAATCAAGGATGGGTGTACTCCTGGCAGCAAAACGGATGGCGCAAGGCAGACAAAAAGCCTGCTCTCAATATTGACCTATGGGAGCAAATGTTGGAGTTGCTGGATATTCATAATGTTACATTCTGCTGGGTAAAGGGACATAACGGACACCCGTATAACGAACGCTGTGACCAATTGGCTGTGGCAGAATACCAAAAGTGGATATGAAATAAAACAGGCAGACGGAATCCCCGTCTGCCATTACTTTTTTAGTCATTGAGCTTTGCTAATTCCTCACGGAATGACTCGGCTGAGTCAAACTCCTTATATACCGAAGCAAAACGAACATAGGCAACCTCGTCAATGTCCTTTAGCTTTTCCATAATAAGCTCACCTATACGCGCAGAAGTAACCTCACGGTCAACCGAGGATTGGAGCGCAGTCTCAATCTCGCTAATCTTGGACTCCAATTCTGCCACGGTGACATGCCGCTTTTCGCAGGCGCGCAGCATACCCTTGAGTATCTTGTTGCGATCAAACACCTCACGGGATTTGTCCTTTTTTACAACAATAATAGGAACATCTTCGATAATCTCGTAGGTTGTAAAACGCTTGCTGCACTGAAGGCATTCGCGTCTCCTGCGTATTCTCTCATTTTCGTCGGTCGGACGAGAGTCAATTACCTTGCTTTCCTCATATCCACAGAAAGGACATTTCATACTAAATTCCCCCTTGTTCGGGCAGTCAACCACCCTACGAAACGAATTATAACACAATATATAGAAAAATGCAAGTATTTTCCTTTACAACAACATATAGATATTTTTACGCCAATTTGCTGTTATGCCCCTTGTTGTTGTAGATGAACATCCAAACCGCCATGAAACAAATCACAAAATAGCCAAAAATCGACCACAAGTCAGGTACCTGGTGATTAAGGAACAAATATCCCTCAATGGCAGTAAAAATCACATTGGAATAATCATAAACCGATATCTCCCTGCTGGGTGCGAATGTGTACGCCGCCGTAATTGCGAACTGGCCTCCGGCTGCACAAACGCCCACCAGAATCAAATACACAAGTTGCCGTGTAGTCATAGGATGATAATTGAATATCAAGTAGGGGGCAGTAATTACTACCGAAAATGCGGAAAAGAAGAAAACAGTAAATCTTCCGTTCTCACCCTTGTTGCCCATGTGACGGACGCAGGTGTAGGCGGCGCCGGCACCTAAACCGCCAAAAAATCCGGCAACAGAAGGCAAAAGCTCCACATTTTGCATACTGGGTTTGATAACAAATAATGCGCCTCCAAAGGCAACGGCAATGGCGATTGCCTGCTTTGGCTTGACTTTTTCCTTCAAAAAAACGGCAGAAAAAATCAGGGTAAAGAAAGGCGAAAGCTTGTTAAGCATGGCGGCGTCAGCAGTATGAGCCATGTGAGTGGTGGCATAAAAATTGCCGAAAAGGCCTAATAATCCCGCTGTAGAACGAATCAAATGATAGGGCATGCACCCCTTTGCCGGACGAAAAGGCTCGCCTTTTTTTATCAGCATAAAGGATGCCAAAATAACAGCAACAAGATTGCGGAAAAACACCTTTTGGGGAGTCGGTAAATCTCCGGAAAGGTTAATGAAAGAACTCATACCGCTAAAACACAGAGCAGATATGAGGATACATATAATTCCCTTTGTCTTGTTGCTGATATTTTTCATTATATTATGTTAAACCTCGAATTGCTTTAAATACTCCCTACTGTTTTTAAGTTCGTTATACACATCGTAGCCCAAAGAATATATCTCAATAATATAGGAGCCGTTATAATTTGCGTTATGCATAATGTCAAACAACTTGCCAAAATCAAAATTGCCGCGTCCCGGGGGCATACAATCAGCGACAGCACAATGGTCGCTGATATGAATATGGGCAATATCTTCCTTGAACTCATTTATGAAGTCAAATGGGTCAAAGCCTGCTCTTACAGCCTGCTTTACATCAAATACCATATTGAAGTCATCACCCAGACGACTCCTCATTCTCTTGCAAAAGTCGATTGATTGACTGCGAAAGCGATTGACATTCTCCTGGCATACCTTAACGCCCTCAGCCTTGCCAATATCCACAAGTCCCTTGAATCGTTCAAAATAATGTTCCTCGGGCAACGGTCGCTTAGGTCTCTCCAGCGCACCGTGAATAACAACAATCCCGGCGCCCAAAACAGCCGCCGCGTGACAGGTCCTGCGATAAATATCAATATAATCATCATATCTGCGCTGATAATCGCCGAATATACAATTACTCTCCAAAAAGGAGGAAAAGGGATGCACCGAGTCAATGCTTACGCCGTTGGAGTCCGCCCTGTCCTTGAGCATCTTTACGAACGAAGTATCCAGCTCGCTTTCGGCATTAAAAAATATTTCTGTCCTGTCATATCCTAAGTCGATTACCTGCTGCAGAGCCTGCTCAGTCTCCATAGGATAAAAACAGGATGTTGATGCACCGATATTCATTAGCCCACCAACTTTTCGATACAAGCAAGCTGAACGCTGACACAAAGAATTTGAGTAGCAAGGTCAAGTTCGGCAACAGGAGGTAATGACGGAGCGATACGGATATTGCTGTTGTCGGGGTCGTTGCCGTAGGGATAGGTAGCGCCAACTGTGGTAAGAGTAACTCCTGCCTCCTTACAAAGCTCGCCAACTCTCTTTGCACAGCCGGGCATAACATCAAGGCTGATGAAATAGCCGCCCTTTGGGTCAAGCCACTGCGCAATGCCTTTTCCGCCGAGCTCGTTCTCAAGATGGTTGAGCACCATATCGAATTTTGGCTTCATAATATCAGCATGCTTTTTCATATGCTTTTTTATGCCGTCAACATTGCCAAAGAACTTTACATGCCGAAGCTGATTCATCTTGTCGTAGCTAATTGTCTCGCAATTGAGGCGTTTCTTAATCTGTGCAATATTTGCGTCGCTGGCAGTCAATGCAGACACACCTGCGCCGGGGAATGTCATCTTTGCTGTGGAGCAAACCTCAATTACCATATCCTCGTTGCCGTACTTAGGCAGAATGTCAAAGATATTGAGAAGAACATCGCCCTCCTCTTTTAGGTCATGGACGCAATATGCGTTGTCCCAAATAATTCTAAAATCCTTGGCAGCGGGCTTCAGCGCAGCTATACGCTCAACTGTTGCATCGCTAAAGGTGATACCCTGGGGGTTGCTGTACTTAGGCACGCAGAACATACCCTTTACGCTCTCGTCCTTAACCAATTCCTCGATGGCGTCCATATCGGGACCGTCGGGAGTCATAGCTACATTAATCATCTCTATGCCATAGTGCTCAAGAATAGTAAAATGCCTGTCGTAGCCGGGTACGGGACAAAGAAACTTAACGCTGTCAAGCTTGCACCAAGGGGTGGAGCCCAATGCGCCCTCTGTATAACATTGTGTGATATAATCAAACATAAGATTAAGGCTTGCGCTGGGACCGATAACAACATTCTTTGGCTCAACGCCCATAAGCTCTGCAAAAAGCTCCTTACAGCAAGGAATACCGTCGAGAATGCCGTAATTACGCACATCAAAGCCATCAACAACATAATCGATGGGCAGGAGCATATCCATAGAGAGGTCGAGCTGCTCCTTGGAGGGCTTACCTCTGGACATATCCAGACTAAGGCCCATAGCCTTGTAGTCCTCAAATCTCTTTTGCAGCTGCTCCTTTTCTGCCAAAAGCTGCTGCTTTGTCATATCCTTATATTCTGCCATAGTAACACCTCTAAATTAAATTATGTGCTATTTTATCATATTTTGTACATTAATGCAATAAAAAAAGCAGGAGATATTTATCCCCTGCCATACTACACTGCCGGCTCAAAAAACCAGCGGGTATCCTCTAAAAACAAATAGGTCAGCTTGCCGTCAACCATACAGGTGTAGCGTATGCCTGCGCCTCCCGACTTAAGCGACGCGGCAGGTCTGATGTCGGTAACTCTGTCTATGGTAAACTCTTGATGGTCATAGGTCATAGACAGGGGCATAATATTGCCGCAGGTATCGAACTCCGCCTTTACGGTGGTATAATGCTTGTTTGGATTATCATATTCCTTTGGTGTAAAATCTAACATAATTCCTCCTAACCGAAATAGCCCACAGGATGTATAACATGCTCATCGTGGGGATTAAAGCGGGACAATTCCCTGTCCTGCATCTGGCAAGCACGGGTGATACAATAGTTGCCGAATCTACGCTTGAGAGTATCAATCGCAGTTTCCAGACGCTCCATCTTTTCCCGTTGTTCAACACTGCCTGCCAAATCGAACTGCTCATATTCAAAATCAAATCCGCTGACGGATACGCCCAGAGAACGCACCGGATACGCCCAATTATAATTCGATGTAAACAGCCTCATAGCGGCGTCCAGAAGCTCGGTGCTGATGTCGGTATGCGCCTTCAACTTAGTCTGGCGAGTAAAGGAGGATAACCGGTTAGAACGCACCCAAACGGTAACCACATTGCCCCTGAGTCCCTGCTCTCGCAATCGAGTGGCAACACTCTCGCACAGCACACGAAAAACCATCTTTATATCCTCATTATTAACCAAATCGCGAGGGGTTGTGGTAGAATTGCCCACGGACTTAACATCAACCGTATCATCAATATGGCGTACCGGAGATGACTCAGTTCCGTTGGCAAAGGAATGGAGCATATCACCGTTTTTTCCAAAAACGCTACGCAAAAAAGTCGGGTCGCTGTTGGCCAGGTCCCCAATAGTATTTATGCCGTAGTAATTAAGCTTTTTTGTAGTAGAGCGCCCTACCATAAGCAAGTCGCTGCAAGGCAAAGGCCACACAATGTCCCTGTAATTATTTTTGCTTATTACGGTAACGGCGTCGGGTTTTTTGTAATCCGAGCCCAGCTTGGCAAAAATCTTGTTAAAGCTGACACCAATGCTGACTGTAATGCCAAGCTCCTCCTTTACCCTCCTGCGAATCTCCTGTGAAATCTCCTCACCGGACATCATACAGCCGGTAACATCCAGCCAGTTCTCGTCCAATCCAAAGGGCTCAATATAATCGGTATAGTCGGCATAAATTCTGCGTGCCAATGCCGAAAATCGCATATACAAAGGATAATTCGGAGGTACTACCACAAGGTCGGGGCATTTTTGGTAAGCCTTCCACAAAGGCTCTCCCACGGATATATTGTACCTTGAGGCAATCTCGTTTTTTGTGAGAATTATGCCATGCCTGTTTTCCGGATCACCGCCCACAGCCACAGGCTTGTTCCTAATCTCCGGACGGTACAGACACTCTACCGAGGCATAAAACTTGTTGCAATCAACATGTAGTATTGT
The DNA here is from genome assembly GCA_029225565.1 of Eubacteriales bacterium. Lineage (GTDB taxonomy): Bacteria > Bacillota > Clostridia > Oscillospirales > Acutalibacteraceae > Eubacterium_R. The sequence goes on from JAQXWS010000045.1 coordinate 9,057, forward strand.
TCTTTCCATAGCGCCTCCCGAACATTTGTTCTATACGTATTTTATACCACACAAGCGTTGATGTCAAGTGTAAAATTATGGTTTTTGTGTCGAATTAAAATTCTTGAAACAGTATCACAAATATGCTATAATGACAAAAAAAGGAGGTAATAACCATGGCAATGACATACGAATCGCTGGTGGAGGCCACCAGAGACAAATTTTATCCCATCGACGCATCCGCCGTTCAGGGCACAATGGCTTTTCAAATCAATATCGAGGGCAAAAGCGGCAACGGCATCTTTTACATCGAGATTAAGGACGGCAAGGTAAGTGTTGAGCCTTATGAATACTACGACAGAAATGCTATTATTCATATCAACGGCACCAACTGGCTCAAGCTCATCAACAACAAGCTTGACCCGGTAACCGCATTCACTACCGGCAAAATCAAGGTGGACGGCGATGTCGGCGCAGCGCTGGAAATGATTAAGTTCCTAAAGTAAATACATAAGATATTCCCCGGTGAGCACCACCGGGGAATTTTTGTTATCATAATATAAGGAATTATCCAATTTTGTTGGCATCGGAAGACTGCAATTTTGCATGCATTTTTTCCAGTTCCTTTTTGGAAAACTTATAACCGAAAAAGAGAATTACAAAAAGAGCAATCAAAATAATTGCAGGCACCAATGTGGCGATGCCATAAAGCTTTTCTATAACCTCGGCAGGCTGATTGGAAAGCTTGCCATCATATCCGATTATGCCAAGAATAGCGGGAACGCCTGCGCCTGCGGCAGTCTGTCCTAATTTTCTTACAAAGGAGTAAAATGAGTAGGCTGTGCTTTCCTCTCTTCTGCCCGAAAGCAGCTCGTGGTAATCAATAACATCCATAACCATTGCCCATATTTCAAGTACAAGGAAGGTCTGTCCTGCGCCGGAAAGGAATGTCATCACAAGGAAAAGATAGGGATTTGCAGAAAGTGCGGTAAATCCAAACAAATACATAACAATGTTGACTACTGCCGCAAAAGCAATACCTGCGCTGCAAATTTCTTTTTTGCCGAATTTACGCACAAGCTTGCCTATAACAGGCAGAAACATAGCCATGGGAAGATAGGTACAGATTGTTACAATACTGTAAAGCCCCGGCTTTTCGTAAAAATTCTTGAACAGATAATTATACACGGTTTGTGTGTACATCTGGAAGCAAATCAAAAGCATGGAAACGCCGCAAAGAGCAATGAACGGCTTGTTCTTCATCAGCATACGAACACTGCGAAACAGATTATAATTACTTTTTGCCTGATTTGGCGAAACGGTTATTCTTTCCTTAGTCAGCTTAAAATGAACAAAAAATGTTATTACTGTAACTAATGAAAGACCGCCTACTGCGATGCTAAGCTTGTTTGCGTCAAGAACCTTTGCCGTATTGCCAACACCTGCAACCGTTGAATACACAAACAGCGGCAAAAGAATCTGTGCCGGCAGACCACCTACGCCGGCGCCCACGGACCTCCACATAGAAAGCGAAGAACGCTCAATCTCGTCATCGGTAATAACAGAGGCAAGGGAGCCGTAAGGTATATTAACGCCTGTGTACATCATGCCGTAAATAATGTATGTAACATAGGCATAAATCAAGTATTGCTTTTCGCTGAGGCCGGGTATCTTGAAAAACATAAAAAAGGCGGCAATTGCAAGAGGAACGGACATACCGAGAATATACGGACGGAATCTACCGTATTTTGTCGGTCGTCGCGAATCCAAAAACGCGCCCCACATCGGGTCGTTGACTGCATCCCAGATTCTTGCAACCAACATCAAAACAGTAATTGACGCTGTAGCAATACCCAAAATATCTGTATAAAACATTGTTAAGAAGGAATTGACTAATGAAAAGGTCAAAATCCCTCCCATATCGCCCAAAGCATAGCCTATCTTGTCTATTGCTTTTATTCCGTGTGTTTGTCGGTTATCGTTCATAATAACTATCCCTCTCTGTTTATTCTTCTGTTACTATTAGTTTTCTGGAATCTTGGAGACACAGACGGATTGTGGGAGAAAATGGGCTGTTACCTGTGTTTTTGTATGTTACAGCAACCGTATCTTCGTCACAAATCACAGTAAAGCCGAGCTTTACGCAATCGTTGTTTATATAGCCGTAAGTTAAGCCGTCATCAGTAAAAAAGTCGCTGACAAAGGTGCCGTTCTCAATTGGATAAACGGTAAAGACGGTATTTTCGTCATCCGTGGGAATTACGCAGCCGGCTTTTACAATCAAAGGCATTTCTTCTGTTAAAGGTATTGGAACCCGAATTATTTGACCGCCCTCATATAACCTTGAACCAAAATACCAGGAGTCATTTTTTGGCAGATAAACCTCCGCATATTCCCTGCCCTCGTCAAAAACAAACGGAACAAGAATATCCCTGCCCACCATCATACTGTCATTTTGGGAATAAAGCTCCTGGTCGTCATAGTACAACAGCGGTGGCGCATTCATCGGTATTTCATTTTCCACGGCATTGTAAGCGCAGTTGTAAAGATAGGGCAAAAGTCTTTTTCTTTGCTCAAAAAGTTTTTTTACGGCAGGCATAATGTCAGGATAACTCCATGGCATTGTTGCAGAGCCGTCCTCATTCCAGCTGTGAATAGTGAATCTGGGTTCAAAAATCCCATGCTGCAGCCATCGTATAAGCAATTCTCTTGATGGCATATCCCCGTGAAATCCGCCCAAATCGTGGCCGTAAAAATGCAATCCTGACAGCGACATCGTAAGCCCGATGTTATGACAATATCTCAAATCCTTAAAGCAGGTTCTGTTATCTCCCGACCAGGTTTGTGCCAAGCGACGAAGAGCAATATTCCCGCTGCGAGTAGAAAGGAACGGTCTTAAATCGGGTCTGTTACTAACCTGAGCCCGGTATGATGAGGCAACCATCAAGTAGGTCAGGTTGGGTCTTATTCTGCTTGCCGGGACAGGATTATTTCCAAAGCCCTGCGCCACAGCATCACAGTCGCGAATATCAAATTCGTTATTATCATTCCAGGTGGATAAGATACCTAAATCCAGCAAGGTTTCCTTCACCTTCGATTTCCAATAATCAAAAGCGTCGGGATTTGTAAAATCCAAATAACTGCCGAGTCCGTCCCAAAACTCTGTCAAAAACGGAGTGCCGTCGGCATTCTTAATGAAATAACCTTTATTAGCAAGTTCGTCATAAAGAGGATGACTGTCAAGGAACGCCGGCTTAATATTGGGAATAATCTGAATGTCCCTGTTGGCAAATTTTTTTACAAAGGCTTTTGGGTCAGCAAATTTTTCGTAATTCCAGTTGAAGACATATCTTCTGCTGCCGATGGAGGTGTACCCTGAAGAAAGATAAAATCCATTGCAGGGCAAGTCATATTCCGTCAGTTTGTCAAGAAATCCGTCCATCTGTGCTTCCGAGTCGGGAGCGTCGGTATATGCCATGGTGCTTGCACAATAATTAAAGCTCCATTTAGGTGGGAACGCCTGCTTGCCGCACATTCTTGAAAACTGCTGCAAAACAGAGAGCTTTGTTCCAAAAAAAACATAATAAACAAGGCAATTATCCTCTGTTTTGAAATACTTGTACGCAGGATAATAGTTGTTAATTTCCTTACCCAAATCAATGTACGATGTATCGGAGGTATCGTAAAAAATACCGTAACAGCCAACACTGTTTTCGCAAATATAAAAAGGAATATGCTTGTAGAGAGGGTCGCTGCTTTCGGCGTCATAACCCATACTATCTGCTGTTTCTATACGGAAGGCTCTGCCGGATTTGTTAAGCGAGCCGCCCTTGTCACCCATGCCGAATATATATTCGCCCTTTTCTCTTGTAATATAATGGTAGCTCTCTTTTCCGAACTCGCCCTCAAAATTGTATGCTAACGGAGAACGGTCAGAAAACAAAAGCCTGCCGTCCTTGTAATATTTGAGAATAAAGTTGTATTTGTCAAGCTCCACATCCACACCGCAAGGTAAGGCAAAATGCTCCGTATCATCGCTGAAGCTTATGTCAGGTGAGCACAGTCCAAATCCGTCGGTGCTAAGTCGGCTCCTGCCCGTTGTCAAAAACTCGTTATTGGGGTTAATGCAGAAGGTGGGCAGCATTCCCGCCTCATCATTATACACCGCAACACGCATACAGCTATCGCTGACAAAATCAATGCGCACATAGCTGTCACCGCTGGTGTATGTACGGCAGGTGTCAGTATATTTTGAAAGAACAAATTTATGCTTGAATTTTGGCATTACACGGTTTTTCCTTTTCCTGTTAAAGTATATTTAATATTGTCCCCTGTTTTCCATTTTGCGCACGCTGTATTTTCGCAAAATGCCATGGGCGTTCTGTAATCCGCTGTCCACCGGGGCAGCGAAGAACAGTTTGGGTCTCCGCTTTTTGCAAAAGCGCATATACTATCCGAAATCTGCCTTGATATATCATAATCAACCTTATCGAACGGACGCCAGTTAAAATCAAGGGTCGAGAACACATACAACAAATCTGCCGCATGCCAGCAGCCCATATCATCACCGGGCAAAAATCTGTTGAAGTTGTAAAAATAACACGGGCTCGAATTATGCTTTTTGGCATACTTGCCCCATTTCTTATTAACGCCCTCAAGTACAATGGGTATCATATCGGTACAAGTCGAGCCTATGATATAAGGTATATCGGGAATTGTGCTCAATTTGAAGTTACTCCGACTCAAAATCACCCCGTCATATACAGGAAACGTATATGGCATACTGAATTTGCTGTCCTTACACGCCTTGAGCCAAGCATAGTAAAGGTCCTTGGCATCTGTCTTTTTTAGTTCATCAATAGTTTGGACTCCGACATTTTTCATTATTCCGTCCCAAAAAGGCGTAATTTTTTCAATACTCAATGGCTTAAGTAAAAATCTTTGGAGTCCCGAACCGCTAAGCATAATCGCTCTTTTGATATTACATTTAATGATGGGATTGTTCAAATGTATGTCAACACTCATAGCGCCTGCGCTTTGTCCCATAAGAGTGATATTATCGGGGTCTCCACCGAATGCGGATATATTATGTACTACCCACTGAATAGCCGTTGTTTGGTCATAAAGGCCGAAATTCGCCATAACACCTTTGTCATTTTTTAAATCCTTATGGGCGCAAAAGCCGTAAGGACCCAGGCGATAATTCATGGCAACCGTAATAATTCCCTTTTCGGCAAAGCGTTCGCCTTTAATATGTCCTTCGTCGGTGCTGCCTCCGGTAAAGCTTCCGCCGTGGATAAACACCAAAACCGGACAATTCTCGGCATTTTTAGGTGCCCAAATATTGAGAAAGAAGCAATCCTCGCTGTATGTAAAGCATAGCCCTTTGCGAAATTCCTTGTGGTAAAACGGATTCACCCTTGAATCGTCCTCGAAGGCACGATGCTGGTAGCAGCAAGACTTGTACTGGGTCGCATCATACACACCGTACCATGATTTTTCCTCTACAGGATATTCGTATCGTCCTGCACGGGCGTAACGAATGCCCCTAAATTCAACGCAGCTGTCTGTTTCCAGGCCTTGTATTATACCGAGAGGTGTTTGTTTTGTAATATACCCCATAATTTGCCAATGACCCCTTGCAAAATAATTGATAATTCATACCGTTATTCTACCAAATTATACAGATAATATCAATCATATTTTGTATATAACAGGTTCAGGGAACTAACGACTCATCGGAGCCATAGCCTTTGTTGACACTTATATATTCCTACATAACAAAAAGGCAAGCCGAATACAGCTTGCCTTTTTTGGCTACAAACGCATTTTTTGATACGGGTTGCAAAAGTTGCATTTTTGAGTTTGGGTTGCATTTCAATGCAACCTTTTTTGTTTATGCACCATACACTTATTGTGTGTAGACTTATTGTGTTCTAACGATTAAAATATATGTAGTACTTTGTCGAGGTGCAGCCAATGGATATTATAAAAGTTTTTGGAAGCAATGTGCGTAAATATCGCACACAAAAGCAAATATCTCAAGAAAAGTTTGCAGAGCTTTGTGGATTACACAGGACGTATATTAGTGATATTGAATGTTTTCGCCGGAGTATTTCGCTGGATAATATTCAAAAAATTGCAGACGCACTTGAGGTTGAAACTTACAAATTGTTTGTGGAGGAATGATTATGACAAAAACAGAGTTATTTTTACAATTAGCCCAACCGGATAAAAACGGTGTCAGTCGTTGGGTTTCCACCACTGAATTTGTAGGTGAATATGCCGATCTTAAATTTGGTAATGGAGCATCTTGGGCGCGCAAAGAATCTACTTTAGCAAAGAAATACAAAATTGAATTTGACAAAACTATTACATCTGGAAATGGTATTGATAGAATTCGTTTGGCAGGATTTAATGACGGAGATTATTCTCAACATATTCGCGCAGATATTAAGCGTGAAATATCTAGTCGTCGCTGTGTAGTTTTAGGAACCTCAAAACCAGAAGTAGATCACAAAAATGGCATGAAAAACGAAGGCCGCGTTATGCGCAACGAGGATCAGCAACTTTCAGATTTTCAGCCTTTGAGTAAAGCGGCTAACGACGCAAAGCGTCAATATTGCAAAGAGTGCCGTAGAACTGGAATAAGATATGATGCTAAGAAACTAGGTTATCCTATGTCTTATTACGCAGGGGGACCAACTCACAATATGGAAGAAGATGCTTGTGTGGGTTGTTATTGGTATGATCCGTTAGAATTCAAAAGACATCTTAAACAGAAATAAAGCGAAAGGTGAAGTAGGAAATCCTACTTCACCTTTTTGAATATAAAGATGTATTCATGGTCAAATACGTAGAAATCGCTTGCTAATGCTCTGTATCTCCAGATAGCAGCTTGATTTGCCTTTCCGCGAGTGCGATCAAAGTTTTTAACAAGGATAGCTTTCATCATAAAGCCTCTTTCGAGGAACAAGTTCATACAATGAAATCCAAGTGGTATCAGCTGGCTATTTGCATACTTATCGCCAATGACAACAGCACAGTAGCGATTTTTTTCTAACACCTTAGTCGTGTTATCAATTACCTCGCCAAAAGAATTGAGAAACTCCTCAAGCGTTTTGCTGTTAGATAAATCTCGCTTGTCTTCGGAAAATTTAATGATATCCCAATAAGGCGGATGCATAATTACGAATTGCACATTTTTAATTCCGTAATAATCAACCATCTTATTTGTGTCTATTGTTTTGCTGTCTGCCACTAGGATATTGGTAGAACACTTTGGGTTGTGTTCTAATTTGATTCTTTCGCGAACTTCTTCAGCTACCGGCTTCTGAAGCTCTATGCCAATAGAATTACGTCCCATTCTTTGCGCTTCAATAAGTGAAGTGCCACTTCCCATAAAGGGGTCTAATATCCAATCACCTTTCTTAGTATAGCGGCTGAATAATTGACGAGGAACCTGAGGAATAAAGTTACCATGATAACTTGCATTATGTATGCCGGAATTTTCTCTATGGAAGAACCAAAATGAATTGGTAAGGATATCTGTATATTCTTTCCACTTTTTTGTGTCAATATCATTATACTTCGGCATTATTTATCTTCCTCCAGCTGATCCAGTCCCTTCATAACAGCAATACCAATTGCCTTTCCCAACAAGGCAGGAACAGCGTTTCCGATTTGAACTAGTTGCCACTTTTTAGAACCTTGGAAAATAAAATCGTCAGGGAAAGACTGGAGTGATGCCAATTCTCTTGGCGTAAGTACACGAGGTAATTTTGGATGGATATTAACTCCACCATGATTTTCCTTTACGGTGCAAGAAGGTTTATCCCAAGGAGATTTCTTCCACGCATCAGAATAATTGCCATATAAGCTTTGACCTTCAGGAACTGCAGCGATTTGCTCCATCATTTTCTCGGAGTGGCGTGTGAAAATGTGATTGATTTGCTTGTTTTCAGGAATGGACATAAAACGCTTTATTCCTTCACCTAAAGTAACATAGTTTTCCGGAGAATAAATAGGCTTGGGATGATAGTTTTTCAAACCGTGTCTGTTGCCAATAAAGATTACTCTTTTTCTAATCTGCGGTACGCCGTAATCTGCGCTATTAAGAACTGTGACATTAATATCATATCCAGCCTCTTTATAGTCGTTAATTATTTTTGCTTCAACTTTGCCGTCGAGCATAGATCTAAGACCCTCGACATTCTCCATAACAACATAGTCAGGCTGAACACGTTTTACAATCTCAAGCATTTCAAGGTAAAGACTATTTCTCGGGTCTGTCACAACTCGGTGACCTGCCATACTGAATCCTTGGCAAGGGAAGCCTCCAACAATCAAATGCACGTGCTTATCTGCAACGGAATCATATAGTTCCTGCTTAACCGCTTCTTCTCTGATATCTCTTGTTTGAACATTTTCATTGAAACCTTTTTGCTCAACGAAATTGTATTTGTATGTAGCAACGGCTTCTGGCATTATTTCTACTGATGCGACAGGCGTAAAGCCAGCCATTGTCAAACCACAGCTAAGACCACCAGCACCCGAGAACAAATCAATAAAGTTGAATCCGTTACGATAGTTAACATTAGACCATCCGTCATATACCCATTTGTCAGTAATGTCAATCCAATTGACTTCGTCTGCGGTCTGATCTTCAACAATTGCTTCGTTAAAAATATTATCCTTTTCGGGATCTAAATCTGAGATTAACCACTTATTGTAGTTTTCTTTTGTAATACGATAGCAGTTTCCTATTTTATCTGCCTTTAATTTTCCGGCAGCAATATGTCTACGTATGGTCTTTTGGCTTTGACCACTCATTTGCGCCGCTTCGGCAATCGAATAAAATTCCATACAAAATCCTCCTGAACAACTACGTGTCCATTATACATGTTTTTTGTCCAAAAGTCAATGCTTTTATAAAAATCAGGATGTTAACACGCAATGAAACTAATCTTTTGTACTTGAACGGCAAAAGCCTTGTGCCTCAAAGCTTTTAGAGCATAGAAAAAGAACGAAAGTTGCAATACTAATGGTATCATAACTTTCGTTCTTTAGTGGTGCACCTGACAGGAATCGAACCTGCACATGTCTCCATACTAGATCCTAAGTCTAGCGCGTCTGCCAGTTCCGCCACAGGTGCATTGCTCAAATATAATAGCACAAAGAAATTGCAAATGCAAGAACTTTTTGCGGTTTACCGGCCTTTATCAAATGAGCGACAAACGAACTTTACGCCCATATCATCAGCTATTTTTTTTGACTTTGCGATATTCTCGGCGCCGATAACATCCACAACGGACAGGCGCACATCATCGCAGTACTTGCCACACTCTTTTGCAAAATCCAGCATGGCGGGATAAGCCCTGCCGGGATAAATATTGCGAGTAATCTTGTCATAAGCGTCAGAGTCCGGCTCGTTTAGAGAGATGGACACGCTGTCAAAAGCCAAGCCTATCTCCTTGGCGGTGGGACGCTGGTTGATAAGGTCGGACAGTCCGTTGGTGTTGAGCCTCAGCTTTATTTGCGGATTCACAGTTCGAAGGTACCGCGCAGCAGCCAACAAAACGTCCAATCTGCAGGTGGGCTCGCCATATCCACAGAACACGGCGTTGTCCACATTGCTAAAGCCCCATTGGTCTATAGCCGCCTTGACTTCCTCCAAGGTGGGCTCGCTGCCGTGATACCACATTTCCTTTGCCTCACCTACGGTATCGGTCTGGTTGCGTATGCAAAAGGCACAGTTGCACGGACACTGATTGGTAATATTAAAATAAACTCCGCCCTCCAGGGTATAAATAATATCTGCCATAATATACACATCTCCTTGCAATACAATAGTATATAGTATATAATAATTCTGTCAATAGATAAATAAACAAATTTCATAATATTTTAGGGTACAGATATGAAAAAATACATAGAAATATACGAATACTACCGTCGGCTGATAACAAACGGACAAATGAAATACGGAGACAAAATGCCGTCAATACGCAGCGCAACCACAATATTTTCGGTCAGCAAGACCACTATTGAGAACGCATACTTTGAGCTACAAGCAGACGGATACATAATATCCAGCCCAAAAAGCGGCTACTATGTGTCGAACTACACACCGATTGAAGCAACGCAGAGCAATGCGGACCCTGACGCCCAACACATACTGTACGACCTAAAAAGCGGCGGCGCGGACAAAAACAGCTTTGACATATCTCTGTGGCAAAGATACATAAAAAGCGCATTACGCCAACAGGACAGATTGCTGTCGTACAGCGATAATCAGGGCGAAGCAGATTTGCGAGAGGCGCTGGCAAAATATATCAGAGAAAAAAGGAATGTTACAGCCTCCCCCGACAGAATAGTGGTTGGCGCAGGCGTGCAGAACCTGCTGGGGATTCTGTGTTCCCTGATAGATGACAGGGATACCGTATCCTTTCCGGACAAAAGCTTTGTGCAGGGAATCAGCGTGTTTAAGGACTACGGCTTTACGGTAAAAACCAGGGACAAAAACGCAAAAATAATATATGTTTCACCGTCCCACATGACCTCCTACGGCGATGTAATGAAAACAAAGAGAAGGCTGGAATTGGTAAAGCACAGCGAAATCAATCACAGTCTGGTAATCGAAGATGATTACGACAACGACTTTTTGTATCAATCAAAGCCTACACCCTCCCTGTTCGCACTGTCAGGGGGAGGAAATGTGGTATATATGGGCTCATTTTCCAATGTGTTGATACCGGGTATTCGTATCAGCTTTATGGTACTGACAAAGGAACTGGCAGAAAAGTACAAAAAAAATATAGACAAATATGCTCAGGCCGCCAGCAAAACAGAGCAAATTGCGTTGTGCCAATACATAAGAGACGGTCATATCAATACCCAAACGAGAAAAATAAGAAGACTATATACAGCAAAGACAAAGCAATTCTACGACGAAATTAACAGACAAATGAAAAATGTAAATTGCAAAATAAGTGACAACGGTCTGCAAGTAAAAATAGAAGTTCCCCCATTCGATACAACAAGGCTGACGGATAACGGTATAGCTGTGAATATAAAAGAAGTAACCCAAGATTACGCAAAGCTGGTGATTGTTCCCTCGGCTATTGACAGCAGTGATATTCCGCATATAGTATCCCTGCTCAAGAAGTCAATAGAATAGGAAACATTTGTTCTGATAGTCCGTTTTTCAGGACTATCATCGTCGATGGTATTGTAATTAATCCTCGTTAAATATACAATGAGATTGTAACGAAAACACAAGGAGGATTCATTATGAACACAAAGAATTTACTAAAAGGAATTATACTGACAATCGTATCACTGGCAGGCGGATTTTTTGCATTGAGCGTACCCTTTCGCATATTCTCCACCCTAAGCGGCGACGGAGTAAGAATTCTGTTTGTTACGGAAATTGCGGTTTACTTTGCGGTAGGTATGATATTTCTTGTTGTCAAGGATAATAAGGAGCAAAAGAAAAGAAAGCAAAAGCAGCAGCAGTTCGCCAGGCAAGAAAAGATAAACAGAGTGAGGGACGAGTGGTATAATATCGCCGCCTGAGTAGAGCATACGCTCTCCTCAGACTGTCGATAAAGTGGGTTGAACCACGCCAAATAATATATATAATATGTAACCGATTTCTGCCTCTCTTTGTAAAGAAAAAAGGGGGTGCGATTTATCGCACTCGGGAAATTGTAAAAGTGGCTTAGACATCTAATGATGAATCTAAGCCACTTTTGGCGTTTTTCGTTTTTTGCTCAGTCAAGGTACCATCGTACATCTTCCCTCGCAAGAAAACGAAATTCAATCCCATTTCTCGCAGTCTGTCAGCGTGTAGAAATTTATAATTTGACTTTTTCTACACGCTGAGGAGAGCGAATGCTCTCCTTTTTTGTTGACATACAGAAAGCATTATTATATTATATAATTACAACAAAATAGGAGAGAAGCTATGAAAATCACACTTAACGGAAAATGGATGTTCAAAGCCACGGACGACACAAAGTGGATGAATGCAACCGTACCGGGCTGCAATTTTTTGGACCTGATGGACAACGGAATTATCGAAGACCCGTTTCTCTACACCTACGAAAAGGATGTACAATGGGTAGGAAAAAAGGACTGGGAATACAAACGCAGCTTTACTGTTGACGAAAATCTGCTTGAGGCAGATGATATTTTGCTGAATGCCGATATGCTGGACACAATATGCGATGTCACAGTTAATGGTAAAAAAGTGTTCAGCGGTGACAACTGCTTTGTGGCATACAGTGTGTCAATAAAGGATTATATTGTACCCGGCGAAAATGAGATTCATATCCTCTTTCACTCGCCGGTAAATTATGTTAGCGCCAAGTACAAGGAATGTATAACCCCTATCAACAGCAACGGACAGAACGGAATAGTGCATATTCGCAAGCCCCAGTGTCACTTCGGCTGGGACTGGGGACCGGTACTGCCTGCCAGCGGTATCACAAAGGATATAGAAATAGAGTTTGTTGACAAAGGCAGGATTGATTACCTTGGTGTAACACAAAAGCTTGAGGGCGATACTGCCACAATTACCGCAAATGTGGATATAACCGCATACACGGATACAGAATGCAACATCACGGTTATCTCCCCCAACGGCGAAAAGATTACAAAGGACGGTGCATCTGCCACCTTTACAATCGAAAATCCTGAGTTATGGTGGACAAAAGAATTGTCCGGCAGCGACAATCAGCCGCTGTACACCGTTACTGCCCAACTAAAAAGCGGTAACAAGATGCTGGACACCGCAGAAAAGAAAATCGGAATCAGGACTATTGAGCTTAATAGAGAGCGTGACGAATACGGCCGCAACTTCCAATTCATACTCAACGGAGTGCCCATATTCATTAAAGGAGCAAACTATATTCCCCCTGACAGCTTTATCACCCGATTTGGCGAAAAGGAATTGAATTATCTGCTGGACGCAGTACAATTCAGCAATATGAATATGGTCAGAGTGTGGGGCGGCGGCTACTACGAGAGCGACAGTTTCTATGCCGAGTGTGACAAGCGGGGCATACTGGTATGGCAGGACTTTATGTTTGCGTGTCAGGCATATCCGTTCTTTAATGATGACTTCCTTGATAATGTAAAGAGGGAGGTAGAATACAATGTAAAGCGTCTGAGTCACCACCCGTCCTTGGCTGTATGGTGCGGCAACAACGAGATTGAGGATATGCACATGGCCTGGGTCCACATGACAAAATATGTTGACTGGACAGAAACCTTCTTTCACAACATTCTGGGTGAGGAGATTAGGAAGTACGACAATGCAACCCCATACACACCGGGCTCACCCATCGGTGTCAGCCACAACAAGGGCGTTGGTGCAGACAATGTTGGCGACACCCACCTGTGGGGCGTGTGGCACGGTCTGCAGCCGATGAATTATTACAGAAAGAGAATGACTCGATTCTGCAGTGAATTCGGCTTTGAGAGCCTGCCGGACATTAAGTCAATAGAAAAATTTGCAGGCAAAGGAGAACACTCCCTTAACGACAACATATTCCTGGCACACCAAAAATGCACAGGCGGTAATGACAAGATGGTATATTACATAGCTACCCGCTTTCATTTGCCAAAGGAATTTAAGGACTATGTATATCTGTCACAGGTAACTCAACTGGAATGTATTGCAGATGCTACCGAGCACTGGCGCAGGAACAAGGGCAGATGCAACGGCTCAATGTACTGGCAGTTCAATGACTGCTGGGGCGTATGCTCGTGGTCCGGCATCGACTACTACGGCAACTACAAGGCGCTCCAATACGGCGCAAGGCATTTTAACGAGCCGCTGTCGTTATCCATCGAGGATAACGAAAACCAAATTAACATCTACGCTCTCAACGATTTGAGAGAGGCTAAGGATATTACCTGCCGATACGAAATATTTGATTTTTCCACCGGTGTAATAAAGACAGAGGAAAAACAGCTTAACATCGGCTCCGTATCAAATCAGTTGGTATTCTCCCTTGACGCAAAGGAGTTGGCAAAGAAATACAACAAGGCCACAACAGGCGTTGCTGCAAAGCTGATTGCCGACGGCAAAATTGTTCAGCAAAAAACGATACTGCAGGATAAGGAAAAGAATTTGTCCCTACCTAAAGCAAAGCTAAAAACAAAAATCGAAGTTAACGGACACCGTCTTACTCTCGCTATAACCAGCGACAAATTTGCAAGACTGGTAAATGTGGAGAGCAGTATATCCTCAGCTCCTTTCAGCGACAACTTTTTTGATATTCTGCCCGGCGAAACAAAGGAGATTACAATAACCGACAGCAGTATATCCGGCAGAGAATTGGCAGAGAGCATAAATGTGTACAGCCTGTGCAACATCAATTTTGATAAAAACAAGCTGCACTCATTGGCAAAGCAAATAAAGGTGTATATGTCCCCTACCAACATTGCAAACGCAGTCCACCACGGCAAGCTGTCAACTGATGTAAAATTTGACTGATAAACACAACAAATCCTCCCTATGCTCAATGCGCAGGGAGGATTCTTGTTAATTTATGCCTATGATTCAGGCTTATAAATCACCATCTTTTTTCTGCCAATGTGACATAAAAAGGACAGAAGACAAAAGCCCTCTGTCCAAAAATCAATAATTACTTCCAGGTTTGGATAATCTCCGGGTTTGCAAATATCTCGTCAAGCTTTGCAAAAAACGGAATTGTGTCGCCAAAATCAAGCGCCTTGTGGTCAATACACAAAGAAATGGGCATTACCAAGCCGACTTCTACCTTGTCATTGCCGTTTTCGTCCTGAACAACAACGGGCTTCTTTTGTGTGGCATTGATACAAAATGCACAAACCTGCGGCGGAATAATCTCCAGCAATGTACAAGCGCCTCTGAAGTTGCGATACGCAGAACCGATATTGGAAATAGTGGTAGTGCCCTGCTCAATATCGTGCTTTGTGAGACGGTCGGTTGTAGGTATGGAGTAATATTTTTTCTTTGCATTACCGCTAAGGGTCTTAACCTTATGCTTGCCTGTTTTTGAGCCAACCAGTCGATTGATTGTCTGGGCAATCTTGCCTTTTTTGAGGCCCCGGAGAGTATTGTCAAGGGACACCTCAAACATTACCTCGTTCATATCGCTGTTACTCGCTCTGCGTACAGAATCATTGATGGACTCGGTCATCTCTGTGAGGGACTTGTTGCCCATATCGTGCATATTAATAGTCATCATTTCGCCATTTGGCAGCATCATAGGCATGGACACATCTACATGGTCGTATGTAGTAAGACAGCCTCTAACCAGCCTTCTGTTGAACTCCAGGTGTGCGTTCATATTGGGTGCGGCCTTAAGACCCTCACAAATAACCTTGAGCATAACTGTGTTTATGGTGATTTTTTTGCTTTTATCGGTGCAGCCCTCATTGAGCTTTTTGCACTCTGCCATGAACTTGGTTACTTCAGGCTCGTAAACAAGGCCTGCGTGTGGGATTGTCTCCCAGCTTTCTGCAGTCATATTGGATACAATTTTTCTTGCAATGCCAAAATGCTTTCTATCGGTTACCGCCATTATTAATGTCCTCCTAACATTAAATGTTAAATTTTTTTAATTTTATTTTCTAAATTATCGATATTCTCTCGGATATCTTCCTTTAGTTTTTTGTGGTCATTCTTTATTTTTTCCTTAAGCTCGTCAATAATTTCGGAAGTGAACTCTCGCTGCTCTTCGGCAGTAAAGGGAGCCTCGCCAAATCTTTTTTTGTACTCTATCATAAGATACGGCCTGAACTTCGGGTGAGCAATCTTGATTAATTCCTTGGCCCTTTCCTTAAGGGTACGGCCTTTTAGCTGAGCAACGCCGTACTCTGTTACAATATAGTTTACATCATTACGGGGTGTAGTAATTGCACTGCCCTCGGTGATAACAGGAACGATTCTGCTGACGGTGCCGCGCTTTGCCGTTGCAGGCATAGCGATAATGGAGCGACCGCCCTTGCTCATAGTTGCACCGCGCACAAAGTCAACCTGGCCTCCAACTGCAGAAAACTGCGACAGACCGATGGTATCGGACACCACCTGACCCAATAGGTCAACCTGCAAACAGGAGTTAATGGATACCATATTGTCATTTTGGGCAATAACAACCGGATTGTTTACATAATCTATCGGGTGTAATTCTACAGACGGATTATTGTTGATATAATCATTGAGAATCTGTGAACCAAAGGCGGCGCCCAAAACAGTCCTGCCGCGATGTATGTTCTTGCGCTTATTGTTGATTATGCCGCTTTCCAGCAAAGGCACAACGCCATCGCCCACCAGCTCACTATGGAGCCCCAAATCCTTTTTTCCGCCGAGTTGGGCGCAAACAGCATTGGGGATTCCGCCTATTCCCAGCTGAAGACAGTCGCCGTCGTTAATAAGGGAGGCACAGTACTTGCCTATCTCCATCTCTACTGCGCTAATCTCCGTTCCCTTTACCTGTGGCAAAGGCTCGTCATGCTCTACAAAATATGTAAATTCGCGTACATGCCTGATGCTGTTGCCAAAGGTACGAGGTACATGCTTGTTAACCTGGGCAATGACAATCTCGCAATAATCAACGGTACCAAAGGTGTAATCAACAGTAGTACCAAAGGAAACATAACCATGCTCATCAGGCGGGGAGACCATAACAACTGATACTCTGGGGCACATATAATGCTCAATAACATCAGGTATCTCGTAAAAATGTGAAGTGGTAAACTCACTGTCGCCGTTAGAAACAGCGGCTCTGTTCGACTGGGAGGCAAACAAAGTATTGAGCCTGATATGACCGCGCATTTTTGGGTCGCACCAGGGGGAATGTCCCATGGTGAGCATATTGATTATCTCCACATCTCTGTAATCCAGATAATGCTTTTCCAATGCGCGCAAAATCTCAAAGGGCTCGCCGCAACCGAATCCGGTTACCACCTTGTCGCCGTTTTTGATTTGCTTGATAGCTTCTTCCGCTGTAACAAGCTTGGATTGATATATTTCTTGCCAAGTCATAGTATATCTCCTTAAGTCACTATGGCCGCAAAATGCCACAAATACAGTTTACAACATAATATTAAAATATGTCAAGCAGGTATTGATTTGAAGGATTAAAATTGTTATTATAAACATATAATTATCCACTTTATTGTCAAATTTATTGTCAAATATGTCTATAAGAAAAGTGACAATATTGCAAACATTACTAACAATAAATACTGCAGATAAAAGGAAACGAAACAGTGAAAAGCATATATTTTACCCGCCACGGACAAACTGTATGGAATGTAGAAAACAAAATTTGCGGTGCAACCGATATTGACCTGACCGAGCTTGGACATCAACAGGCTGTAGAACTGGGAAAAGTAATAAAAGAACAGGAATTACACATTGACGAAATACTGTACTCCCCTCTTTGCCGAGCAAGGAATACAGCTCTGCATATAGCAGAAATAACCGGCATACCGGCCAGGGTTGAGCCGAGATTAAAGGAACAGGCCTTTGGCAAATGGGAGGGCACTGCCAGGGACGGCAAGGAATTTTACCGGGACAAAATGCAATTTGTTACTAATTACGGTGACGGCGAATCAATGCTCCGTTTGGCACAGCGAATTTATAATCTGTTGGATGAAATAAAAAAAGATGACAAGGTATATCTTTTGGTGGCACACAACGGAATTGCACGGGTTATCAACTCTTATTTTTTTGATATGACCAACGAGGAATACTCGTCTTTCGGCATAAAGAATTGTCAAATACTGGAATACAAGATATAAGCAAAAGGCAAAATTGTATTATTTTGAACTATGGGTAATAATATGACAGAAAAAGAATTGCGAAAAAAGGCAATGGCGCTGCCCCAAACTCCCGGGGTATATAAAATGCTGGACAAGGACAAGCACATCATATATATCGGCAAAGCAAAGGCTCTTAAAAACAGAGTGTCTTCATACTTTGGCTCCCACTCTAATCACTCAATAAAGGTTGTAAGAATGGTGGAGCATGTGGATGACTTTGACTACATTCTGTGCGATACAGAATTTGAGGCTCTTGTGCTGGAATGCTCTCTTATCAAACAGCACATGCCGAAATATAATATCTTGCTAAAGGATGACAAAGGCTATAACTATATCAAAATCACTAAGGAAGAATTCCCAAAAATCAGCGAATGCAAGCAAATGCAGGATGACGGAGCAACCTATATCGGCCCATTCGTATCCACATTTTCTGTAAAAAATGCTGTTGAGGAAACACTAAAAATATTCAAACTACCCAGATGCAACAAGCATTTTCCCAGAGACTACGGCAAGTCCCGTCCCTGCCTGAACGGATTTATGGGCCTATGCTCAGCCCCCTGCGCCGGAAAGATAACAAAAGAAGAATACATTGCCAATGTTAACGACGCCATCAAATTCCTAAAGGGCGGAAGTACCGCTTCTGTTAGGGAAATGCAACAAAGAATGCAGGAATACTCCGACGCACTGGAATTTGAAAAAGCAGCAAAGCTCCGCGATAGAATAAAAGCAATACAAAACCTTGACGAACGACAAAAGGTTGTATCCATCAATGTGCCCGAAGAGGATGTTTTTGCACTTGTCAACTCCCAAAAGAAAGCCTGTTTTGATGTAATCAGATTCAAAAACGGCAGACTCACCGACAGCGAACACTGGATAATTGACAGTGTAGATAATCCATCCGAAGCAAGGCTTGAACTGATAGAACGATACTATTCAATGCGTGACTATGTACCCTCCAGAATTGCTGTGGACGGCGATATAGAAGACGAAAAACTGCTGCATCAATGGCTGGAATCCAAGCGTGGCAAAAAAATGGAGATAATTCACCCAAAAAAAGGAGAGCATCTTGCCATTGTCAATATGTGTATTAAGAATGCTAACGAGCATTTGGCACAGAATCAAGGCAGATTAGGTAAGGAAATGGCGGCTCTGGAGGAGCTGGCAAATCTGCTGGGACTGCCTAAGCCTCCGGAATACATCGAGTCCTACGACATATCCCACACATTTGGTGCTGACAATGTGGCCGGTATGGTGGTATTCCATAACGGCAGACCGCTAAAAAGCCACTATAAAAAATTTTCAATAAAGGGCTTTGACGGCCAAAACGACGTGGGCTCAATGAACGAGGTACTGACTCGTAGATTTAAACATTACTACGAAGATGATGACAGCAGTACATTCAAGCAATTGCCGGACTTAATTTTGCTGGACGGCGGGCAGCCGCAGGTTAATGCCGTACTGCCGGTAATCAAGCAAATGAATATTGATGTCCCCATATTCGGTATGGTAAAGGACACAAAGCACAGAACAAGAGCGATCGCCTTTGACGGAGGTGAAATTGAGATAAATTCCCATCGCTCGGCATTCACTCTGGTATCCACAATACAGGAGGAGGTACACAGATTTGCCATTACCTACCATCATAAAAAACACAAAAAATCATCATTTTCCTCCGGATTGACACAAATTGAGGGCATTGGCGAAAAGAAAGCGAAAGCGTTGCTAAAGCATTTCAAAACCATTGGTGCAATAAAGAAAGCCAATATGGACGAGTTGATGGCAGTACCGAATATAAGCAAAAAAAATGCAGCCAGCATACTGGAGTATTATGCCAAAATGTAAAAAATTGTTATTAGACCTTGACTAATATTAAATTATTATAGTATAATATTGTAGATTGAGGTGGAGCGAACACCCACCCTTAAGGAAGAAAACTATATGAGAGTAATTACAGGCACTGCCAGGGGGCGCAATCTGGACACTCTTGAGGGAGACAGTATTACACGGCCCACTACCCAAGCAACCAAAGAAGCGCTGTTCAGCTCAATTCAGTTCGAAATTGAGGGCGCCGAGGTGCTGGATTTGTTTGCAGGATGCGGACAATTAGGCATAGAGGCACTGTCCCGCGGAGCAAGATTTTGCACCTTTGTAGAAAGCAACAGAGCAGCTCATAAGATTGTTGAGGGCAATATAAAAAAGTGCAGAATGGAGAATTCCTCCCTGCTGGTATTATCCGACGCCCGCACATTTTTGCAAAGGAACAACACATTCGACATTGCCTTTCTGGACCCGCCGTACAAGGCAGGGTTGATAGAGGATTGCCTACCGAAGCTAACAGAATTAATGAGTGATGACGGCGTAATAATTTGCGAAACAGCAAAGGATGAGATTCTGCCGGAGGCCTGCAACGGCTGGACTGTCAGCAAGCAAAAGGGATATGGCAGAACGGCGCTCACTTATTACCGAAAGGAAGCATAAGGTATGAGTATAGCGATTTGTCCGGGCAGCTTTGACCCGGTTACACTGGGCCATCTGGACATTATTAACAGAGCTGCACACCTATTTGACCGGGTTATTGTTCTCGTTATGAGCAACAGGTCAAAAAAAGATTCACTTTTTACTGTTGAAGAACGAATGGAGCTGCTTGAGCGCAGCATCAAGTTTGACAACGTAAAAATAGATACCTACGACGGCCTTTTGGTAAACTACGCAAAAGAAAAGGGCGCTGTCGCTATTGTTAAGGGATTGAGGGCTATGTCTGATTTTGAGTACGAATTTCAGCAGGCATTAACCAACAAGGAGCTTAACCCCGATGTTGAAACCGTGTTTCTCACCACCGAGGGCAAGAATATGTACCTTAGCAGTAGTATGGTAAAGGAAGTATGTACACTTGGCGGAGATATAAGCGCATTTGTACCTGCAGAAATAGCAAAAGACATTAACAAAAGATGTAAAGGAGACGCATAATATGACTAACACCGATATTCTGTTGGAAGATCTTGAGGACGTACTTGACGACGCAACCAGTATTCCACTATCAAAAAAGTGTGCTGTAGATGTTGACAAAATCAAGACAATAATTGAGGACATCAGGCTCAACACCCCACAGGAAACAAAGCAAGCAAAGGCTATTGTTGATTCCCGCAACTCAATCCTTGAGGATGCAAAAAAAGAGGCTGAGGAAATCATCAAAAAGGCACAGGCCCAGGCCAGAGATATGATTGCTCGTGACGAAATCACCAAGATTGCACAGGCTGAGGCCACCGAGATTATCGCAAAGGCAAACGAGCAAGGAAAGCAGATGGTAACAGAAGCACAGAATCAGGCATCTGAGATTCTCGGCAACGCTACTACACAGGCTAACGAGATGGTTACCAGCGCTCAGAACAAGTCAAAGGAAATGCTGATGGCAGTAAATAACTATGCCGATGATACACTCCTTTCCATTGATGACGCTCTGTACAAGGCACTCACCGATGTGCGCCGTATTCGTCAAGGTATCTCTAACGCACAAAAGAAAGACTAATCATATAATACTAAAGACTAATCATATAATATCAAAGAGCAGACCTTTTGGGTCTGCTCTTTTTTTGCAAAAAAAATGCACAGCCATTTGGCTGTGCAAATCTATACTAATTACTCGTTGAAGCCACTCTTAACAAGAGCTACAAGACCCTCAACTGCGTCCTCCTCATCGGAGCCGTCAGCGATGATACGAATATCGGTACCACCCATAATGCCAAGTGAAAGTACACCGAGAAGGGACTTTGCATTGACTCTTCTCTCCTCTTTTTCTACCCAGATTGAAGACTTGAATTCGTTAGCTTTCTGGATGAAGAAAGTTGCCGGACGAGCGTGAAGTCCTACCTGATTCTCAACAGTTACATCTTTTACGAACATATCAATTACCTCTCAATAACAGTATAGTTACTAATGTCAATTTGCTTACATTGACATTATATCACGAAAAACAAAAAGTTCAACACCCTTTTTTATAATTCGTATGAGTAATAAATAATTACCAAAGTGCATCGGCAATATTTGTGCAATTTGACAAATAATCCAAGATATTACACATTATGTAGTGAATCAAGGAAGATTTTGTCATCCTTTGTAAGTTCGGCGTTCTCCAACATATCCGGCCTGCGTTCCTTAGTACGCAGCAAGGACTGTTCCCTGCGCCACCTGTCAACATTGGCGTGGTGACCGCTAAGCAATACCTCCGGCACCTCCCTATCCTGCCATACCGACGGATGGGTGTACTGGGGATATTCCAGCAGGCCGTTGTAGTGACTCTCGTCAGTAAAACATTCGTCGTCCGACAGAACACCGGGCAGCATACGGGATATGCTGTCCGCCACAATAAGCGCCGGTAATTCGCCGCCGGTGAGGACATAGTCGCCAATTGATATTTCTTCCGGCTGAAGAACATCAATTACTCGCTCGTCTATACCCTCATAGTGTCCGCAGAGAATAGCAATATTATTCAACTTTGCAAGCTCCTTTACTCTATCCTGGGTTAAGGTCTTGCCCTGGGGTGTCATATACAGCAAATGCGGCGTGGTACCCAACTCATCACACAAGGACCGAAAACAATCATAAATAGGTTGCGGCTGCATAACCATACCCATACCGCCGCCGTAGGGTTTGTCGTCAACCCTGCGATGCTTATCCCGGGTGTAATCCCTTATGTCACGACAATTAATCTCTACCTTACCTGCTGCACGGGCTCTGCCGATGATACTCTCATTGAGCACTGCACTGCACATATCGGTAAATAAAGTTAGTATATCAATCCTCATCAAAAAGTCCCTTCATAGGAATAATAGTTACAACCCTGTTTTCTGTATCCACTCGGTCAATAATATCCGGAATGGCAGGAATCAGCGTATGCTTTTTGTCCAAAACGGTATCGAATATATCGCAGGAGCCGTAGTTAGTAACATCAACAATCTCGCCGTAGTCCCTTCCGTCATTTTTGTCAACAACGCGACAGCCGATAACATCTGCTATATAATATGCGTCATCATCAATATGGGCATCGTCACGATTGCAGTAAATTATCTTTTTTTTCAGCTCCTGTGCCTGCTCAATTGTGGTAATCTCGGCAAACTTGAGTATGCCGATATTTTTTTGGGGACGGGCTGATATGAGGGTTAACCTCTTGTCACCCCTATCATCAAGATACACATATTTTAGCTGCTTGACATAGGATATATCATCGCACCAAAGTGCGACCTTGACTTCTCCTCGCAGGCCGTGAGTATTATTTACCTTGCCTAATTCTAAATACTGATTCATATTACTTTTTTGTTAGCTCCAACTTGTACTGAAAATCTGTGGACTGGCCGTCTTTTGTACCGGCATATACCATAACATAAGGTCTGTCAACATGTGAACCGGAATATGTGTTATCCTCGGCAAAGGACCTAATCTCATCATCGCTGAAATGATTGTAGCTGATTGGGTATCCCTTGTTCTCCTTTGGGAACAGGCGTATGCACTCGTACAAATTCTTGAATGAATTATTCTTGATAACAAGTCCTGAGCTGCCTGCAACAAACAAGCCCTTGACATGAGTAATAAATTCTGTATTGAGCACATTGCCGTATGTGTCCTTGCCGATACCGTTGAAGGTATTGTTTTGGATAACTGAATCCTTCCAGTTCATAATACCGATACCGCCGTTAAAGCACTTTGTAAAGGAGCAGTTGCTGATATTGATATTGGTATGATACTTGTCACCGCTGTACTGATGCGTACCCAAGCCACGCTGCACATTGGTAAACTTGCAGTAGGATATGGTAACATTCTTGTTAGGGGTCTTGTCGTATGATGTCCATGTCTGGTGAAAGCCGTCGGTCTGCTTGTCCGGTGTGTCAATATTGATGCACTCGGATGAAGAATTATACTCGTCATGGATTTCGTTCTTAAAATTACAATTCTTAACTAACACATCGCAGGATGCGTCCATCTCAATAAAATGGCCGTACCTGAGATTGGTGAATGTGATACCGGTAATCTTTATATTCTTTGAGTGACACATAACAATTGTACATCCAATGCATCCTACCGGCGCTTTTTTGTAATCAATTGTTGCCGTGCCGGTGCCTACAATACCCGAATCATGGACTCCGTTGTACTTGCTGTATGCGCCGGAAACATTTGCCTTGCTTGGAGCAACGAACATAAAGCCGGTACCGGGAGCATTATTGGATGATGAGGAACTGGTTTTTGCTGTCTTCTTTATAGTTGCGCCGTCGGACAGCTTGATGGTGGTATTGCTGGGAATACAAACAGTGCCGCTGAGGACATAGGTGCCTTTTAGTAATTTGACGGTGCCGCCCCCATGCTTTTCAAAATACTCCATATATGAACGCAGGGCATAATAATCGTCGCTGTAGCTGTTGTAAGTGCTGCTGAAATTAAGGAATTTGCCATTCAGCGGAGCCGAGCCCGGCTTGATAGAATATGTTTTTGAGTTAATAACCTTGATGGTAATAATACGGAACATTCTTGTATTGGATTTCAGCTTAACCTTAACCTTGGCGGTACCTGCCTTAATTCCCTTTACATACCCGTTTTTATCAACTGTTGCCACGGAAGAATTACTGCTTTTGAAATAAACAGTACCGCTACCGGCACGCTTGCCCTTGTAGTAAACTACCAATCTGTTGCGGCTGCCCTTAGCGAACGGAATCGTTGACTTGGGGGTGGTAAGATAATTTTTCTTTACTCTTATGCTGATTTTGCAATACTTGCTTCTGTTGGACTTAAGGCGGATTGTAATGGTGGCGGTACCGGCTTTGACGCCCTTTACATATCCGGAAGATGATACGGTAGCCACATTTTTGTTGGAAGTGTAAAAGTTACAGTCGCTGTTAGATACTTTTTTTGAGCCAACCTTAACCTTAAGCTTGGTGGTATTGTGGGTATAAATAGTGGTTTTACACTTAGCACTCATACTGCCGGCATAGACGCTTGCAGGCACGGAAAATGCTATGGAAAGTACTACAATAAGCGCTAATGCAGAAGATAAAACCTTTTTCATATTACTCTCCTTTATGCAATAAAAACTCCACATTTATGTTGTGGAGTTTTAGTTGTTTTAGTCTATTTCAACTGATATTTTTGCATCATTGCGAGTAGCTGCGGCGCGCATAACAACACGAATTGCCTTTGCAATTCTGCCCTGCTTGCCAATTACTCTGCCCATATCGCTTTCGGCAACATGGAGATGATATACGGTTACGCCTTCTTCGTTTGGCTCATTAACATCAACTGAAACTTGCTCCGGGTTATCGACCAAACCCTTGGTTATGGATATCAATAATTCCTCCAAAGAAAACACCTCCTAATATATCCTGAATCAAAAACAATTAAGGATTAAAGGATGCCTTCTTTTTTGAGAATTGCCTTTACAGTGTCAGTTGGCTGAGCACCGTTAGCTATCCACTTCTTTGCCTTGTCTGCGTCAATCTTGATTTCTGCAGGGTCAGTCATTGTGTTGTATGTGCCGATTTCCTCGATGAAACGACCGTCACGAGGATATCTTGAGTCTGCTACTACTACACGGTAGAAAGGTGCCTTTTTTGCACCCATTCTGCGAAGTCTGATTTTTACTGCCATTTTTATTACCTCCAAAATATAAAATGTAAAATATAATACCAATAAATAGTAACTTATTGGGTTTTGACTAAAATCCAAAGGGGTTATTGCCCTTGGTATTGCCCATCAGCTTTTCTGCCATTTCGGGATTTTGCTGCATCATACGGCGCATTTTTTTGCTAATCTTGGGGCCTTTGTTGCCGCCAAACTGCTTCATCATCTTTTGCATCTGCTTGAATTGGGACAGCAGCTTGTTAACATCCTCAACCTGCTTGCCGCAACCGGCAGCAATTCTGCGTTTGCGTGATGCGTTGATAATTTCCGGGTGAGCACGCTCATCCTTTGTCATAGAATAAATGATGGACCTGAAACGGTCAAATGCCTTTTCGTCAATATCTTCGTCCTTAACCTGCTTGCCGATGCCGGGTATCATCTTGATGGTATCCTTGAGAGAGCCCATACGCTCAATCTGCTCAAACTGGTCAAGCAAATCGTTAAGGTCAAATTTGTTTTTAGCTAACTTTTTTTCAAGCTCCTGCGCTTTCTTTTCGTCGAGGGCAAGTTCGGCACGCTCGATAAAGGACAGCACATCGCCCATACCCAAAATACGGGATGCCATACGACTGGGGTGAAAAGTCTCTAAATTATCAAGCTTTTCGCCGGTGCCCACAAACTTGATAGGCTTGCCGGTAACAGCCCTAACTGACAATGCGGCGCCGCCACGGGTATCGCCGTCCAGCTTGGTAAGGATAACGCCGTCAATACCCAAAACATCGTTAAAGCTCTTGGCTACATTAACAGCGTCCTGACCGGTCATAGCGTCAATAACCAACAAAATCTCGTGAGGATGAACTGTGGCTCTGATATTAGTCAGCTCTGCCATCAGCTCCTCGTCAATATGGAGTCTGCCGGCAGTATCAATAATTACATAATCATTGCCGTGGTCCTTGGCGTACTTGACGGCTTCCTGAGCAATGTGCACAGGATTTTCCGTTCCCAGCTGGAACACAGCGGAGCCAACCTGCTCGCCCACAACCTGCAACTGCTTGATAGCGGCAGGACGGTAAACGTCACAGGCAACAAGCAACGGTCTGTGGCTCTCTTTTTTTAACTTCAGGGCTAACTTTGCGGAGTGAGTGGTCTTACCGCTACCCTGCAAACCGCACATCATAATGATGGTAGGCGGATGATTGGCAATAGCCAATCGGCTCTCGTTACCGCCCATAAGGTCGGTCAGCTCTTCGTTAACTATCTTAATTACCATCTGGCCCGGTGTCAATGACTCCATAACATCGGAGCCGATGGCACGGTCGGTAACTTTTTTTGTAAATTCCTTTGCTACCTTGTAGTTTACATCAGCCTCAAGCAAGGCAAGACGAACCTCACGCATAGCCTCCTTAACATCTGCCTCGGTAAGCTTACCCTTGGCGCGGAGCTTTTTGAAGGAATTTTCTAATCTGTCGCTCAAGCCCTCGAATGCCAAGTAATCACTCCCTATCCATTAAGTAATCTGCTATGGACTTAATCCTGGTAGCATTGTCGTTAACCTCCATAGAGAGGCTGTGATTAAGATTGTACTCATATATCTTGTCGGCACAATCCTTAATTTCGCTCAAGTTATCCTTGAGTTCCTTGAATCGGGCGGCAAGTCCCAACTTTGATTCCATATCGAAGAGCTGAGCCTCGGCACGCTTGATTGCATCGCGTACGCCCTGACGAGTAATGCCCTCGTTCTCGGCAATCTCGGACAGCGAGAGGTCCTCATCATAGTAGTAGCTCAAAAAATCGTGTTGCTTCTTGGTAAGCATTACGCCGTAAAAATCCAACAAATAGGATATGCTCAAATCCTTTGCCACCGTGACCCCTCCTGTAAAGTAATTTGCTTTGTAAAGCATTTTATCTTTACAACACTTGATTATTATACTAAATACCCTTGCCAATGTCAAGACAATTATCACAAAAAATTGTAACAATTTTTTCTGTTGAATATTGCAGGGGTATCATATATAATAGTAAAAAATCAGCAAGAGAGGGAAAAATGAAAATCAGTAAGACTGCTACCCTAAGGTATGCAATAAAACAATCCCTGCCCGTGTTATTCGGCTACCTCTTTTTAGGCTCTGCCTTTGGCATTATGCTGTACGAGGCCGGATACAACTGGGTGTGGGCAATGTTAATATCCATTGTAGTATATGCAGGCTCCGGACAATTCCTGTTGGTGTCACTTATCAACAGCCGTGCCGGACTGCCCACAGTGGCTATGATGACCCTGTTCATCAACACAAGACATATGTTTTATGGACTGTCGTACATAGAAAAATTCAAAAAAGGCGGCTGGAGATACCCTTTTACAATATTCACTCTGACGGACGAAACATATTCTGTTAATTCATCAATAACCTCAGTACCGGATAATGTTGACGAAGGGAGAGCCAGATTCTTGATAGGAGAATTTGACCACCTATATTGGATAATCGGTTCGGTGTTGGGTTCGTTGCTGAGCCAAATGATACCCATTGACTTTGCCGGTGTTGATTTTAGCATGACAGCGCTGTTTGTGGTTATCTTTATCGACCTTATTAGGGACAAGGGCATAAAGCTAAAAATGATTGGCGGTATCGGTGTATTTTGCGCCATCATTTGCCTGATAATATTCGGTCCGGAAAAGTTCCTGCTCCCTACTCTGGGCATCATTGTGCTTACCCTGTCCATGGGCAAAAAGTATTTTGACACAGAAGGCGAGGTGGCAACTAATGACTAACACCTACCTTATCGCCATGATTGCCGTGGCGTCAGTCTGTACCTTTGCCACACGACTGTTCCCCTTTGCATTATTCGGCGGCAGCAAAGAAGTACCCAAATTCATAAAGTACCTGGGCGGAATTTTGCCGGTGGCAATAATCGGCGCTCTGATAATTTACTGCCTGAGAGATTTTACAAAGGGAGATATAAATTACATTGCTCCCCAACTGATGGCTGTGGCAATGACGGCAATAGTGCATATACTAAAAAAGAATGTATTGCTAAGCATCGCAGTAGGCACAATAGGATATATGCTGCTGATACATTTTGTGTTTATATAAAAAAGTACAGTCCGTAGCGGCTGTACTTTTTTTATACAATGCAGGCGAGCTGAGTACGCCTGTGTTGTTATGTTATTTTAGTTTAGCGATAGTGACACCGTCCTCGCCCTCACCGTACTTGCCAAGTCTATACTCAAGTATATTGGGGTGATGCTTAAGCTCCTCGTTTACGGCGGCACGCAAAGCGCCTGTTCCCTTGCCGTGGATAATGCGCACCTCGCTCATATTATTGAGTACGCACTTGTCAATGAACAGAAGCAAATTGCCTATCGCCTCGTCAACAGTCTGGCCTCGCAGGTCACACTCGGTCTTAACATCCGAGTCGGCACGGGATGAAGTGCGATATAAATTTCTGCCGGTAGTTACGGGCTTTTTCTTTTTTTCGGTAATCATAATGTCCGACAGCTTAACCCTTGTCTTAATTAAGCCTGCCTTAACAAACACCTGATTCTTATTTATATCAATTATCTCGCCTTCACCGAGACCCCTGATAATAACAGAGTCGCCAACAACCGGGTCCCGGGGTAGCTTGTAGTCATAATCCCAGTGCTCGGCAAGTTCCTGCGGATTGACAAGGTCGTCCATCTCGCCCATCTGGGACTTTATTACCCGACGGGTCTTGCGAGCAATATCCCTAGCGTTGGAGCCGTCCTGCTCTTTTTTTAATTTTTCCAGTTCCAGCAGGAACTCGGCAGATTGCCGTTTTGCCTGCTGAATTAGTTTTTCTGCCTGACGCTTTGCCTTATCCATCTCTTTTTCGGTAAGAATTTTGATTTTATCCTTTTCCGATTGCGCCTTGGATTCCATCTTTTTTGCGCGCAGGGTGACTAATTCTGCCTGCTTGCGCTCCTCCTCCAAGGCCTGACGGGTATTCTCCAGTTTTTCCAACACAGCCTCAAAATCACGGTTATTTGTACCTACTATATTCTTGGCGTGGTCTATCACGGCGCTATCCATACCCAAACGCTGTGATATGGCAAAGGCGTTTGACCTGCCGGGTACACCGATAAGCAGACGGTAAGTAGGACTGAGAGTATCTACATCGAACTCACAGCAGCCATTAGTAACACCGGGTGTATCCAGAGCGTAGGCCTTAAGCTCGGCATAATGGGTAGTGGAGGCAATCTTTGCGCCCTTGCTCCTGAGATTCTCAATAATCGATACAGCCAATGCGGCGCCCTCTACCGGGTCGGTACCGGCGCCAAGCTCGTCGATAAGAACTAAAGAGCTGTCATCTGCCTGTGACATAATATCTATTGTATTAATCATGTGAGAAGAAAAGGTGGATAAGTTTTGGGCAATGCTTTGCTCATCACCTATATCTACCAAAATCTTGTTAAAAATTGATATTCTGCTGCGGTCGCTGACAGGAATCAGCAAGCCACACATAGTCATAAGGGTAAGCAAGCCTATTGTCTTGATAGAAACGGTCTTGCCGCCGGTATTAGGTCCGGTAATAACCAAGGTATCAAATTCCTCGCCAAGACAAATATCAATGGGGACCACCCTGTTTTTGTCTATAAGGGGGTGGCGAGCCGACTTAAGGTCAATAATTCCGTCGGTATTGACAATTGGCTTTGCCCCTTTCATCTTGTATGCCAGATGTGCTTTGGCAAAAATCAAATTAAGCTGCACGCAGGACTCATAGCTATGCTTGATAGCTTCGGCAAATCCCCCCGCCTCCACAGACAGCTCATACAGAATACGGGCAATCTCGTCCCGTTCCTTACCCTGCAGCATTTTTATGTCATTATTGGCGTCAACAACACTAACCGGCTCAATAAACACGGTGGCACCGCTGGATGAGGTGTCGTGCACCAGTCCGGGCACACTGCTGCGACACTCACTTTTGACCGGAACTACAAATCTGCCGCCACGCTGGGTAACGATAGCCTCCTGCAAAAATTTTGTATAATGTGGGGAGTGAATCATAGAATCCAGCTTGTCCCTAACCGACGAGGACTTGGCTCTAATCTTGCGCCGAATGTCGGCAAGAGCCTCGCTGGCCTTGTCGCTAATCTCGTCCTCATTGATAATACAAGCAAAAATTCTGTCCTCCAGGTACTTGTTTACCGTAATAGAATCAAACAAAAAGTCCAGCGATGTATTGACGCCGCTGCAATGACTGCGCCACTCGTAAACCGTTCTGATAGCTCTCAGGGTATATCCTATAGTCAAAAGCTCACGCTGATTGAGTGAGCCACCTGCATTGGCACGAGCCAAAGAATTGTTTACATTACGCAGGCCCGAAAAGGAGGGACCGCCAAATCTTGCCAATAACGAAAAGGCGTCCTCTGTCTGGGTCAGCAAATTGCACACGGTGATAAAGTCGGCGGATGGCTGTATGGACATTGCCAACTCCGCCGCGTCACTGCAGGTTGTCTCCTTGCTAAGTAATTCAAGCACCTTATTCAATTCTAATGTTTCGTAATGCTTGTTCATGAAAATAATCCTTTGTAAAACTCTAAGGTAGTAACTCTACCCTCTATCTTTGTTAACAAATACTGCTCGCTGATACTGCAAAGCAATGCCATATTATCCTCTGCTAAAGAAAATGAAAAAATCTTGTTAAGCTCTGCAAAGCAGATAAAACGCATTGCAGAAATAACCGACAAGGGTACAACCAGGGCGTTGTTGCGATAACAATCGCTGCAATATATACAACCCTCCTGCATATCAAAGGACATTGTATCCGTCTCGTAGGTGCCGCATCTGTAGCAGGCAACCAAATTGGGCATATATCCTGCAAGGGTAGTAAGCCGAAGTTCGAAAACGGTTTTGATTAAGCTCAAATCTTTTTTTCCTCGGCACAACAGATGCAGAGAGTTAAGGAGCAATCGCAGCATTTCCGGTGCAGGCTGTTCCTCACCTGCCATATAATATGTAATTTGTGCAAAATACTGTGCCAAAGCCAAGCGCTCAATATCTGCCCTCAATTCAAAAAACACCTCAACAGGCGTTGCATTGTCAATAATAAAAGCGTCTTTGCCACGGTACAGCGAAAATTCGCCGTAAACAAACAACGAGGTGGCAGAAAGGTTTTTGTTTTTTATTGTTTTCGCCCGTCTTACAAAGGCTTTTACAAGTCCAAAATCAGCAGTAAGGAGGGTGACCAGTCTGTCACTCTCCCCAATTGTCTGTTCTCTGATTATAATGCCCTTGGTCGTCGTTTGCATCCTTTACCTCTGCGTCGGCAGTCGGCTGGGAATTCTTGTAAGTCAAGTAATCCTCAACGCTGCCGCTGTTCCAAAATTGCTGCCACAAATCCAAAATATCGCCCCCATACTATTTTATCCTATGGAGAGATTATTGATTTGTGCCAATTTAATCCAATCCGAAATTGTGGATAAGACCCTCTCTGTTTCGCCAATCTTCTTTTACCTTAACCCAGGTTTGCAGGTTAATTTTTATATCAAAAAACGCCTCCAAATCCTGTCTTGCAAAGGTAGAAATCTTTTTTAGCATTGCGCCTTTTTTGCCAATTACCATGCCCTTGTGTGTCTCGCGCTCACAGTATATAACAGCCTCTATATCCATAATGGGCTGATTATCGCGCTCACGCATTTTTTCTATCGACACAGCGATGCCGTGGGGCACCTCCTTGTCCATAAGGCGCAAAATCTTTTCCCTGATTATCTCGGCTGCCAGCACTCTCTCCGGCTGGTCGGTAAGAGTATCATCAGGAAAAAAATGCGGTGACTCGAAGGATAGCTTTTCCATTTCGTCAATTAGGTCGCTAACGCCCTGGCCATCGGTTGCGCATACCGGAACAATTGCCTCAAAATCGTACAATTTGTTAAGCTCCACTATTCTTTGCAGCAGTTCTTCCTTGTCCTTTAGCATATCAATCTTGTTGATTGCCAGGATAACAGGCATATCCATCTTGCCGAACTTTTCTACCAGTTCCAGCTCGCCTTTTTTTATATCGCCCTTTGACTCTACTACAAAAAGGCATGCATCAACTCCGCCGATGGAATCACCGACTGCCTGATTCATCTTTTCGCCCAGCTTGTTGTGGGGCTTATGATAGCCCGGTGTATCCGTAAACACAAGCTGAATATCCCCCTGGGTAAGAACGCCCATAATGCGGGTGCGGGTAGTCTGGGGCTTGGAGGATACAATGGCAATCTTTTGGCCCAGCATCTTGTTAAGTAACGAAGACTTGCCCACATTGGGACAGCCGACTATTGCAATGAATGCGGTTTTTGTCATAATTATTCTCCCATATAGTAGCTGTTGTCGCGCTTTAAGCCAAGCTTGGTAAGTACGGTCTCTTCCTTTTCGCGCATATGTACCTGCTCCAGGCCGCCGTTGACATGGTCGTAGCCCAGCAAATGGAGCATTGAATGCACGGTGAGAAATCCGATTTCTCTCTCCAAAGAATGATTGTACTCCTCCGCCTGCTCCATTGCCTTTGGTATGCTGATAACAATATCACCCAAAAGCTTTGCGCCGGTGTCAAGGTCAATATCGTACTCGCCGTTTTCGCCCAATGGGAATGACAGCACATCGGTGGGTCGGTCCACATTACGATACTGACTGTTGAGTTGATGTATTGTCTCGTTGTCAACAAAGGTAACGCTGACCTCTGCATCGCTGCCGAAGGCCTCCTCCTCAAGTACTGCATGACAGCAACGACGAATCAGTAATCTGGTACCTCTGGGGATTTTGACCTTCTTTTGGTCATTTGATATTATTACTTTTACATTCATCTTTTGCTATGCTCCTCATCATATTTTTCGTAGGCAGTGATAATATCCTGTACCAGTCTGTGGCGTACAACATCCTTTTGGCTGAACCTACAAATCATAATATCATCAACATCTTTTAGTATATTGAGTACCGTCTTGAGTCCCGAGCGCTTGCCGTCGGGCAAATCTATCTGTGTTATATCCCCTGTTACCACCATCTTTGACCTGAATCCGAGGCGTGTAAGGAACATCTTCATTTGCTCGGGGGTGGTGTTTTGTGCCTCGTCAAGTATGATAAAGCTGTCATCCAATGTGCGGCCTCTCATATAAGCCAAAGGAGCGACCTCAATAGCTCCACGCTCCTGATAGCGCGCAAAATTTTCTGCACCCAGCATATCGAACAGTGCGTCGTACAACGGACGCAGATACGGGTCAACCTTGCTTTGTAAATCACCGGGCAAAAAGCCCAGCTTTTCGCCTGCCTCCACCGCAGGACGGGTTAGAATGATACGATTGACCTCCTTTGCCCTAAAGGCTGTTACTGCCTTGGCAACAGCGAGATATGTCTTGCCGGTACCGGCAGGGCCTACACCAAATGTAATAGTGTTTTCGTCAATGGCCTGGGTGTATTTTTTTTGACCCAGGGTTTTTGGCTTAACAGGTCTTCCCTTGGAGGTAATGCAAATTGAGTCGGTGGTAATTGAGCCAATCTTGTCCTCGTTGCCCTCACTGACCAGGGACAGAACATAGCGTACATTCTGGTCGGTTAGAGCCTCGCCCTTGTTAATCAACACCAGCATAGAATTAATGGCACGAACAGCCTTGTCCACACGCTCGGGGTCGCCGATAATCTTTATATCAGAGCCACGGGATACAATGGATACGCCGTACTCTCGTTCAATCACGCGCACATTCTCATCAAAAGCTCCGAACAACGCTACCGCCTGTTCCATTTCGTCAAAAGTAATTGTCTGTTCTGTCATATAATCTCTGCCTTTATTTTGTCTATTTGGCGTTCGTCGATTGCCATAATGGTAAATCTGATATTTTCAAAAACTATTTCTGTGCCCTCGTCCTTGCTCTCGGTAGGGATAAATCCAAGTTGGTTAATCAGGAATCCCGCAATGGTACTGTAATTACCCTCCGGAATTTTTATACCAAGTGCTTCTTCCACCTCGTCAATATCGGATTCGCTGTCTATAATAAAAGTATTTTCATCAGTCTTTTCGATATTAATTTCCTGCTGGTCGTATTCGTCCTCAATGTCGCCGACAAGCTCTTCGACAACATCCTCAAGGGTTACCAAGCCGGCAGTTCCGCCGTACTCGTCAACAACGATTGCCAGCTGCTTTTGTTCACTCTGCATACGGGCAAACAGCTTTGCACAGGGAATGGTCTCCGGCACAAACAACGGATTGCGTATATAATCATCCAACGGCTCGCCCTCATCAATAGTCTTGCCAATAAAGAATAATAAATCCTTGATATACACAATGCCCACAATGTGGTCCAAATCCTCGTGATACACAGGAATACGGGAATATCCCTCATCTATGGCGCACTTGACTACAGCCATAACGCCGTCGCAATCCTCCACAGCGCATATATCGGTACGATGAGTCATAATATCCCCCGCTGTGGTATCATCAAAGTCAAATACATTTTTAATAATTTCTCGTTGGCTGGACTCAAGGTCGTTCTCATCCTCATTAACTAATTGCTTGATTTCCGCCTCGGTGCTGCTGTCCTTTTTGAATAAGCCGAATAAACCGCCGCTTGCCACTTGGCAAATCCCTCCATTACATTCAAATTAAAGATTATTATATAATAAAAAATTAGATTTGTAAATAGTGATATATTATGCTATCATATATAGCGAGGTAATGATATGATAGAAAGAATAACAGACGCCGATGTATGGACAGCCCTGCAGAATGAAGAGCGCCCCATCTTCTTGTACGGTATGGGCCTTGGGGCAGAAAAAATACTGGCAGAATTTGAACAGCATAACATAAAAGCCGAGGGCATATTTGCCAGCGACGAATTTGTGCGAGGTCATTCATTCAAGGGCTATTTGGTACAAAAATACAGCGATATATGTGCCCAGTACGATGACTTTTGCGTAGTACTGTGCTTTGCCACCAGGCTGGACAATGTGCTGGATAATATAAGAAAAATCAACAGCCGACACACAGTATATGCACCCGATGTGCCTGTAGCCGGTGACGGACTGTTTACACGAGAGTTTGTTGCACAGCACGACGACGAGTTTGAATATATATATAACAACCTTGCCGATGAAGAAAGCAAGCGAGTATATCTGGATGTTATAAGATACAAGGTCAGCGGCAAAATAGGATACCTGCTGGACACATTCGCCGAGAAAGACGAAATATACAGCAATATCCTAAGACTGGGAGACAACGAGAATATAATTGATTTGGGTGCCTACGACGGTGATACGGTACAAGAGTTTATAATGGCAACCGGCAACAAATACAGGCATATAACAGCCTTGGAGCCGGACCCAAAGAATTACAAAAAGCTTGTGCGCAATGTGGGCGAGTTACCTAATATCAGCTGTATCAATATGGGCGCCTGGGACAAAAAGGACACATTGATTTTTTCGGCACAGGCAGGCAGGAACTCAAGGCTGTCAGGCACAGGAAACACCGTTGAGGTTACGGATATTGACTCTCTTAACATACCGGCTACTTTTATTAAAATGGATGTTGAGGGCAGCGAGCTAAAGGCACTCAAAGGAGCCGAGAATACTATTGTCACACACAGCCCAAAGCTCTATGTATGCGCCTACCACCGCAACGAGGACTTGTTCGTTCTGCCTAAAACTGTATGGTCCTTCTGCAAGGACTACAAAATCTACTTTAGACACAGCAAATACATACCGGCATGGGAGAGCAATTTTTACTGCGTGATATAAGAACAAGACACTATCGGTAAGTACTCAGCATACAATCCCTCAGTTTTGCAAAAGCAAAACAGCCCCCTTTGTACAAGGGAGCCGTAATCGGTTTAATTATTTGTAGCTAAAACCATTTTTCACTACCAGAGAAGCGCAAAATCAGCGCTTCTCTTTTTTATTTGCAAAATAATTTGAAAACAAACTTTTTTTAGTTCTTTCATTTTGAATAAAAAATCTGTTTTTGTTCATATTTTCAAAAAGTGTTTTCTTTAGGTACTCAAGCCTTTTCTCGCTGCTATTCAACAAATCAAGCTGTTCATCAATAATATCAAAACAAAGCTGTTTTCCGTCTTCACTGAAAAGATAAGTATCCTCATTACATTCCATTGAGGCTTTTGTTTCTTTTTCGGTATAGGCGTGAACCGATTGCTTTAGCCAAAAAATATTATCCTTAATCAGCTTACAAGGTACTCCCGCATAACTACAATTTGAAGCAAGGGTTTTTCCACCTGTAACACATTTTGCACCAACGATTGCACCTGAGCCGATTTTCGTTCCTTTTGATACAAAAGCCTCCTGCCCGAACCAAACGTGGTCCCCGATAAAAACACTTTTGCTTGGGTTTATCCTTTTATTTGTACTGCCGTCATATATCAAGTGTGGATCGGCATTTCTAAACCATACATCAAAAGAAAACAGACAATCATCACCGATAATTATATGCTTTTCCTCACTGAGTACAACATGAATCGATCTTGTTGTGTTGCAGCTTTTTCCCATATAAAACACGCTGTTGTTGTAAATATCCAGTTTAATTTTAGTCTTATGATTATCGCTATTTGATAAAAACACAACGCTGTTATCACCGATGAAACGAACAGTTTAAGAATGCAAAATAACACCTTTATCAAAGAAAATCACATTGCCTTCACCATGAAATTCAACTCTTGAATTATTCATTTCACACGGCAATCCTACTACTATGTTGTTTTCAACCGAAGAAAAATCTTCAGCAGAAACACAAAATTACATTTATTCCCTCCTCGTTACCAAATTATGCATTTATCGTCTGCAAATCCAAAGAGTTATATCTCTCAACTAATTCATCCATGCATCTATAAGCATCCTGCTGAATAATCAGTTTTTTTGCATCGACAAAGGGCTTTACTGCGTGCTTGTAATTTGAACGCTCTTTAACAGCCTGATTAACAGCCATCTTGCGAGCAATAGTCTGCTTGATAGAATCCGTCGGCATATCCTGTGCACGCTGAACAGCATCAGCGTCAGGCTCAATTACGCCGTTGGCATAATATTTGTTTTGGATTTTCAAAGCGTACTTAACATTGCTCACAGTCTTTTTTAAATCGGATAGTATAAGCTTATCTTCCTGTGTGGCAGGCTCGGGCATATCCGCAATTTGCTGTGTAAGATAGGAGAGAATCGACTCTAATCCGCTATTCTCGTTGGCGGTAATATACTCTGCTATTTCTACCTGCTTTTTGTACTGCTCGGTAGAGAATTTGTTAAGCTCTGCCAATACAAAGGGTGCCAGCGCAATATCCTCATTGTATGCTTTTTGCTGATTTATCTTATCCTTGGCGGCTTTTATAGCGAGAGCGCGGGCCTCCTTTTCCTCAGGTGTTTTCTTGGGCATAGCCTTGGCGGCGAGGAGTTCGTCCTTGGATAGCTCTACAGGCTGCGCGCCATCGGAGGCCTTGATTCGGTCGATAATATTCATTGTGGTCACCAGGGTCTCGTCATCAAGAACATCTGCGCTGTAATCGTCAAACATAGCGCGAATACGCAAAACATAGGTAATACCCTTATGCTTTTGTTCCGTCAGGTCATAAAACAAATACGGAATTACATTA
Organism: Eubacteriales bacterium; assembly: GCA_029225565.1. Taxonomy (GTDB): domain Bacteria; phylum Bacillota; class Clostridia; order Oscillospirales; family Acutalibacteraceae; genus Eubacterium_R. The sequence goes on from JAQXWS010000045.1 coordinate 47,035, forward strand.
AGGCTGGCGCCGATAACCGAAGCAATAATCATTGTCTTGAACAGATTGTCACGGATAGCAGCATCATACAGAACATCGTAGTTATCCTTTAGACCGCAGCGCTCCTGCAGGAACGGCACAACCGAGCCTGTAAAATAACTAATTACAGTACCGATTAGGCCTACAACACCGAACATACCGTCAATACGCTCGCCAGTAATATATTGCTGGTAATCACGCATATCCGCCTGAATACCGGGGTTGTATATATTACCAAGCACCAATACAAAGTTGTTGATATAGAAAATAGCAATAATAACATATACATTATGGTAAGTGAACAATAATATCGCCAATAGCAGAATATTGGTCAAATTGCAGAATATCAGCAGCTTGCGCTTGCCGATTTTCCTGATAAGGAAGGGGCAAGCTATCATAGCCCACAGAGCGCCGTTGCCTATAACAGTATTGGCGACACCCAGTAATTTTTCCTTTTCGGGAAATGCGTACACAAATGTCCACTGCAAAATCACATAATAGGACATTTCCAAAAAGCCAATCCACCCTGCTATGCTGGTAATCCAAAAGTACTTGTTCTTCGCGATAGCACGAATTGCGTCAAAAAATCTAATTTCATTTTCCTTGGACTTGGGCTTGATGATACGCTCATTGGTATATTTATATACCGGAAAAGCCAGGAACAAGCCGATAACAGACATCAACGGATAGATGATACGATAGGTTTTTATGTCAGTAAGACCACCTGTGAACTGTGCCAAAAAAGGAATGGCAAAATTAGTTACGGTAGGTGCAAAGGAGTAAATAATCTGGGAAATAGACATTACATCCGTTCGCTCATCTGAATCCGGGGACATAACCTGAATCAGCATCTGGAACGAATCGGTATAAAACGGACTGAATATATTGATTACCAAATACAGTATGAATACGGTAACCGCTTTTTGGTTATAGGTCATTGTCTCATATGGCATCCACACAAATATGCATGCAGCCAACACACTGGGCACACCCATCCACTTTAGGAACGGACGGAACTTGCCCATTGGGGACTTAATATTATCCATTATGTACGAACGCGCAATGGTAAACGACAGACCTATGATATTGGCAACCACCAGCATATAGTAAAGGTGAGTCGGCTTGAGGCCGATACACGAACCCACCAGAAGATTGGACGCCGACAAGCCCACTGCGCTGATTACCACCGTAGCAAGGTGTACACCCATGCCGCCGAATCCATAGGCAGCAACCTCTTTGTTTGGAATATACCTACCCTTGTAAGGCTCATTCCAATGGGCAAAAAAATCTGTTACATAATTCTTTGCAGTCTTAATAATATTAGCCATAATTCACTCCAAATTTTTACTTCTTTTGTTGTTAGGCTCAAGTACGGCATAATTTCTTGCCGGGTAAATAAGCTGACTTGACAAAACGAAGCATAATACATAACTATAATAACAAAATACCGCTAATAATGCAAGAAATAAAATATCGAGGGCAATTGCCCCCGATTGTGGAAACTATACTATGGTAGAAATATACTATTTATTCTGCCATTGATATGTATTTAGGTCAACTCTGCCGTTACGCACCTCAATGCCCTCTGCTCTAAGGTATATCTCCTGTCCCTCATTACCGCCGAAGGCAAAATGCTCCGCTGTTTGCCCCCTGCTGTTTACCACTCTGTAGCAAGGGATTATTTCAGGATTAGGATTTTTGTGCAATGCATTACCGACAGCTCTTGCGTAATAGGGATTACCGCACATGGTTGCAATTTGCCCATAGGTTGCAACCTTACCGTAGGGTATTTTCTTAACCGCATCGTATATTTTTTTGCTTAAAGTCATATTGTATTATCACCGATGAAAATTATAACACATAAACATAAAGAACACAAGAAAAAGAGTGGGTTAATGCCTGCAGCAATATGCAGGTAAGTTAGATTGTTTATATCCCCTCAATCGCATATAAAATGCGACAGCTCC
>JAQXWS010000046.1 GCA_029225565.1 Eubacteriales bacterium
TGCCTGAATACGCCCAGCAGCAAAAGGCAGACCACTACGGCACCAACCTCTTTGCATACTGCTGCAACGACCCGGTTAACAACAGCGACCCAACGGGGTATTGGGGAGAAGATTTGCATAATGGCTATTCCAAAAATAATAGTAGGCATACATATATACTATCCTATAATGGTAATCTTTATGAATATGGTACATTTTATTGGGCAAAAGATACAGGGTATTGTGTTTCTTATGCAAAATATATAGCAAAGAAGTGTAGTTATGTTGATAAATACTATAGCGTTCTAGTACCAACAAGGAAGAATCAAGAATGGCATTTTAATATTAATGCTAATACTGATAATGAGGATTCTAGAAAGTTATGTAGCGAGCGTGCGAAAAAAAAGGCAAAAATAGCTTTGCGAGATGCTCAAAAGCAATACAATATATATAAACGTAATGACATTACGAAAAATGAAAAGAAAGAAGCATTAAAAAACTGTAAAAAATATCTTAAGAAAGGATTAAAATATATAGGTTTTGCTATACATCCTATTCAAGATATATATGCGCATACTGATAGTGTTGTCAAATGGAACAAAGTGAATAAATTCTGGTACCATAATAAAACGGTTACCGTTGATGGTAAGAAAATCGGTGTTGATAAAGTATCAGACCATAAGAGCGTGGTTATTAACAAGGTACAACCGGAAACGAGAAAAATTTTAAAGTATTTTATTAATAACTATTGGATACTAAAGAAAGGGATAAAAATATAGTTATGGATATATATTGTCTTTGTGTTATTTTGGTACGGCTTGGTTTAGTGCTATTGCCGATTATTGTTTCTGCTTTGGCAGTGACAGTCTTTCGTAATAAAAAAATACTTGCAGTATGCTTAATTTTATTGTTTGTAAACAGTTATTTTTTGTTTGTACATAATCAACGCCAAGTTTCGCCAATCTACAAGCAGGAAATGACTCAAGCAGAAATTGAAAATTTGTATGATTCGTTTTATGAATTAACGCAGTGGCATAATGGTAGGACCCAGTCTTTTGCCAGTGATAAGAATTTTGTCGGTGACTTCAATATAAAAGCAGACAGCAAGACAAAGCTTGAAAATGACTGCGGTGATTTTGAGTATTCGATTGATAAGTATGTAACTCTTAACAGAGATTATCAACTGATTGGTATGCCCGTGGATTATCAAGGCAAAATTCAGATTTATTCAAAAAAAGATAATATGCTTTTGACAATTAACTACAAAATTGCCCCCAAGGAGTTCGGTTCTGATTCTATGGTGTCTTTGAACGAAATTACCTCGGCAGGAGTAATGGACAATGTGTCCCTGGACGGCGCCGTATATTTGTACCTGGAGTAACAGTATTTGTAGGATATGCTGATTTTCAGCCCCTAACAGGTATCGCCCGGGCGCGCAGTACTATAAAGCGCATGGCGAACACAGTTCGCTTATGCGTAGTATAATTTGCTTATTATGTCAGCGCTTAAGGGGTGGTAATCCCACCCCTTAAGTCCCGGTAATTTTGCAAAATTTGTCAATATTGCATCGGCGATTATTGTATAAACGAAACTATTACCAAAAATTCACAATAATCGTAGGGGCCAACTGCGTTGGCCTGCGTGCGCAGCAGCCTTTGGCATCTTATACCTATGATGACAACGGCATAAGAACCTCAAAGACCTATGGCGACACAACCACATATTATACCAATGTTGACGGCGCCATAACATCCCAGTACTGTCTGGACGGGGACGGAGCAGTTACCGACCTAATGCAGTTCATTTACGACGGCAGTAACGACCTGCTGGGCTTCACCTACAACGGAGCAACATATTTTTATGTCAAGAACCTGCAGGGTGATGTAATAGCTGTTATCGACAGCGCCGGAGCAGAAAAGGCTGTGTACGAGTACGGCGCTTACGGCACGCTGATATATTCAGGGGGCGACCTGGCAGATGTTAACCCCATGCGTTACCGCGGATATTACTACGACAGCGACTTTGGAGGTTATTATCTCCAGAGCAGGTATTATGCGCCGGAGTTCGCCAAGTTCATCAACTCCGACCTGCCTGAATACGCCCAAGTGCAAAAGGCAGACCACTACGGCACCAACCTCTTTGCATACTGCTGCAACGACCCGGTGAACAACAGCGACCCAACGGGAAATGCAAAAAATAACAAGTTGGTAGGATGGGGAATACAAATTGATCTTTCGATAGGATTTACTATTTGTTCCGGTACTGTTGGAATTGAATTGATTTGGTTTAAGGATAAATATCACAAGGGTAATAAATACGCACCATACTTGTTTTTATATACATCAATTGGACTTGGTGTATCATCAAAATCAAATAATAGTTTATACAACAAAGCAAAAGATTTCGCAAGAAAAAAATTCAAAAGTATTGCAAATAAAAAACCAAAAAATGTTAAAGCATTACGCAAGATATTTAGTTTTTCTATTTCAGTAAGCATTTTTGTTATACGTGGTTTTAAAAAAACAGAAGACAAATATACAAAGTTTTCTTCAGCCAATAGTTATAAAGGACCATTTTCAACAGCTTCTGCAACGGTATTTGGGTTTAAAGGATATGTTGCTGTGGGTCCTACTTGTTTTGTTGTTGGTATAGGTGTTGATTCTAATAAATTTTCTGTTAATTATTCAAATTGCAACTATTATTTGTTAAATAAACCGGAAAGTGATCTTAAAAAATTGTTAAGATACATTAAGAAAAGGGTATGATTTGATGATTACAATTTATAATTCCTTGAATCCATCAAATTACATAATGGTCGTTGTTGCCATTGTTGTTGGCATAGTGATTGGCGGAATCGGCGGTATTATTTTGTATTCGCTAATATCATCAAAGGCTCATTTTTTTAAGAATATTTTGTTGTATATCATTGGAACAGTAATGTTTGTGGCGGGGATATATGTGCTTGGAACAATGCTGTTAAGTTCATATTACAATGTCAGATATGTTTTGGTTCCCTATTCTCAAGGTGCATACCAAGAGGTGGAGGGCGAGGTCGAAAATTACAGAGCGACAGAGCTTGATAAGGATGTCTATTTCGATTTGGATGGAGAAAATTTTCATATTGGTAATTATGAAATCGGAGACATCGGTTACCAGGGACACAGTATCAAGAACGGAGATTACTTGAGGATAAGATATTTTGAATATGACGAAAACATTATCCTCAGAATCGAAAAGGAAGATACGGTGGACGGAGAATAGTAATTTCCTTGTTGTCGCATTATACTATTATCAGCGATATCTTGTAGCGGAATGTTATATGCGGTTTTTTGGGGCGTTTTGTGGTATGAAGTTGCAATGGTAAAGCTCCTGAGAATAAAAAGAATTATATATTAGTTAGAGTAACCAAAGAAAGAGGATTAAACGGCTGGTATCTAATTAATAGAAATTACAGAAAGGTAGAAAAGCTGTGAAAAAGACATTGTCAATTATATCCGGTATATCCTTTGTTATCTCCGGGATTGCAACGGTTGTTGCATTTGTTTGCTTTTGTATTTGCCAGATTTCCCAAGCAAATGAGTATGCGATGTTTGGCGAATTTATGTACAAAGAAATGCTGCTTAATATCACATTGGTGTTGGCAGGGTTGTCTTTGGGTATGTTGGTTCTGTTTGTTGTTCAAGTAAAATGCAGCCCTGACAGAAAAAAGTTTGCTGTTGCTTTTGCGGTCTTGTTAGTAGCGGCTGGCGCCGGTATCGGGGCAACATATTGCTATCAAGCATCCAATTACCGTCAGGTGTGTTATACCAACACAGACGTTGACTTAGACAGTGCCAAACCGGTAATAGCCGAAATTCCGGCGGAATTTGAGAAATTTTTTCCTTATCGGGACTACATAGAAAAAGGGTATGGGGCTTATCCCTATTACCAACTAACAGCGGAAAAGACAGGGAATTCTGAACTGATTACCAGTTATATCATTGAGGACGAATACAATGATGTTCATTCAAATTATATCTATATTGAGTATGTAAGCTCCAACAAAAAATATGTTATCAATTCCTTTTTGTCACAAAATCATGCTCTGCTGGAGCATCGCAATGTGACAATGGACCCTGTAGAAAAAACAGGCGACGGCTTAATGCAGTGCGCCGGCAATGACAATGAGTATTACTGCAGTTTCTACACCGAGGGCAACGCAATTATGGTGAGGGTGATAGGGCTGGATATTCCTGTTGAGGATATAAAGGAATTTTCTACCGGTCAATATGAACTTATGCGTAATGCACAGTGGGATTACGGCGATTAGCAACCGTAATACCAGATGGAGGAAATTATGAACCGTAACACAAAACGATTGATTATTTTAGATATAGTGACATTAATATTGCTTTTGGTGGGCAGTGGTGTAGCAGCATGCCTACCGTTATCAGCAAGCATCGGGTCGAGCATTTTTGATTTGGATAGACCGTGCGCAGATGTTGTATTGATTGTTAATAACATCATATATTTTGCATTTGTATTAGCATTGATAATTAACATAATATATGTTGTTTGTACCAAAAAGGGCAAAGTACTGCCAAAGGCGGCTATAATTGGTTGCGTATCGGCGTTTCTCTTATTTTGCGTAGTGTGTACTGTAGTAGTAGAATCAAATTTTCATTACGAAAGAAAATCATGCAACAACTACTCAACTTACTTTGAGGGAGACGAAAGCGGCGTTGTTCCAACCGGCGATGATAAACAATATTATCCATACTATGACAAGCTGATGGGATTCAAAAATATTGATGACACCTTGCCGCAATTTGGGTACGAAAAGTACACATTGTTCGGTAGCGAGTACAAGTATTATACAGAGCAGGATTTTTACTACAGCGACGAATACTTTGAGTCTGACAGTGCCGATATGGAGGAATACTGTCGTGACGATATAACGTATTTTAATACAAAAAGTAATATTCTGATGAATATATTTGGACAGCAGCTGGGCTCCAGTGTTGCAGGTCTAACCGTTACAGACGGCATGTTAGACGGCGTAAATTATTCTATTTATAACGGCGAGGATTTGCTGTATTTTTGTATAATGGGTGACAACGAGGTGTTTGTTTTGTATATGGAAAACCAAAGGTATTATGACCTGACACAAGACGAGTTAATACAAGATGCTGTTGGTATCTATAATGCAATAAAAAAATAGATTTGGCTTGTTGTATTATTTTTGAATTACCGTAATCAATATAATTTAATTTCTTATGTTAGTGCATAGTACCACGATTCTGGTTTCCATGTGTAAAGGGGTGCGGGTCTCCGGTGGAGACCTCTGCACGAAAGTGCAGAAGCACCGACCGAGCCGGCAGGCGAGACGCGGGTCTCCGGCGACCCGGTTAACAACAGCGACCCAACGGGAACTAAAGTGTTAGGATTTGGATTTCAAATAGCAGTTTCTGTAGGTAAAATTACCGGTGGAATTGAGATT
>JAQXWS010000047.1 GCA_029225565.1 Eubacteriales bacterium
CATCGTACATCTTCCTTCGCAAGAAAACGAAATTCAATCCCATTTCTCGAAGTCTGTCAGCGTGTAGAAATCTATAATTTGACTTTTTCTACACGCTGACAGAATGGGCATTTTGCCCATTCTTTTTTTGTATAAATTCCTGTTTTTTACAGATATTATTTTTATGAGAATTTTTGGTAAAGAAGTAAAATTAATATCTGTTTTTTGCTACCCGTTGATTATACTGTCATTGGTGCTTTTGGTGCTTGGTATATTGAGCTTTTTTGATGTTGAAGCGGTGGATAGTATTGCTGTTATGAATAGCGCCCGTGGCTTTTTGGTGACTGTCGGATTTTGCGGCTTTTTGTGTTTTGCATGTACAGACAGCGGCCAAAAGGCTTTGATTGTTTCTGCTTGCGATTGTATATCATGCTTTGTGTATTATGCTGTTACCGGGTATAGCTACGGTGTGTTGACTGCAATTTTGCTTGCCGTTGGTATGTCCTATATTGCAATTAATACGGATTTGATGCCCATTACCGTGGCAGGCGCGATAATATCCACTGTATTTGCATTATTACTGTCAATGCTTGATAGCCCCATTGAGTTAGTGACAAAGTGGTTGTGCGGTTTATTATCCGACAGTCCGTCCGTAGCGGCAGTTGTCGGCAATATATCGTCAGTGCTGTTTGGAAATAGGTTTGGTGCTATGTATTATCATTCCGATTTTACCGGAGCAGTGTTTGTTGACGGCTCTGCCGTAACCGGCGCAGTTGATATATTTGCCGCAAATAGCCATTATTCTTCCGTATTGAAGTATCTGACAGGTAAATATATAGTCAATACTTTCGTTACAATTGGCGTAGTATCTGCCTTGTTTACAAAGCTAAAGGGAGCGAATAGGTATTGTCTAATCTTCGCAGCGGTAGTGTCTGTGCTTGTTGGTGACAACAGCGCTTTATCTATTTTTGTTTTTATATATAATCCCTATTTGTATGTGGGTTATCTTGGCTTGATTTTTGTGTCATATTTTACGACAATATTGACAAGGCTGGGTATAGGTTATACAAACTACGGCAGCATTGTTGAGTTGATTATGTATGGCAACAAATGGATGTATTTTACAGTAATCGGGATTGTAGTTGCTATATTATCTTATTATTTATCAAAACTCGTATTATCCCGTTTTGATTTTGAAAATATGCGTCATTACCCGCGGGAGGTAAAAAAGTTGATAAAAGCCTTGGGCGGTGAGGAAAATATACAATGCATCAATCACGGCAGACTCTATGTTGATAACCCAAATTTGATAGACATTTTGTCAATAGATTGCGAGATACACGAGAATGAGATAACTCTAATAAAAGATGACTTGGACTTGTTGCAGGATTACTTTTAATGTGTTATACTTTTCTCGGTGATGATTTTGAACTTGAGAGAAGAATTATTTGATAATCAGGATTTGAAATACAGGGATTTTCATGCACGACTGTTGCCAACTGTCAGCAAGGAAATAATTATCGGTGTTCGTGTACCTGTGCTGAGAGAACTGGCAAAGCAGGTTTTTTCGGAAAACATCAGTAATGAGTGCTACTACCATGAGGAACGCATGATATACGGATTCACTCTCGGCATGAAAGAATGCAGTGTCCGTGAGCATATAGAGGACATCAAATCCTTTGTACCTATGATTAATAATTGGGCAATTTGTGATTGCTGCGGCTCATCCTTTAAGTTTGTAAAAAAGGATTTGGACAGCTATTATGACTTTATTCTGTCATATATCGGCAAAGGGGAGTACGAAACCAGATTTGCGGTAATTATGCTGATGAATTTCTATTTGGTGGATGAGTATATAGACAGGGTATTGGATATACTCTGCTCTATAGAAAGTGATAGGTATTATGTAAATATGGGTGTTGCCTGGGCATTATCCGTTGCTTTTGTAAAATATGAGGAAAAGGTCTTGCCCTTAATAAAAGCAAAAACACTAACTACCGATATTCATAACAAAACAATCCAAAAAATAAAGGACTCCTTCCGTGTAAGCAAGGAGATAAAGCAGTTGCTAAATGAATATAGAGTATAAAAGAAAAGGCATTGACAATGAAGTCAATGCCTTTATATTACAAATCCTTATACATTGCTATATGCTCAATTGTGTCCTCAAGATAGGTTTCGCCGTAAGGGATATATCCCATTTTTTCGTAAAATCCCTGTGCCTGAGTTTGTGCAGAAATGTATGATTTTTTGCCGCCAAGTTTTTTAATCTCATTTTCAGCAGTTTCTAATAGCCTTTTTCCCAGGCCGGTGCCTCTGGCGCTCTTTGATACACAGATACGCCCGATGTGCCAGAGGTTATTTTTCTCTACATAAAATCTTGATGTTGCAACTGCTCTTTCGCTGTTGTCAAAAAAGACCAAATGTTTTGCCATTCCGGGCTTGTCTCTTTCGTCGATTTCCAGTTCAAGAGGTACATTTTGCTCCTTAACAAATATTTCTATTCTCAGCGCCTTCGATTCATCGGTGGCGCTGTCATATATGCGGTAGGTCATTATTGCTTTTCCTCTTTTTCCTTCATTCTTTTGCACATCATACGCGCAACCTTATATACATCGCCGCAGCCCAAGGTGATAACCAGGTCACCCTCCTGCACATTGTCACATACATAGTCACATATTTCGTCGAATGTATCCAACTGAACAGAGCCGGGTACCTTGCAGGACAGGTCGCTTGCCTTGATGCCTATGGTATTGACCTCACGGGAGCCCATAATCTCACTGATAACGCATTTGTCTGCGATTCTTAGTACTTGGGCAAAATCATCCAGCAGCAGGCTTGTTCTGGTGTAAGTGAATGGTTGGTGTACCGCCCAAACATTGTTGTATCCCATCATCTTTGCAGCTTCAAGAGTAACCTTGATTTCGGCAGGATGGTGAGCATAGTCATCGGCAAAGGTTACACCGCAGTATTCTCCCAATAACTCAAATCTTCGTGAAGCACCGCCAAAATCCTTTAGTCCCTCCAGGATTTTGTCAACCTCAGCACCGCTTTCGTAGGCTGCGGCAAAGGCACATAATGAATTGATAATGTTATGCTCGCCCGGTACGGACAGTACTACCCTTGCAACAAAATCTCCGTGGTGGTATGCGTCATATTCGCTGTGGAATCCGCCCGGGACTGAGATGTTTTTTGCTACCCAGTCATTGCTTTCATTACGGCCAACGCTGATTAGTTTTTTGCCGTCAATTCCTGCCAGGGTATCGACTGTATTTTTGTCATCACCGTTATATATGATTGTTTTTGTTGTAAGTTCTGCAAATTTGCGGAATGATTTTTTAATGTTTTCCAGATTGCCAAAGAAATCAAGATGATCCTCGTCAATATTAAGTATAACTGCTATGTCCGGATTCATGTGCAAAAATGTGTTGTTGAATTCACAGCTTTCGCAAACAAAATTTTGGCTGTGACCGTATCTGCCATAGGCGTTTATTATCGGTAACTTGCCGCCGATTACTGCCGATGGGTCAAGTCCTGCCTCCATCAGTATTTGGGTAATCATGGAGGAGGTTGTGGTTTTGCCGTGAGTACCGCATACGCCGATGCAGTTGCTGAAAATGCGGCTGATTGCTCCAAGCAGCTCTGCACGCTCAAAGCAAGGGAAATTAGCCTTTGCGTATTCCAGCTCCTCATTACCCTTGAGTATTGCATTGGTGTATATTACAAGCTCCACATCGTCGGTGATATTTTCTTTAACTTGGCCGAGATAAACCCTTGCGCCCTCTTTTTCTATTCTGCGAAAGGTTTCGGTATCGTTGTTGTCAGAGCCGCTTACCTGATAACCCAGGCTAATCAGTATTTCTGCTACAGGACACATACCTGCGCCGCCGATACCGATAAAGTGTACTCGTTTTACCTCTTTCAGCAGAGTATCAATGTTTTTCAATTTGATTCCTCCAAAACTTTTGTTTAAATTATTATACTACTTTTAGTTTCAAAAATAAACACCCTTTTTTGTATTGTCACATAAAATGTAAAAGGTGATTTATATGAAGACATTTTATGTATCTGATTTGTCTGACAAGAGAGTGTTATATGCCGTGGAAAGATTGACTCAATTGGGATATAAGCAGGCAGACACCCTTAGTACTGCCGATTTTGTATTGTTGGGTGTGAATCCCGATAAGGCACATCTTTCAGACAGCGTACCTATATTTGCAGGCAATATCAGCGGTAATAATATTTTTGATTACACAAAGGAAGAAGCATTTGCCACAAAGAACGCCTACCTAACTGCCGAGGCAACGGTTGCTAAAATGATAACGGATTTTGACACAAGTATAATCGGTACAAGGGTTTTGATTTGCGGTTACGGAAGAATTGCAAAAGCGCTGCATTATTATCTTTTGCCTTTTACCCGCAACATTACAATATGCGCTCGCGACGAGGTTCAAAGGTGCAATGCCGCAATGCACGGCGCAAATACCATCAACATCAGCGATTTACTTTTACCAAGTGAATATGATTTTATTATCAACACTATTCCTCATCCTATATTCAACAAAAATGAGTTGTCAGCAGTTAATGATAACTGCATAATTCTGGACCTTGCCTCATTTCCCGGTGGCGTTGATAAACATATTGCCAAAGTACAGGGCAGGACGCTGATAGAGGCTCGGGGGCTGCCTGCATTGTATAGTCCTAAGAGCGCAGGTTATGTGGTAGCAGACACAATTCACAGTATGATTAGTGAGGGGAGGGTGCGTGTATGAAAATAGGCTATTGTCTAACAGGCTCGTTTTGTACCTTTTCTAAAGCAATTGCACAAATAGAAGGATTTGTTGAATCCGGATACAGCGTTACTCCTATTATGAGCGAAAACGCATACAGTACGGACACAAGATTTGGCAAGGCAAAGGATTTTCAGGACAGACTTGTGCAAATAACCGGCAATTCCATCATTCATACAATACCTATGGCCGAGCCGATAGGACCAAAGGGAATGTTTGATGTATTAGTTGTCGCTCCTTGCACCGGTAATACATTGGCAAAGCTTGCAAATGGAATAGTTGACACTTCGGTTACAATGGCTGTAAAATCCCACTTGCGCAACAACAGACCTGTGGTTATCGGTGTATCAACCAATGACGCCCTTGGAGCTGCGGCAAAAAATATCGGCACATTATTGAATTACAAAAATTATTACTTTGTGCCATTTGGTATGGATGATTGCGTAAATAAGCCAAAGTCAATGGTGTGCGATTTTGGACAATTGTCGGATACAGTATTGCTTGCATACGACGGTAACGAAATAAAAAAGAAGATAATATAATATAATCTAAAAGCAATCCTCGGTTTATTCCGAGGATATTTTTCTTGTTATAGTATATGGTGTGTGGTATAATAATTTAGGTGATTTTATGTCTAAGGTAACAAAAATTGTATTTACCGGCGCTCCTTGTAGCGGCAAAACCACTTGTCTTCAGCGTGTTGCAAAGCATTATGAGAGCATGGGGCAAAATGTGATTGTCTGTCCGGAAACCGCCACCGTTCTTATCAACGAGGGCATTACAAGAGATGATATGCCGGCTTTTGAGACTTTGGTTGCAAAGCGACAGATTGTTACCGAGGACAAGCTTTTGGCAGGTATCGGCGAAAAGGATGTATTGATGCTTCTTGACAGAGGTGTGGCTGATTGCTTTAGTTATGTTGACAGCACTTTGTTAGAAAAGAATACCGGGCTAAGTCCGGCCTCCACCTGGCAGAGATATGATGGAGTATTGTTTTTGGAATCGGGAGCAATATCCGGTGATTACGAAAATAACGAAGTAAGATGCGAGTCCCTCCGTGATGCAAAAAATAATCATTACAATCTTTTGGAGCAATGGGTTGGACACCCACACTTGAGATACATACCGTACACAGAAAACATTGATAACAAGATTAGTCAATTAATTGCCCATATTGACGGTATTCTGTCCGAAAAGGAAATAGAAAAGAAGTTTTTGATAGAATATCCCGATATTCTCGCATTGCAAAAATACTCACCAAAAAGGATGGACATTGAGCAGGTGTATTTGTTATCCGATGTTGGCACACATCGGATACGCAAGTGGGGATATAATGGAAGTATTGCTTTTTACGAGACGCTGAAAATCCGTATTACCGAATCCTCATGTCAGGAATACGAAGGGGTAATCAGCCAGCAAAGGTATAATGAACTACTAAAGAATGCTGACCCAAACAAGAACCCCATCATCAAAAACAGATATTGCTTTTTGTATAACAACAAGTATATGGAATTGGATGTATTTCCTTTTTGGGACGATAAGGCTTTTCTTGAGGTTGAGCTGTTGGACATAAATGAAAATATATTATTGCCCCCGGAAATAAAGGTAATCAAGGATGTTACCAATGACAAAAGATACAAAAATAATTATTTAGCGAGTATGAAATTATGAGAATTGTAACCCCGTCATTTTACAAGAATTTTAAGTGTATTGCCGGTGCCTGTCCGGACAGCTGTTGTCAAGGCTGGGAGGTTGATGCCGATTTGGATTCGTTGGATTTTTACAAAACCCTTGATTCTTCCCTTGAGATAAAGCAGAGGATAGACCGGGTGTTGGATAAGGACGAATTTGGCAACACTATTTTTACATTAGCGCAAAAAAAACGCTGCCCGTTCCTTAACGATGACAACCTTTGCGATATGCACATAGCGTTAGGACAGGAGCACACCCCGGTTACCTGTCGTAATTTTCCCAGATTTATTTATGACTTTGGCGGCACCAGGGAGTTGGGAGTATCTTTTTCTTGCCCCGTTGCAGCAGATATGATGTACAACCTGGACGGTCACATGACCTTTGACACCGAGATTAATGACGAACCTCCGGCATTAAACGACATTGATGCAAACCTATACTATCAGCTGATTAACGCCCGAAAGGATATTTACGCTATTCTTTGGAATGACGGCATTCATTTGGCAGATAGGCTTGTTGATATGTTGGTATATGCAAAGGAGCTACAGTCCAAAATCGGCGCAATTAACGAGGGTGGAGAGGATATAGACTTTTTTGAGGTGTTTGACAATCCGGAGTTAATCAATCCACAATGGACCGAAAGGCTAAAAAACCCTCAGAAAAAGCCGATTACAAGTAATTACAGCAACGAAAACATTGCTGTTTACTTTATCTTCAAATACTTTATGCAGGCTGTTTATGACGGTGATGTGGTGACTCCTGCTAAAATGGCTGCTTTAGGTGTGCTGATAAATACATATTTTGGCGAGAGCAGTTGGACAATTCACCTGTGGAGCAAGGAAACTGAACATTCCCAGTACAATATGGACAGATATATAAGGCTGTTGAAAACTGCCGAATGCCTAAAAATAGACAGTATTATTGATATAATAAAAAGAGGACAACAGTAAGCAATGTTGTCCTCTTAGTTTATGCTTTATTTTGCATCTTTAGTTGTGGTGGTATAGTCGTCAATAATATCCGATAATGTTCTTGTTCTGATAGTATCAACTCTGTCCAGCTTGATTTCGTCCTTCTCTTCGGATTCTACACCGTTCTCCTCAATCAGAGTTAGGGTCAGCGACTTGCTGTTTACTTTTACTTTATACACAACATTTCCGTTTGATGCGGCGTTGAACAGCGTTAGCTTGTTGCCCTTAATGGTGTATGTACCGGAAAAATCAAAGGATGATATGTAGCTGATATATGTGCCGTCCTCTTTGAATTCGTAAGCCGATACACCCGTTGCACCCTGCCACTTGCCAACTAATTGGTCCTCCGATGAGGAAAATGTGTCAACAATTACCTGCTTAGGTGTCTCCTTGTTGACGGCGCAGTATATGCCGGAGGGAACGATAATTATTACAAGAATCACAGCAATCACAATGGAAATTATCATCTTGTAGTTGATGGATGACTTGGATTTTGCGGTTGCCTTCTTTTCTTCCTTTGGTTCAGCTTCCTTTGAGAATTCTGACATGTCAAATTTTTCGTTGTTATCCATTATCTCAATCCTTTCTTTTTTAGAAGATTATCAATTTTTTCTGACGAATCAAGCAGAGAAGATACAGACAAATCGTGGTTGATTGTGTCCAAAAAATATGCCATATATTTTGATAGTTCTACGCTTTCGTACCAGTCGCGTGACAATAACTCCGGTGTCTGGTACACTCCGTTTGTGGTAAATACTTTTTCGATTACTCCGTTTTCGTGTGCTTTGTCAAAAATTTCGAGACCGTTGCAGAAAAGTCCGAATGCCGTGCATACAAAAATTCTTTTTGCGTTAAGTTCCTTTAGCTTGTTTGCAACCTCCAGCATACTTTCGCCTGAGGAAATCATATCGTCAACAATGATAATGTCCTTGCCCTCAACGCTCTCACCGAGATATTGGTGGTCAACAATGGGGTTGCGGCCGTTAACTACTCTGGTATAGTCCCTTCTTTTGTAGAACATACCCAGGTTAACACCAAGTTGAGTTGCGAAGTAAATACATCTGTGCATAGCGCCCTCGTCAGGTGATATAACCATCAGGTGGTCTTTGTCAATCTGCAAGTCACTGACGCTGTTAACCAGCGCCTTAATCATCTGATATGACGGCATTACATTCTCAAATGACTTGTGTGGAATCGAGTTTTGTACCCTCTGGTCATGGGCGTCAAATGTAATGATGTTTTCTACGCCAAGGGCTGTCAGCTCCTGCAGAGCCATTGCACAGTCAAGTGATTCACGGGATGAACGCTTGTGTTGTCTACCCTCATAGAGCATTGGCATAATAACATTTATTCTTTTAGCCTTGCTTGAAGCAGCAGAAATTACTCTCTTTAGGTCGGCAAAGTGGTCGTCAGGTGACTTTGGTACATCCATGCCGTACATTTTGTATGTTACGCTGTAATTAAAGCAGTCTGCGATAATATAAAGATCGTAACCACGGATTGTATCGTTGATAACCGCCTTTCCCTCGCCGCTGCCGAATCTGGCTATGGAGGTATCAATCAAGTAGGTGTCCCGCTGATAGCCATAAAAAGCTATGGTATCCTTGTGGTCCTCTGCTTGTTCCTTCCTCCACTTTACAAGGTATGCATCAATTTTTGATGCTAATTGCTCGCAACCCGGTAGGGCAATGATTCCCAGCGGTCCGTAGGGTATTGTCTGTACTTCTTGAGCTGTAATTCTTGGCATTTTGTTCTCCTCTCATATTCATTTATTTGAATATTCCTTAGTCGCATATATTGTACAACAAATAGTTACAAAAATAAACTGTTTTGTTGTGTTTTATGGGATAATTTTGATTACAATTATTTATCTATTTTTGGACAGTTTCAACAAATTTGGTTTGGACTGTTCTTTTTTTGCCTCTTTTTGTTGATGATAAGGTATGCGCCGACACCGATATATCCAAAAATTGTAATTATTATACCAAGCTTTAAGCCTCGTGGGAAATACTTGTACTCAACCGTGTGCTTGCCCTTTTTTATTGTGGTGGCAAGCTGCGAATCACCTATGTCAAATGTTTTTTGCTTTTTGCCGTCAATGTATATTGACCAGCTGTCATCATAAGGTATGGAGCTATACAAATATCCGTCGTAAGCAGCGTCAATTGTGCCCTTTAGGTATGTGTCGCTGTGCTCTGTAATATCCAGCGAACAGCTTTGAAGCATATCGAACGCCGAGGCAAATACTCCTTTATCAATATTGTAGGCATATATATCGAAGGAGCCCTCTGTGGCTTCCATACCGCTTAAGTCAAGAGATACTGTGACAAGGTCTCCTTTTTTGTGTTGACCCAGATTCATTATATATGGCTCGCCGGCATTTTGGTAATGAGTATCCTCATTGTCATTCCAGTAGTAGTTGATATTCTCTATTTCTGTTGATGACAAATATACATACAGTTCTCCGTCAGCAACGGATTCCACTGTTATGTCGATTGAACCTGTGGTACTGTCAACATCACTTTTGCTTACAAAATAGGTGCCATTTTCTTTTACCTGTTCACAGGTAGCCTCGTAGCATTCGGTATCGCCGTATTTTGCCGGAATGAATACATTGCTAACACCTGCCGCCTTGTCAATAAAGTCCTCTTGGACATCAAAAGGATTGCCCTCCTCATTGTCCCAGTCCTTTATGTCATTAGGGGTCAAAAAGGCTATTGGCATTGAATACAGATTTTCATATACCTCGGCAGAGCCGTCATTGGTTGTATATATCTTGCTGTAATAATCAGAACTTGGCACAATAGAATCGCCGGTCCAGGTGAGATACTTTATGCCGTACATCATGTTGTAAACAGGGGTCTGTGTGTTGTAGGTGTATGAGTTAATTCTGTTACCCATCATTCCCAGAGAATACTGGTTTTGGCTATAGCTTTCGTAAGCCATTGAGGAGAAGACGGACATACCGTCATATCCGTAGATACAAGGGTCGTTCCTTGTATCCAGGTAGCAAAGCTCACTACGGTAGAATCCGTTGTCCTTTGAGTGAATGTAGTTAGAGCTTTCTCTGTACTTATCATAATTGATGTTGTAGGTGCTGTGTTCTACATGACCTTGTATTTGGAACGAATCCGATATTATTACTTCGCTGAACACAAGTGCAACAATGGATATTCCTACTACGATATTTGACAATTTTTTGCTTTGGGCAATAACGAGTATTCCTGTCCAAATTACAGCAAATATAATAGTCATATATATGGATTTTTCGGAAATTTTGTTTGTGGGTTCCTTTTGGAACAGAAGTAGTATGAATACCCACATCATTCCGATAACAACAATATCCTGGTATCTTAATGACCTGATTCTCCTTAGACCCTTAAATGCGATAATCAGTAAAATAAAGGAATACATATAGCTGAATCTGTAGGGCAGGTCGTTAGGAAAATGCATTGCGTGCCAAATATAGTTGAGTGCGTTATTATCAAAGCTGAATATAAAGAAAATCAAAAGCAGCAGATATACAGCCTTTTCTTTGAGCCTTATGTCTTTGTTCATAAAGTACAGCGGCACCAGTAATACTGTCAGGATACCGCAATATACATTCGGTAGTACATCATCTCCGGAGGAACGAATAGTGGTTTCAAGTCCTGCAATGTGGGATTTGAGCAAATCCAAAATGTCAAAATAGCTCTCAAATGTGGTGGGGAAGGAGCCTGAGGTTGCAGAGCTGCCTTGCAGGATTGTGAATGTGGGAATTAGCGTACAAGCGCATAGTATTCCGCATAATAGCGACGCAAAGGCAAAGATAATGCCCCTGTTTAAAAATGAATAGTTCAATACCTTGGAGTACCACTTGGCTTTTTTGTCTTGGTTAGGGTTGAGCTTGCCCGGTATGCCGCTAACAACAAAGTAAACCAGGAAATACAGCACAGCAAAAATGCAGGTCATATATCCCATATAATAGTTGCTGAACAGAAGCAATGTCAGACTGCCTATATACAGAATCGGCTTGCCGTTATTGATTATATTTTCGATACCCAGGGCAATCAACGGCAACAAAATCATACCGTCAATCCACATAATATTCCAGTAGTATGCAAGAAAGTAACCGCAAAATGCGTACAGAACACCAAAAGCGGCGGAGGAAAAGCAGTGGGAATTCAGACTTTTCTTAAGGTAGTAGGTAAATGTGCAAGCGCTCAATATACCTTTGACCAACACCAATGTAGTTATGGCAAAGTCAATGTCCTTTCTGTCAAACAAAAAGATAATGGCTGAAATCGGACTTGCCAAATAGTTGAGATAATTACCGAGAAAACTGCTGCCGCCGCCGGTTTGCCAAGAGTACAAAAAGCTTTTGCCGTTCAATACACGGTCGTACAGCTCGGTCATCATAGGTCCGTATTGGTGGTACAAATCCATACGCATAACCGTGGTATCACCCATCGGGAACATATCAAGAACCATATATATAAATATAAAGCTAAGGGCTGCTACTAACCCGGATAGCACAACAAATCTGTTGTTGTAGAAAAGGGTATATACTCTTCCGTTTTTGTTGTTTGCAGGATTGTTGGTACAGTTGAATACAACCAGTCTGTCAAAATAGTAATCAAAATAGTAAAGAATGAGTATAGTTATAAAGAATGCAACAGAAGCCTCAAGCTTTAGTACATTACACATAAAGAACTTGCAGATAAGATAGAACCCAACATTAACAAGTGAGCGAAAAACCATACCCAAAATCTGTATTATGTTGGATGATTTTACTTTGTTGGTAAAGACAAAACTACGCTCAAAAATGTATAGCAAAACAGCGCTGATACCAAACGAGATACCGGTAGCAATATCAGCGTTAATTCCTATTGTGATTTTGAATATTTGCTTTACAGCAAAAAAAACGAGAGCACATACTACATATACCAATGTATAGTTTATACTCTCGCCGTTAATCAGTTTATTAGTTTTGGTCTTATTATACATAAATACACCTCTGAATTTACTATACTTAATATAACACACATATTATTATGTTGCAATTGGTTGGGACTATTTTTAATTATTTGTAATATTTATCATTACAGCTTCATATTATTTTGTAGGTGATTTGTTGAATAGTTTTGATGATATTGTATCACTGATGACCCCGGAGCTTGCAGTGTTTTTCAGTCGAATAGATACCGTAATAAGTAATGGAATAAACGAAATAAGAATCAGGCGCAACGGCCCTGTTGCAATTGTAATAAAGAATAACACATTTTTTGTTACTGAAAATGGCGATATTTGCGATTGTGTCAGCGGCAATTCGTTTTTTGTAAATGATGTACAGTTTGAAAAGCTGTTTTATACCCTATGTGAATACAGTATTCATACAAATATGGAAAATCTGAAGAACGGATATATCACATTGCCCCATGGTGCCAGAGTGGGTGTTGCCTCTACAGCAGTCACGGATGCCTCGGGAATAGTATCGGTAAAGAATGTAACATCACTTAACATAAGAATCCCCAATCAGTGCAGGAATTGCAGCAAAAGCGTTATGGATTGCTTGTACATAAATACTTTCCCCAGCGTAATAGTAGCAGGCTTACCCAATTCCGGAAAGACAACGCTGATTCGGGATATGGCGCGGCAACTGTCAAGCGGATTTAACAATATTTATCGCAAGGTTGCCATAGTTGACGAACGAAACGAAATAGCCGCCAAGCATAACGATAATATTCTTCTTGATGTGGGGAGTAATTCCGATGTTTTGACATTTTTTCCAAAGCATAAAGCTATAGAAATTGCCATTAGAGCACTCTCTCCCGAGGTTATTGTTTGTGACGAGATAGCCACAAGTGAGGAGATAAATGCAATAAGATTCGGCTTTTCTACAGGAGTAAGATTTATTGTATCCGTACATATAGGCTGCCGGGAGGATTTGATAAACAGAGATGTTATTCGTAGTTTGTTGCTTACACAGGAATTTGATTTCATAGTTTTGTTGAATGAATATACATACAAACCTGAGATTATTGAAGCATCGGAGATAATAAATGAAATTATTAGGCGTGATAGGTCTGTTGTTGACAGGCACGGCTTTGGGCAGTTATTTTTCCAACAGAATTAAGAGAAAAATTGCAATTTGTGATGATTTAATTAAGCTGTGCGACCGATTGGCTGTTGATATGAGGTACAAGCAGTCACCGATAATACCCCTTGTTTTGGAATATACTGACGGCACAAACATTAGTTTTATCAGCAAAGAGAATTTTTACAGCAACACGACAACTGCCAGTATTCTGTCCGACAAGGAAAATGAACAAATAGGTGATTTTATTTTTTCGCTGGGAAAAACGGATTCTAAAAACCAAATCAACATTATAGATGCTTTTAGGCAGTATATGGACAGTATAAAAAAGGAGTATAGTGACGCTTATAAAAGCAAGTCAAAGGTGTATATAACTTTTGGAATGTGCGGCGGATTAATGCTGTCACTGTTGTTAATATGAGGTGAAAAATGGAAGTCAATTTTATTTTCAAAATTGCGGCAATAGGCATCATTATTGCAGTGCTTAACACCCTGCTTGTCAGGTCGGGCAGGGACGACCAGGCCATGCTTACAACTCTGGCGGGCGTTATTGTTGTGCTGCTGATGCTGATACCGAAAATCGGAGAGCTGTTTGATACAGTACGCAGGATATTTGACTTATGACAGTAAAGCTTATAGGCGTAGTTATGGCGCTTTTGTTATCCTGCGTTGTACTCAAATCATACAATCGAACTATGGCAATTATTCTGTCCGTTGTGGGAGTTACAACAGTATTTGTTGTATTGTCGGACAAGGTGTCATACATAGTTGACTATTTGGGCGAGGTTGCAAATGATTTTAGCTACTGCAGCCAATACATAGGTGTAATGCTCAGGGTATTGGGTATAGTCCTGATTGGTCAGTTCTTGTTGAATATATGCAAGGACAACGGCGAGAATGCCCTGGCATCTGTAGTAGAAATCGGTACAAAGGTAATTGTGCTGATTATGGTTCTTCCGTTATTTGATGATGTAATACAAATAGTTAGGTCGTTAACAAAATGAAGAGGTTTGTGTTAATATTTTTTCTGCTTTTACTTTTGCCGATTCCTGTATCAGCCCAGGGTGTTGATTCGGATATGTACAATGAGTATTTGGAGTCCTTTGATTTGTCATCCTTTGATAAGTTAGATGCTGATACCAACAGGGTGCTGCATCAGTGGGGTATTGATAATTTTGATTTTAACAAAATAAACAATGTTTCTGTTACTGACTTTTTATCTTTAGCAAAAGATATGCTGATGGACAGGCTTATGGACCCGTTATCCTCAGCAGTTACAATTATTGGATTTGTTATACTTTCATCCTTTGTTCAGGGTATTAAGGATGACTCAACCTCAATGAACGAGTTGTATTCTGTAATTTCAGCTTTGGTAATATCCCTTGTAATTATGATAAAAATGACGGATACCATAACTCTGTGTACAGGTACCGTCGGAATAGTAGGGGATTTTATTTATGCTTTTGTACCGGCCTTTGCAGTTATTGTCGCAGTAAGCGGTGGTATTACCACATCTTTTTCTACCAATGCCACTTTGCTGATGCTGGCACAGGGTATGTCGTTTTTGTCGGGTACTGTTTTTGTGCCGATTTGTAATTGCTTTCTTGCGTTGGGTATATGCAGTTCTTTGCGTTACGAGTTACATTTGGACAGAATGGTGAAAATATTACAAAGAGTAATAACGGGTGGCATATCATTTTTGTGCGCTGTTTTTGTATCCGTTCTGTCAATAAAAACTGCTGTATCTGCAAGAGCCGATATGCTTGGAATACGCTCGATTAGGTTTGCTATCAACACAGTTGTTCCTGTAATCGGCTCATCAATCAGCGAAGGATTACTGGCTATCCAAAATTATTCGTCATTGATTAAGAGCAGCGTAGGAATTGTGGGCATTATTGGTGTTGCATTAGTGTTTATGCCGGCTATAATACAAATTGTAATATGGAGGCTTATGCTGTCAATTTGTGGGATTGTGAGCGACATATTTGATGACAAAAGCGTGGGAATGGTGTTGTCAGCCTTTCGGAATACAATGCTGATAATAAATGTCATTCTGATTCTTTCCATGGTAACTACCGTAATTTCCATCGGTATTTTGATAGCTGCGAGGGTTAACTAAATGGGATTTGTAAAGCAGTGGACATTGTGCGTATGTGTTACTTTGATTATTTCTGTCATTTTTTCCTTGCTGTCGCCCAACGGCAGTCTTAACAGATTTTACAAAATCATAATTTCAATGTTTGTGTTTTTGTCTTTTCTGTATCCCTTTTCGCAATTTCATTTTGAGGATCTTAAAATAGACAGTAATGCAAATTACAAAATGAGTGTACAGACCGATAGGGCATACGAATCTATGATGGAAGCAACGATAAAGGAATATTTGCTGCAGCAAAATATTACAGCAACGGTTGATTGCAAGATGTCAATGGAGAATGATGTTATTGATATACAATCCATACAGATTGCAGTTGATGATACCTGCGATACTGCAGAGATTGAGTCAATGATATTTGAAGAATTCGGTCTAAATACAAAGGTGATACATATTGGAGATTAAAATTGAACAGCTTAAATCAAAATTGCTGAATCCCGACTCTCGACTAAAACTGCTTTTGATTATAGGAGTTTTGAGTATTGCGCTAATTTTACTGTCCGAGGTAAAACCAAACAATAACAGAGCGAACTACGAAGAAAATAATGATTACCTATCCTATGTTTCACAGCTGGAGAAAAAGACGGAACGCGTACTATCCTCTATCGACGGTGCCGGCAAGTGTATTGTGATGCTCACAATATCAGATACCGCCGAGAGCGTGTACGCAAAAAATACAGACGAAAGCGGCGGAAACGGTAATTATTCTACATCCAGCGAATATGTATTATATGACGGAGCAGATGGTGATACGCCTGTATTGGTAAAACAAAACTATCCCCGTATTCAAGGCATTGTAGTAGTTTGCCAAGGCGCAGATAACAAGCTGGTCAGGGAAAGCGTTATTTCCAGTGTATCCGCCTTGTATGACTTACCTACAAACAAGATAACAGTAACAAAAATAAAAGGGTGATATTATGACAGAAGAAAAGAAAATGGCATTTGACGAAGAATGTGCAAGGGACGAAGTAATGAAAAAGCCCGCAAGAAAGCGAAAGCAAAAAGAAAAGCCTGTGTTGGACGAAGCACAGATTCGAGCCAAACGCGCAAGAAATAATAAATTTACCGTGGCTGTATTTGTACTTCTGCTGGGAGTTGGAGTTATGGGAAATTGGTACTACGAAAACACCGATTTATCCAGCAATATAAAGCCGATAATAAACAATACAAAAACATTGGGTCAGGCAGAATTGGTAGATGCTACAACTACACAGCAGGTAAAGGAGCCCAGCGAATATTTTTCGTCTGCCAGAGTTGACCGTCAAACAGCAAGGGACGAGGCTCTCGAAAAATTACAGGCTGTAGTTGACAGCACCGACAAGTCCAAGGACGCAAAAAGGGTTGCAAGTGAGGAAATATCAAGAATTTCTTCCAATATATCCATCGAAAACAAGATAGAAACCCTTGTCACTGCAAAGGGTGTTGATAACTGTCTTGCGGTTGTAAATAACGATGGAAGCAGGGTGGATATTATAGTCGATGCAGAAAAACTAACCGATGAATTGATTATGCAAATAAAAGATATAGCAATGCAGCAGCTGGGTTGTTCATTCGAAAATATAAGTATTATACAATCAAAATAAATAATACTTGTATATTTATTCCACTTGTGATACAATATTAGCATTAAGGAGGCATTGATATGGATATAACAAGCGAAAACAACAAGGACAGCCTAATTGTATCCGAAGAGGTGCTATCATCTATTGCTATTAACGCAGCTACTGATGTTGACGGAGTTAGTTCCTTTTCCAACAGACCGGTTGATGTAATGACCACAATCAAGAGGGGCAGTCTTAAGGTTATGAGCCCTGTCAGGATTATTCCCGACGGCGACAACATTAATGTCAGCATCTACCTTAATCTTGAGCCTAACAAACAGATTCAGCCCATTGCCGAAGGCGTTCAGCACAACGTCAAGGAAGCAATAGAAAATATGACCGGCAAATCTGTATCCAAGGTTAATGTGGTTATAGCGGGAATTGATTTTAACGAGAACGGCGACTCAACTGAACCTACCAAAAGTGAAAATTGATTTTCATACATTCGCCGACCATAGCTTTATTGGTCGGCTTTTTATTTGATTGTCCCAGAGGTAAAAATTATGACAAGATTTGAACAAAGAGAGCAAGCTTTATTTTTGATATTTGAGAGTATGTTTTCCGGCAATGATTATAGTGAGGGTGTTGCACTTTACGAAGAGAGCAACGGCAAGCTTGGCGAATATGCCAAGTATCTATATGACGGAGTCAGCGGTGTAACAGAAGAGCTTGACGGCATTATTTCACAGCATTCCAACGGGTGGAAAATCAGCAGACTGCCCAAGGTTAATGTTGCAATTCTTAGGTTAGCAATATACGAAATATTGCATGTCGATGATGTTCCTGACAGCGTTGCTATTAACGAGGCTGTAGAACTTACAAAAAAGTATTCCGGCAGGGAGGATGCTTCCTTTGTAAACGGCATACTCGGTTCAGTATATAGGAGCAAAAATTGATGACAGTACTTTCGGTCAGTCAGGTAAATACATACATCAAAGCTATTCTTGACGAAATTCCGCCTATTCAGAATATTTATGTCAGCGGCGAAATATCTAATTTCAAGCATTATTATCAAAGCGGGCACATGTACTTTACTCTCAAGGACGAGCGCTCACAGTTAAAGGCAGTTATGTTTTCGTCGGATAATTACAAGCTTCGATTCAGGCCCGAAAACGGTATGAAGGTAATTTGCTTTGGACAAGTTGGTGTGTATGAGCGTGACGGCGTGTATCAGCTTTATGTACGCGATATTCAACCAAAGGGTACGGGCGAGCTGCAGATTGCCTATGAGCAATTAAAGTCCAAATTAGAAAATGAGGGCTTGTTTGACGAAATCCACAAAAAGCCCATACCCAAGTATCCTTCCCGTATCGGCGTTGCCACATCCAATATGGGTGCAGCAGTTGAGGATATAAAAAATGTAATATCCCGAAGATACCCATTGTGCGAGATAGTTATTGTACCGACTGTTGTTCAGGGAGATGCCGCCGGCCCCGACATTGTACGCTCGGTCAAAATGCTGGACAGTATGAATGTTGATACAATAATCCTTGGTAGAGGCGGAGGCAGTATTGAGGACCTGTGGGCATTCAATACCGAGGAGGTTGCCCGCGCTGTTTTCAATTGCAGGACGCCTGTTATTTCTGCCGTCGGTCACGAGACTGACTATACCATTTGCGATTTTGTTGCGGATATGAGAGCGCCAACCCCCAGCGCCGCCGCAGAGCTTGCGGTGCCCAATATTGCTAACGAGCTTGTTAATTTGCAAAATTATGCAGGCACCCTTGACAGATTGATAAATTATAGAATTACTGACGAGCAAAACAGACTTGACACAATTAGTAAGAATTCACCATTGTCAGATATTTCCAAATTCTTTGAGGGAATAGAAAATGGACTTGACGACAGGTATAACAAATTATGTTCATTGTTCAGCGATACGGTAAGCAAAAAAGATTTGCAGCTGCAAAAATCTGCTGCCACACTAAATGCTCTCAGCCCCATGGCTGTTCTTGGCAGAGGATATGCAATGGTAACCAATGACAGAGGATTGATTACTTCCGTTGACAGCGTAAAACCTGACGAAAAAATTACTATTCAAGTATGTGACGGTAGTATCAACGCAAAAATTACGGAGGTGTTCCATAGTGGATAAGGAAATAAAATATGAGCAGGCAATCAATCGTATAGAAGAAATCATTGCCTCACTTGAAAGTAACGAAATAGCCTTAGAGGACTCCTTGGCTTTGTTTGAGGAGGGCACAAGATTGACAAAGCTGTGCTACGAAAAAATAAGTACAGCCAAAGCAAAGATTGTTGAAATAGAGAAGGAGTAGCTGTTATGTACACAGCAGAAGCAAAAACTATTATCGAAAAATATTGTGAAATTATAAATGAGCATATTCCGGATTATATACCACAGGCTAATGACGGACAGTTGAGCGTTACGCGAGCTATGAAGTATTCGTTGATTAATGGCGGCAAAAGATTAAGACCGATTTTGGTATTGGAATTTTGCAAGATGTGCGGCGGAGATGTTGACAAGGCAATGGATTATGCTTGCGCCATCGAGTTTATTCACACATACTCGCTTATTCACGATGACCTGCCGTGTATGGACGATGATGATGTGCGTCGCGGCAATCCGTCATGTCACAAGATGTTTGGCGAATCCACCGCGTTGCTGGCAGGTGATGCATTGCTTACACACGCCTTTGATGCCGTGGCGTCTTCAGAGCTGTCCTGTGAGCAGAATGTAAAGGCGGTCAGCCTTTTGGCACAGAATGCCGGTGTCGGCGGCATGATTGGCGGACAGGTGCTTGACCTAAAGTTTGAGGATCAGGAGCCTTCGATTTCCGACTTGGTATCCGTACATAAGCTGAAAACAGGCGCATTGATTTCTGCCGCTTGTCTGCTGGGTTGCATTGCAGGTAACGGAAGTGAGGAGCAGCTGCAGGCAGCCTCAAAGTTTGCTTATTATCTTGGCGTTGCATTCCAGATCAAGGATGATATTTTGGATGTAACCGGCGATGAAGAAAAACTGGGCAAGCCTGTAGGCTCGGATAAGGATAACAATAAGACAACTTATGTGGACTTGGTAGGTCTTAACAAAGCAGCCGACGATGTGGAAAAGCTTACCTCTATGGCAATAAAAGAATTGGACAAGTTTGAAAATAATGAATTTATGTGTGCCTTGGCCAAATATTTGGTCAATCGCGAAAATTGATTATATGTGAAGAAAAGAGATGAGTATTGTGTCAATTTTGGATAGTGTTAATTCACCAAAGGACATTAAGAAACTGAATATTGACCAGCTTAATCAACTTTGTACCGAAATTCGCGAACTTATGATTAATACCGTTGCCGATAACGGAGGGCATCTTGCCTCCAATCTCGGTACCGTTGAGCTGACAGTAGCAATACATAAGGTGTTTAATTCTCCCAGGGACCAGATTGTTTTCGATGTAGGTCACCAAAGCTATACCCACAAGATTCTCACCGGTCGCAAGGACAGATTTTCTACTTTGCGTCAGGAAGGGGGAATCAGCGGTTTCACACGACCTGCGGAGAGCAAGCACGATATTTTTTCCTCCGGTCATTCTTCAACTTCCATTTCTGCCGCCATTGGTCTTGCTAAGGCAAAGTCAATTACGGGAGAGAAAGGCAAGGTAGTTGCCGTTATAGGAGACGGTGCGTTGACCGGCGGTCTTGCTTATGAGGCACTCAATAACAGCGGTTTGGAAAATAATAACCTTGTAGTGATTCTTAACGATAACAATATGTCCATTAGTCCCAATGTCGGCTCAATGGCAAAGAATTTAACGAATATTCGTACCAATCCAAAGTATTTTACCTTTAGGTCAAAGGTTGAGCGCCGGGTTTCCCGTATGCCGAAATTCGGTACCGAGATTGCTCGAACAATCACCTTGATTAACTCAAAAATCAGGAAGAGCGTATATAAAAATACATTCTTCGAGGACCTTGGATTTAGGTACTACGGTCCTATTGACGGACACAATCTTGAAGAGCTTATAGACGCCCTAAATGTAGCAAAGGCGCATAATCACAGCGTTTTGATTCATGTCAATACAATTAAAGGCAAGGGCTATGAATACGCCGAGCAGAATCCGTCCAAATTTCACGGTATCGGCAAGTTCGATATTAATACGGGCGAGCCATTAAGTGGAGGAAAAACATTTTCTTCTGTTTTTGGAAACACAATGGTGGATATTGCAAAGGAGAATAATAAGCTTTGTGCCATTACTGCGGCAATGAGCACGGGTACAGGTCTTGTGGATTTTGCAAACAAATATCCCGATAGATTTTTTGATGTGGGTATTGCAGAACAGCATGCCGTTACATTTTCCTCCGGCCTTGCAAAAAACGGTATGATTCCGGTATTTGCCGTATATTCAACATTTTTGCAGAGATCCTACGACCAGCTGATACACGATGTTGCTATGCAAAATTTGAAGGTGATATTCGGTATCGACAGGGCAGGATTTGTAGGTGAGGACGGCGAGAGCCATCAGGGCGTTTTTGATACTGCTTTTCTAATGAGTGTACCGGGTCTTATTGTGTATGCGCCTGCGTCCTTCAGCGAGTTGGAGGATATGCTGCGACATGCAGTTTATGTTGACAAGTCGGCAGTTGCTATTAGGTACCCTCGCGGCAGTCAAGGAGTATTGCCACAGAATTATGAATGGGATAACAGTGATTTCACCATTATAGGCAATGCCAATAGCAGCAGATGTATTGTCACTTACGGAAGGGAATTTTCGGAGTGCTGTCAGGCTATGGAAAATATTGAGGACGCCTTCATTCTTAAGCTAAACAAAATTAAGCCCATCAATCCTGAGGTTGCCGATATTGTTGAGCATTGCACAGATATTTTCTTTTTTGAAGAGGGCATCAAGAACGGCGGCGTAGGCGAATGCTTTGCATCACTTTTGTTAGAAAAGGGAGTAAAAGCCGTATTCAATCATATTTGTGTTGAAGATGAATTCATTAAGCAGGCTTCCGTTAGCTCCCAGTTAAGAACCTACAAATTGGACAAGGAGTCAGTTGTTAAGATAGTAAACAACGCAGAATAGTATGAAAAAGAAAACCAGACTTGACATTGCTGTATTTGAGGGGGGATATGCCCCAAGCAGAGAAAAGGCAAAGGCTATTATTATGGCCGGTCAGGTATATGTTAATAACCAAAAGGTTGATAAAGCCGGATTTGAGCTAAAAGAGGACGATGTACTGGAGGTGCGTGGCAACGGACTCAAGTATGTGTCACGAGGGGGACTAAAGCTGGAAAAAGCCATGCAGGAATTCCCGATACATCTTGAGGGCAAGATTTGTATGGATGTTGGTGCATCCACCGGCGGATTTACCGACTGTATGCTCCAAAACGGAGCAAGCAAGGTTTATTCCATTGATGTAGGATACGGCCAATTGGCTTGGAAGCTGCGTACTGACCCACGAGTAGTAAATTTGGAGCGCACTAATTTTAGGTATGTTGACAATACGGTGGTAAAGGACAAGATTGATTTTTCTTCTGTCGATGTTTCTTTTATATCTCTTCAGCATATTCTGCCGGTATTGTCTGAATTGCTTGCCGACGATGGTCAAGCAGTATGTCTTATCAAGCCTCAGTTCGAGGCCGGCAAGGACAAGGTTGGCAAAAAAGGCGTTGTGCGTGATAAATTAGTGCACCTTGAGGTTGTCAACAATGTTATCAATATGGCATTAGAAAACGGGTTTGATGTTAAAGGCTTGCAGTTTTCTCCCATAAAGGGACCGGAGGGTAATATTGAGTACCTTGTGTATATTGCAAAGAGCCGCGAACCTGCTGTTGACGAGTCTGTTGACCCGGCAGCATTAGTTAACGAATCCCACGACGAATTGGATTAATGAGGAATTTATATGAATATATCGGTTTTTCCAAATTTGAATAGTTCTTATGCGCAAGAAATATGTAACAATGTTGTGGATATTTTGTCATCCCTGGGAGTTAATGTTGTTGTGGCTCCCAATGAGGGTAATTGCTTTGCAAATATTGAACCCTATATTTCAAGCTGCGATATAGCTATTGCTATCGGCGGTGACGGTACAACCCTCAATATTGCAAAGGCTACTGCCCTAAAAGGCAAGGCGACCCTTGGCATCAATGCAGGCAGGCTTGGATTTATGAGTGGACTGGAAAAAGACGAGCTCCACTTACTGTCCAAATTAGTGGATGGTGATTATGAGACAGAAAAAAGAATGATGCTAAAGGCGGAGCTTGTTTGCGACGGCAAGCCGGTGGGGACATATCATTGTCTTAATGATGCAGTTGTGTCCCGTGGCGATTTGGCAAGATTGATTGATATTCAGCTTACCAGCGAGGGCAGAATTGTTACCACAACCCGCGCTGACGGTATCATTGTTTCTACCCCTACAGGCTCCACAGCTTACTCAATGGCAGCCGGAGGCCCTGTACTAAGCCCGGACAATTCTTGCTTTGTTATTACTCCTATTTGTCCTCATTCTCTGATGAATCGAAGTATCGTGCTTTCTTCGGACAAGACCATGACCTTGTCGGTTATGAATGATTTGAACAACAATTCGTTTCTGTCCTTGGACGGCGCACAGCTAATTCAAATTGACAGCAACACAGAGATAAACATTTCTCAGTCACAATATGTTGCAGGACTAATCAAACTGAAACCTGATAATTTTTACGAGATACTTAACAAAAAGATTTTGGAAAGGAGAATATAATGAAAAAAAGAAGACAAGCAAAAATACTGGAGATTATATCCTCCCGTCATGTATCCACTCAGGAAGAATTACAAGCTCTTTTGTTACAAAACA
>JAQXWS010000048.1 GCA_029225565.1 Eubacteriales bacterium
GTTGCGGGGGTAAGACTCGAACTTGTTTCGCGCAAAGGCTGTGCCTTTGCTTGCACTCTTGCGGTGCCCAAAGAATTGCTCACTTGGTGCGTGGCAATTCTTTGACCGCTGCGCCATAACAGTCTTCGCTTTTTCTCACACAGGCAGCGCTCGACTGTTATGCTCCGGGAACCCGTCGTCGTAAGTTCGAATTGCCCATAATAACGAAAAAACAGACACCGAAACGGTGTCTGCTTTTTTCGTGGTTGCGGGGGTAAGACTCGAACTTGTTTCGCGCAAAGGCTGTGCCTTTGCTTGCACTCTTGCGGTGCCCAAAGAATTGCTCATTTGGAGCGTGGCAATTCTTTGACCGCTGCGCCATAACATCCTTCGCTTTTCCTGCCGCAGGCAGCGCTCGACTGTTATGCTCCGGGAACCCGTCGGTCGTAAGTTCGAATTGCCCATAATAACGAAAAAACAGACACCGAAACGGTGTCTGCTTTTTTGTGGTTGCGGGGGTAAGACTCGAACTTACGACCTCCGGGTTATGAGCCCGACGAGCTACCAACTGCTCTACCCCGCGATATATATGTCACTTCCCTAAGTGCTATATTATTATAACAGAAAAATAATATTTGTCAATAGTTTTTTTACAAAAAACGGGTAGTCTCAGTGTCCTCCTAAAACTACCCATCCTCGTTGTCTAACAGACAATCTCTCAGCGCTATTACCATCACGCTAAGTTAATAATACCTCACATAACAAAAATTGTCAAGAAAAAAAGTGCCACAAACAGAATAATATGATATAATAAAGTCGGTGATGATTATGAAAATACTAATTGCGACAGATAGCTACAAAGGCAGCCTTGATTCACAACAAGTATGCCAAGCAATCAAGGAAGGCCTGTTATCAACAGACGAAAATTTGGACATATTCTGTCTGCCAATGGCTGACGGAGGAGAAGGATTTGCCGAATGTATAGAAAAAATCTGTAATGGTAATCGCCTTTACACCAAATGCCACAACATATACGGCTGCCAAATTGACGGGCACATAATTACGGTAGGAGACACTGCAGTAATCGAGAGTGCAACAGCCAGTGGATTACTGCCGAAAAAGAATGTAATGATGG
Source organism: Eubacteriales bacterium (assembly GCA_029225565.1). Classification (GTDB taxonomy): domain Bacteria; phylum Bacillota; class Clostridia; order Oscillospirales; family Acutalibacteraceae; genus Eubacterium_R. Next base: position 1,115 of record JAQXWS010000048.1, read on the forward strand.
CGTCATCATACGGAACCGGAGAACTGATAAAATATGCTGTATCAAAGGGTTATCATAATATTATACTCGGATTGGGCGGCTCAGGATGCTGTGACGGCGGCGCCGGGGCTCTGGAAGCTTTAGGCACCATATTTTTGGACGAAAATCAGAACGAAATTAATAGAATCAGAGCAAGGGATTTGAACCAAATATTCGGTATTAGTTTTCGCAATATTGTAAAGGATATTAACTTTACATTTGCCTGTGATGTTACCAACCCAATGTATGGCAAAAACGGTGCTGCATATGTATTTGCACCACAAAAAGGGGCAAGAAAAACCGATGTTGAAGAGCTTGACGACGGACTAAAAAGACTCAATGCATTCTTGCCGACAGATATGGGTACAATCGAAGGAGGAGGCGCAGCAGGCGGGCTGTGTGCCGGCCTCTACTCCGTATATGGCGGCAACATAAAAAGCGGATTCGATATAATATCCAAAATGGCAAATCTGGACCAACTGATAAGTGAATGTGACATAGTTGTAACAGGAGAGGGCAAAACCGACAGACAGACACTAATGGGCAAGCTCCCCTACCGTGTGGCAAAAGTGGCAAAGGACAAGGGCAAGCGGTGTGTAATCATCAGCGGCCAGATTGATAATGTGACCATTGGCGACAAAATGATAAGTCTGGTTGACGATGACATCATAGCGGACTATGCAATAACCCACCCACGGGAGCTGCTGATAAAAAAGGCAAAATTGATATTGCAATAACAAAATTGATATTGCAATAAATTGGTTTTAAATATATAATAGACATATTAACATTGAAAGGAAAACTAACATGAAAGTAAGACTACCAAAGCACAGAGAATTCTTGATCAAATTCGAGGACGGCTATCCGCTTGAGAGAGAGGCTTGGGCAGAGCTGGAGCAAATCGTAAAGGATTATTCCGTAAACGGCAAAAGTGTTTACACCGAAACCTTTATTGAGGACAACGAGGACAAGGTTAAGGCACTGCAGGAAAAATACGAATTTACATACGAAATTATCGAAAAATAAAGGCGTGAGCAAAATGGCAGTAAACAAGATATTTGCCGTAGCTACATCCCACCTGGACACAGTATGGAGATGGGAGCTTCCAAAAACCGTAGAGGAATATATTCCCGACACTTTTAACAAAAATTTTGATTTAATCGAAAAATACCCTCACTACCGATTCAGCTTTGAGGGCGCCTTTCGTTATGCGTTAATAGAGGAATATTACCCACAGCAATTCCTGCAAATAAAGGAATATGTTGATGCAGACAGGTGGTGTGTGTCCGGAACGGCATGGGAAAACGGTGATGTGAACATACCTTCTCCCGAGGCGCTGATAAGAAATATTCTGTACGGCCACAAGTACTTTGCAGACAAATTGGGCAAAAGCAGTAAGGATATTTTCCTGCCTGACTGCTTTGGCTTTGGTTACGCATTGCCAAGTGTGGCAAAGCACTGCAACCTACTGGGATTCAGTACCCAAAAGCTGGGCTGGGGCGGCGCATACCAAAGGCCCTTTGACATTGGTATCGTCAAGGGAGTTGACGGCAGCGAAATATTTGCGTCCCTCAATCCCCTGTCCTATCGATATAAATTCAACGGAGATGTCAGAGGTGACATTGGCATTATCAACAAGCTGGCGGACAACGGTCTAAAATACAGCTTGCCTTGGACAATGAACTATTACGGTACCGGCGACTGGGGCGGCGCGCCGGATGAAAACAGCGTTAAGTGTGTAAACGACAGCGTAGAAAAAAACGCCGAAGACAAAAACACAAAGGTAATCTCTGCTGCCTCGGACGAAATATTTGAGGAATTGGATAAGCTGTCTGCAAAGGAAAAAGCCTGCCTGCCTGTGTGGGACAACGAATTGGTTATGCGCTCCCACGGTGCAGGATGCTACACATCCCGTGCAATGAGCAAAAGGCTCAACAGCCAAAATGAGCTGCTGGCAGATAATTGTGAAAAGGCTTGTATTGCTGCCGACCTGCTTACAACTCACAAATACCCAAGTGAAATTATCGACCAGGCTTGGAAGCGTGTGATTCAGCATCAGTTCCATGATGATATAACCGGCACATCCACAATGAAGCAATATAACGACAGCTGGAACGACTACTACATTTCTCTCTCCCAATTCAAGAACGAATACGAGGGTGCTGTGGGAGCTGTTGTTAACGAATTGGATACCTCCTGGTGCACGGAATGTGCAGTAGTAGTAAACAACCCGCTGGCTATCAAGAGAAAGGAAGCTGTAAGTGCCCACATTAAGCTAAAGCACAATGCAAAGAATATTTGTGTAGTGGACAAGGCGGGACACCAAGTACCCAGCCAAATAGTAAAAAAGCAGGGCAAGGAACTGGATATTGTATTTTTGGCAAATGTTGATAGCCTTGGCTACAAGGTGTATGATGTTAGAGTTGCCGACAAGAAATTGGGCAGAAAGAGCGACCTAACAGTAACCGAGCATACCCTTGAGAACGAGAAATACAAAATTATTCTCAACAAAAACGGAGACATTGCCTCCATTGTTGACAAGAAGCTGAAGGTACAGTTACTCTCAGCACCAATCAAGCTGGCGTTACTTCGCGATATATGCGAATTGAACTATCCCAGCTGGGAAATGCGAAAGGAAGACATTGACGCCCAACCCTTCTGCTACGCAAACACTCCCACCTTTGAGATAGCGGAGGACGGTGCTGCAAGAATTGCGATACGCGTACGCCGTGAGGCAGAATATAACACCATAGACCAGGTTATCTCTCTGGAATCAGGGGGCGAGTCAATAAGAGTTGACAACTACATAGATTGGCAAAGCAGACGCACTATGTTGAAAGCCCAGTTCCCACTCACCTGCAGCAATCCTAATGCTGCATACGACCTGGGTCTGGGGTACATAATGCGCGGCAACAACACAGATAATCTGTATGAGGTGCCTGCACAAAAATGGGCGGACATTACCGACGAATACGGCAGATACGGCGTCAGCATACTCAGCGACTGCAAATACGGATGGGATAAGCCGCAGGATAATATGCTGCGTATGACCTGTATCCACACACCTGCCGGCGCTTTTACTAAAGATGCAAGACAGGATTTGCAGGATATTGGCAGAAACATATTCAGCTTCGGTATCTACAGCCACAAGGGAGAAATAGGCTCCGCAACGCAGCTTGAGGCACAAAGATTCAATCAGCCATTAATTGCTTTCCAGACCACATCAACCTTTGACGGAGCACAGGGAGACAGCTTTTCGCTAATGAGCATCAGCAGCAAGGAAGTGCTTATCAGATGTGTAAAGAAGGCATATAGCGACAACGACATCATCGTCAGAGTCAACGAGGCTGTAGGCAAGGCCCACAAAAATGTGGCTATCACCATGTTTGCAGAAATCATTGAGGCTACCGAGGTTTACGGCACAGAGGAATACAAGGCGGATGCCAAAATTAAGGATGGCAAAATCGTATTTGATATAAAGCCGTTTGAGGTAAAAACCTTTAAGTTCAAGGTAAATCACCAAAAGAATAAGGCAAGAGAAAATTATAAAAAACTGCATTTGGAGTATAATGCAACGGGCATAACTGCCGACAATTACAAAGTAAACTGCATACTTCAGGGCTCCGGATTCTCGCTGCCAAATGAGTTAATTCCCGAAAGCCTGACCGTAAAGGGTATCACATTTAGGATGCCAAATGTGGATATGGAAAAGAATGTACTCATCCCTCGGGAGCAGGAAATAGAAATACCAAAGGGCATTAACAAAATGTACATTCTGGCATCGAGTGTTCTAAAGGATACCGAAATTACCATTATGGCAGACAATAAAGAGCGACCTATAACCGTGTACTCTATGAATCAGCCTATTGGTCAATGGGATATGGCCGGAATGAACCAAACGGCAAATATAAAAAATGCAGATGTGGGGCTTGTATTTAGCCACACACATCATCCGGAGGGCAATATTCCAAACAGTAATGCTTGCTTCTTTATCTACGAGATTGATGTTAAGGGGTGCAAAACTCTAACTCTGCCGGAGGCAAACAAGGTTGTTATACTGGCAATGACCGGAGTGAAAAAATTCTCTGCCACCAATCTCGCCACAAAAATAATAGATACAGTTGACAGCGACTACAAATTCGGCGATATTCCGCCAATGGACAAAATTCTTGACAAGGCAGATTTTGTCACAATCCGTGCAGGCAAAATCCAAGACCAAATTAAGGGCGGAAAAGGAAAGGGCTTAAAACGAGATAATATAATTACCAACATCATCCGTTCATATACAAAAAGTGAATGGTAATATTCATCAAAAATGAATAAATAATAACTAAATCCCTATGCATACATTGCATAGGGATTAATTATTTTTGTAATGGAAATTTACTTTACAAAATTATTTTGTTGAAAAGAATGTGGAAAACCATGTGGAAAATGTGGAATATTAGTCATCAGTTGTTTAAAAATACTAAGATTATAATATAAATGTAAAGAAATTTTCCTTACTTTCCACATAGTTTTCAACTTTACAGACAAAAATATACATATTAATATTTTTTTATCAATATAAATAAAAGGCCGTGCATAACACGGCCTTATGTATAGAACTCTTACTTCTTGAAGAAATTAACGATGTCGGTGAAAGAATCGTCATCGCTTGCTGTAAAGCTTGCCGGAGCAGCAACCTCGGCAGGAGGAGCAACCTCCTTGTTAGCGGTTACGCTCTTGATTACAGTACCTGGACCCTCCTCGCCAAAACGAGTAGCGATAACGGTGATAATCATCTCGTCCTCAAGCTCTTCGTCAAATGAAGCACCCCAGATAATTTCGCAATCCTCGTGAACTGCCTCTCTTACTACTGATGAAGCCGCATCAACTTCCTCAAGACCGATGTCTGTAGAAGCAGTGATATTGAGCAATACGCCGCGTGCGCCGTCGATTGATGTCTGAAGAAGAGGTGAGGAGATAGCCTGCTGAGCAGCAATCTCTGCCTTGTCTTTACCCTTTGCTCTGCCTACACCCATGTGAGCATAGCCGGCGTCCTTCATAATCTCTGTAACATCGGCAAAGTCGCAGTTAACAAGACCTGTTGCGTTAACAAGGTCAGAAATAGACTGTACGCCCTGACGAAGAACATCATTGGCAATCTCAAATGCGTTGAGGAGAGTAATCTTTTCTGTAGTAACGAACTTAAGATTCTCGTTAGGGATAACCATAATAGAATCAACATACTGAGCAAGCTCCTTAATACCCTCTTGAGCTTGTTCCATACGGCGCTTGCCTTCAAATCCAAACGGGGTTGTAACAACACCTACAGTAAGAACGCCCATATCCTTTGCAATCTTAGCTACTACCGGAGCAGCACCTGTACCGGTACCGCCGCCCATACCTGCGGTGATGAATACCATCTCGCAACCGGTAAGAACATCGGTGATAGCCTCTCTTGACTCCTCTGCTGCCTTCATACCGATTTCCGGCTTAGCACCGGTGCCACGGCCCTTAGTTGTCTTTTCGCCAATAAGAATCTTGTGAGTTGCAGTTGATTTGTTGAGTGCCGGCTTATCAGAGTTGATAGCAACAAACTCAACATCCTTTATATTACATCTAACCATGCGGTTAACAGCATTTCCGCCGCCGCCGCCAACGCCGATTACTTTAATTTGTACTACCTTGTTATCGTCGGTATCAATTTCGTATCTTCCCATCTTACACTTCTCCTTGTTTTATAATTCAAAATATTACACATTCTGTGCTTGCAGATGTATTGTAACAGTTTTGTTACTATTTTGCAATACTTTTTTACAAAATAATATAAATATTTTTTTGACATTGAGAAAAAATTACAAAATATTTGCATTACTCTGTTTTTTAATCTTCAATCATGCAATAATTGTAAAGTACATTACTTTACAACGGATTTGTCATTTTTTCTCTGTAAAGTACACTTGCTTACCACCGAAAGCGGATATTTCACCCTTTACGGTAGGGTTGGTATTGTTAAGCTTATCTATCGCAGCAAGCGCAGAATACAACTTGTTTTCCAAATCAGTAGTCGCGCCCAACTTGATTGTAATTCTGTTGTCATAAACTATATAATTGCTGTCGGGGCCATTGCTATATACGGCGGTAGCCTCTGCCAAATTAACATCCTTTATCACTTTGAGCAATGCGGTAATGCACTTATTTGTACTCTTTTTGTTAAATACTGCTGTTTCGCCCATCACGGCTGACTTCAATACCGCTTTTTTTACTGCAATTGAATTTTTTGGTTTTGACTTGCTGCTCTGCTCCAGCACCTTAAGGTTATCGTCCAAAACCGTGTAAGTTTTGTCAGCATTTTTGACTGTTAAAACTCTTGACGGCTCTGTGATTTTAATATTGACGGTGGATGGCAGCTTTCGTGTAATCTCTACATTATATATATAAGGCAGATTTTTTTCCAATCTTTCTGCTGTGCCGTCCTTGTCTATCAAAAAGAGATTGTCATTTTTCTCAAACGGAAGAACCGCCGTCACTTGCTGTCGGGAATACTTTTTTGTTCCGGTAATGTTGATTGTATCTATCTTAAAGAAAACGGTTAAGCTGAGAATAACCATTACAATCACAATAGCCAACACAACTCCGACTACCGAAAGTGCCTTACGCAGGGTATTGCGCTTTTTTCTTTGCTTAATTTGTTCCTGCTTGGATAACTGCTTTTTTGGCTTTTTGGTGACAGATTTTTTGACAACGGATTTTTTCTTTTTATCCGGCAGAGTATTGTCCGGTCTTTGGTCGGGACGATATCTTTTTGGCGGCTCCAAACCAAAGGAAGAGCCCAACTCTGTATTTAGGGAATCAAAATCCGAGGTTGCTCTGTTCACCCTTTTTTTGTTATCATTTTTCTTCATTACAAATCCTCTTGACATCAGCGTCCAGTAAGGACAGCCGGTATTCTAAATTCTCATATCCGCGGTCGATGTGACCGATATCTCTGATTACTGACTCGCCGTCGGCTATCAATGCTGCAATAACAACTGCCGCCCCACCCCGCAGGTCGGTACAGCGAGCCTCGGTACCGTATAGGTGCCTGACACCGTTGACAATAGCTATACGATCTTTTACCGTTATATCGGCGCCGAACAATGATAACTGCGACACATGCCTAAATCTGTTTTCAAATATATTTTCTTTGATTACCGATGTGCCACGGGCTACTGTTAATGCAGCCATAACAGGCGCCTGTGCATCGGTGGGAAATCCCGGATAGGGCCGGGTATCAATGCTCTTTACTCTCCTGAGCCGACCATTGCCGGTAGTACGGACAGTTGACTTGCCTACAAAAACAGTTACTCCCATCTCTTGGAATGCCGGCAATGTTGGCATCAGCTGAGTCGGGGAAACATTGTTTAAAAATACATCTCCGCCGGTGGCAGCTACAGCCGACATAAGTGTGGTAGCCAATATTCTGTCGGGAATTACGGTATGTGCCGTTGAATGCAAGGATTCTACGCCATCAATTTGAATCACAGTAGTCAATGCGCCCCTAATCCTTGCACCGGCAGAATTAAGAAATCGAGCCAAATCCTCAATCTCCGGCTCCCTGGCGGCGTTGATAATAGTAGTTGTTCCGGGAGTCAAAACGCTTGCCAATATTATGTTTTCCGTAGCTCCCACACTGGGGAAAGGCAGTACTATCTCGGTACCCCGGGGCGAGACTGATTCGGCACAAATATTGTTGCCGTCAGTCGTTGTGGCATAACCCAAGGCCTGAAGTCCCTTTAAATGCAAGTCGATTGGTCTGAGACCGATGTCGCATCCACCGGGCAAATACAGGCACGCATTACCCATACGAGCCGCCAGAGCACCCAAAAAGATAATGGAGGAACGCAGTTCTTTCATCATTCCCTCGGGTATGCGGCAATCGGTAATCTGAGTAGAATCAACAGTAATAACATCCTCATCAAATGCTACTACTGCCCCCAAATGCCGCAGAATGTCGATTGTAACATCAACATCGGATAAGTGGGGACAATTCTTTATTTCGCATACTCCGTCAACCAGCAATGTTGCAGCCAGAATTGGGAGAACGCTGTTTTTTGCGCCATGGACATTGACAGAGCCGTTAAGCTCTCTGCCGCCGTTGATATGTAAGTATTCCATAAAACCACCTACAACATACTATGAGGTGGTTTTTGTTTTGCTAAAACTATTTTGCCAGCTGAAGAATGATAGCGGCTATTTTTTCTCTTGCGTCGATAATTGCCATATCTCTTGCATTACCCTCAATGGCAAAGCGGGTATCAACATCTGCCAACAGCTCGTCCATCATATTTGCCAATGAGTCTTCATTAAGTTCTTTTTCTTCTATGATACGGGCGGCATTGCGATTTACCAGCGCCATTGCATTATGGTACTGATGATTCTCGGCAACATACGGCGATGGAATAAGTATGGATGCCTTGCCCATAGCCTCAATCTCGGACAGAGACGAGGCACCTGCCCTGCCGACAACAATATCAGCGGCAGCCATACAGGTATCCATATTGTCAATATAGAGTCTGACCTCTACCGTACCCTTGCGATACACATTCTCGCGCACTTGTGTAAAATCATTATTGCTGAAAATATCAAGATACTTTTTTCCGTTAGTTCCCACAGAATGAATGTGATACACCGCGCCGTTCTCTGCATGGGAAAGCAATATTGGCAGCATTGCTTCATTAAGGGGCGCGGCACCTAACGAACCGCCGAAGGAAAGCACCAGATTTTTATCCTCGGGTACTCCCAGCTCTTTGCGAGCATCGGCCTTTGCCTTTGTTAACAGTTCACCGCGAACAGGTAATCCGGTAACAACAACCTGATTCTTTGCCTCCAGGTGACGGATAGCGTCCTCTACAGTAACCATAACCTTGTCCACCTCTTTAGCAAGCTGCTTGTTGGTGATACCCGGATAAGCATTTTGCTCGTGAATACATGTAGGGATATTCAGCTTTACAGCCTCCTGCAGTACCGGACCGGAAACATATCCGCCAAAGCCGATAACAACATCCGGATTAAATTCCTTTATTATTTTTCTGCTGGCTTTTTCGCTCTTGATTAGCTTGAACACGGTCTTTACATTGGCTATTATTGCCTGTGGAGAAAAGGAACGCCTAAAGCCGTTAATATCTATTGTTTTAAAATCAAATCCGGCATTGGGTACAAGGCGAGCCTCCATATGGTCGGCAGTGCCGATAAACAAAAACTCTGTGTCCGGATACTGTTCTCTGATATATGACGCTACTGCAAGTGCAGGATTGATGTGACCTGCGGTACCGCCTGTTGCAAATAATAATCTCATAATACTCCTCTGTTTTATACCTTGCGTTGATTGGTCTTGCGGGAAATTGCAAGAACCACTCCCATCTCAAACAATTGCATAAGTATCGCTGTACCGCCATAAGAGAAAAACGGCAACGATATACCCGTATTGGGTATTGTGTCGGTAACTACCATAATATTGAGAATGGTCTGGACAGCAAGCTGTGCCATAATACCAACAACCACCAGTGAGCCAAAGCGGTCCGGGCATCTCATGGCTATCCATATACCTCTGGCAAACAGCAATCCAAACAACAAAATAACTATTGTTGCTCCCACAAGTCCGAGCTCCTCGCACACTATAGCAAAGATAAAGTCGTTTTGCGGCTCGGATACATACAAAAACTTTTGTTTGGAATTGCCCAATCCCACACCAAACAACCCGCCTGAGCCGATAGCATACAAGGAGTTGTTAGTCTGCCATCTGGCGCCGGTTGGCTCATAGCTTTTATCCAGCCAAGCAACAATTCGCTCGCCGGCATAGTTCATCAGTACCTCGGGCTTGAGTATAACCAGCATCACAAGTGCAACCACAAGGCCTACGCCAATGGCATACCATCTGCCGTGGGTTCCCCCTGCAAACATAATGGACACACCGATTGCGGCAACCAATATTGTACAGCTGAGAGAATGCTCCAAAAAGATAAGACCGCAAAACACTGCGATTATGCACATGGGCTTTACAAAGCCTGTTACCGTCTCGTGCATACGGTCATAATGTTTTGAAATAAAGACAGCCAATGTGATTATAATAGAAAATTTTGCCACATCGGATGGCTGGAATGTAAGCGGTCCCAACGGTATCCAGCGCTTGAAGTCGCCAACCTCGGTATGCCACTTAAGTACAACCACAAGGCATATCAGCGTAAAAGCCAGTAATGGGTAATTGATAAGAATCAGCTTTCTGTAATTTATTTTGGAAACAAAAAGCATTATCAATACGCCGGCTACAGCAAACAAAAGCTGACGATTGAAAAAGTGATAAGAATCCCCGTACTTTTGGTAAGCATAGGGATATGATGCAGAAAACAGCATCACAAGGCCCAATGTCAAAAGCACAATAGTCAGCGCAAAAAAAGGAATATCAATAGCGCCGGTAGTAAACCACTTGCTATGGGTATTTGGCTTAGTTTTCAGGACAGTATCACCGTCCGGTGGCTGGGTATTAGCATTCCTTTTGCGAGGGGGGTCCAAGCTTTTACCTGGCATATAATACTCCTTTCTTATAATATGTATAAATTAATAACCGAATTTAATCAGCAAAAGTGCAATAACGCAACCGATGGCATTAACCAGAGAAAAAACTACACAGATTTTCTTTTCCTTCCATCCGCACATCTCAAAATGGTGATGAATGGGAGCCATCTTGAACACCCTTTTACCGTGAGTAATCTTAAAATATCCGATTTGGATAATATCGCTCATTGTCTCGCACACATACACAATACCGATAGGTAACAGCAGCAACGGGCACTTGACAGCATATCCAAGAGCCACTACCATACCTCCCAGGAAAAGAGAACCGGTATCACCCATAAATGTCTTTGCCGGATTCCAATTCCAGCACAGGAAGCCAAGGACGCCTCCAAGCAGTGCACCTGCAAGAATACCGAGTCCTGCAAAATGCAGCATAAACGACGATAATATAAATGTAACAGCTACCGTTACCGTAACCGAAGAACAAAGTCCGTCGATGCCGTCGGTCAGGTTTACGCTATTTACACAGCCGTAAATAATGAATATAGATACCAGCCAAAATACTACCCCGGTAAATATATTCTTTTCAAAATTTACTGTACCGATAAAAGGAATGGTCCATGTTGTGTTGTGGGATAGCCAAAGTGTAAGAGTGTAGCCGATTGTCACAACCAACTGTCCCAGGGTCTTTTGCTTGGCAGAAAGGCCCTCGTTACGCTTTAGCTTAATCTTGATAAAATCATCGGTAAAACCAACGATACCGCAGCCAAAAGCAAGACAGACGCCTGCTATTAGCAACACCAATTCCCTGCCCTGAATTACAGCAGAATAGTCGGATTGCAAATTACCTCCGGCAAGGTAAAATACAAGAGCACCGATAGCAAAGGACACCAATATGCCGATAATAAACATTATTCCACCCATATTGGGGGTACCCTGCTTGTTCTTGTGCCAGGATGGACCGATGTCCAAAATGGTCTGGCCGAACTTTAGCTTGCGAAGCCAGGGAATAATCACAAATCCCAATCCGGCTGTAATGCCAAATGCAAGAACTACACTAATAATAATTGCAACTAAACTACTCATTTAATTCTCCCATTCTTTATAAACTATGTCCATTATTTCTTCCAGCTTCATACCACGCGAGCCCTTAAAAAGAACTGCATCGCCGGGTCCTGAAACCTCAAGAAGTTTTTTTGAAAGCTTTGATTTGTCGTCAAAAAAATATGCATTACTGCAACCTCCTGCCTTGGCTTGCTCAACATAATAACGAGCATCGCTGCCATAGGCAAAAAGGTAGTCAATTCCGTTTTCGGCTACCATGTCACCCACCGAGGAATGAGCCTGACGAGAATAATCCCCCAACTCCAGCATATCACCGAGAACGGCAATTTTCCTATTACCGGCTGCATCGTGGAGAGTCCTCAGGGCAGCACGCATTGAATCCGGCGACGCATTGTAGCAATCCTCTATGGATGTTATGTCACCCACCTGTACAATTCTCTGACGCATACCCGACGGTACATAGTCTGCCAATGCATCGGCGGCGTCCTGTGGATTAATATTAAGGACATATCCAACTGCAAAAGCAGCCAACGCATTGTAAACATTATGAATACCTATGGTAGGAATTTTAACGGACTGAACTTTGCCGAAATAGTGAATATCAAATGTGGTAGAATTCGCGCTTTCCACTATATTTTTTGCTACAAAGTCACCGTTATTAATACCGAAAAAGTAAATTTTGTAATCATTGTCATTTACAGTTGAAAGCTTGTCGTCGTCGCCGTTAAGGATAAGCGGTGAGCCTTTTTTCAATCCGTGACAAATCTCAAGCTTGGCTTGGAGAATACCGTCCCGTGAGCCCAAATTCTCTATATGTGATACGCCGATATTGGTAATAACACCAACGGTGGGGCAAGTTGCACGGGAAAGCAGCGATATTTCGCCAAAATGGTTCATTCCCATTTCTATAACAGCTGCCTGGGTTGAGCTATCCATCTGTAACAACATTTGGGGAAGTCCTATATTGTTGTTGAGATTGCCCAATGTCTTAATTGCATTGTACCTTGCAGATACAACGAGATAAGTAAACTCCTTAGTGGTGGTCTTGCCTACCGAGCCGGTAAGCCCTACAATAGGAATATTGAAAAGGCTGCGATAATAAGCACCCAGATTAAGCAGAGCCTCTGTAGTATCAGCCACCCTGATAAAAGGGCCGTTGACAGTAATATCACGGTCTATCATAACAGCCGCCGCGCCCTTTTCCAGCGCCTCGTTGGCAAACTGATGAGCGTCAAATCTCGCGCCTTTGATACAAATGAACAAGCATCCGGGCGTAATTTTGCGTGTGTCAATACACACGGCATTAACCGGGGTATCGGTGTTATACTCTCCGTTGAGAGCTGTGGCAATACGGGATAGCTTCAATGGTTCCATTACTGATTATTTTCTCCTAATACCTGGGCAACAACCTCTCGCTCGTCAAAGTGGATTGTGCCTGTAGGCAAAATTTGGTAGGTTTCGTGTCCCTTACCTGCCAACAGTATTATATCATCCTTTTGTGCATTATTCAACGCCCAGGCGATGGCTTCTCTTCTGTTTTCTACTACTGTGTAGGGAGTATCGGTATCCTTCATACCCTCCAGCACATCCTCAATAATCTTGCCGGCGTCCTCGGACCTGGGATTATCCGAGGTAACTATGCAAAAATCGGACAAATCCGCGGCAATTTTGCCCATCTTAGGTCTCTTGGTGCGGTCACGGTCACCGCCGCAACCAAAGAGCGTTACCACTCTTCCCTTGGCTATCTCTTTTAGGGACGAGATAATGTTCTCAAGACCGTCGGGAGAATGAGCATAGTCAATGATTACTGTATAGTCGGTATTTGTGGGTACAACCTCGATTCTGCCCTTTACGCCCTTGCAATGGGAAATTGCAATTAACACATCGTTAAAATCA